>NZ_JAYGHH010000001.1:0-25300 GCF_034931045.1 Nodularia sp. UHCC 0506
GATAGCCTTGTAGGGGAGAGGAATGGAAGCGAGGTTTTCCATATTACCAAACTCGTCATAAAATAGGTATGATAAAAAAACCAGTGTAAAAAATAGCATAAAAATCCTATGGTCAGCAAAACCAACGAGTCAGCCTTAGAAACCTGTATAGAAACTGCACTCATTGAACGCGCTGGCTATGAAAAAGGAAACCCCGCAGACTTTAACCGACAAATAGCCATAGACGAAGAAAAATTCTGGCGCTTCTTAGAAACCACCCAACCAGAAGAACTAGCCAAACTTCAATACCGCCCCAACTGGAAAAACTTGATTTTAGAACGGTGCGATCGCAAAATAAAAAAAGATGGTATCCTCTCAGTCCTCAAAAAAGGATTATCCATAGATAACGCCCATCTCACCTTACTTTACAGCCAACCATACAACGACACAAACCAAGCTGTAACAGAAAACTTTCAAAAAAACATCTTTTCAATTACCCGTCAAGTACATTATTCCCAAAAAGATACAGCATTATCCATAGATATAGTACTATTTATCAACGGATGTGCGATCGCCACCATAGAATTAAAAAACCCCTGGACAAACCAAACAGTTTACCACGCCAAAAAACAATACCGGGAAAACCGCAACCCCCAAGAACCACTCTTCCAATTTGCGCGTTGTCTAGTTCACTTCGCAATTGACACAGATGAAGTGTGGATGACAACAAAATTAAACCGCGAAAAAACCTACTTTCTCCCCTTCAACAAAGGTTTTAACTTCGGAAAAGGAAACCCACCCAACCCCAACGGACATAAATCTGCATATCTCTGGGAAACCATTCTTACCCGTCCCAGTTTCACCAACATCATTGAACACTTCGCCATTCTCATACCCAGCGACAGCAAAACACCCCTAATAGAAAAAACCCTCTTCTTTCCCCGCTATCACCAACTAGATGTAGTCCGCCAACTATTAACACACGCTAAAATAAACGGTACTGGACAAACATATCTAATTCAACATTCCGCAGGTTCAGGAAAATCCAACTCCATCACATGGATAACATATCAATTAATAGAACTCTACACCCAAAACGCCGACACTCCCCTATTTGATTCCGTCGTAGTTGTCACAGATAGACGCATCCTAGATAAACAACTCAAAGACAATATCAAAGACTTTTCTCAAGTAAAAAACATAGTCGCCCACGCCACAAGTTCCAAAGACTTAAAAACAGCCCTAGAGAAAGGTAAAAAAATCATCATTACGACAATTCAAAAATTCCCCTTCATCATAGAAGGTATTGAAGACTTGAGTAAAAACACCTTCGCTGTAATTATCGATGAAGCCCACTCATCCCAAAGCGGAAAAGCCGCAGATAATTTAAATATAGCCCTTGGTAAAACCGAAGCAGAAGACGAAGAAGATTTACAAGATAAAATTCTCAAAGCAATGGAGGGGCGCAAACTGAGTAAAAACGCTTCTTATTTTGCCTTTACCGCCACACCCAAAAACGCCACCCTCGAAAAATTTGGTCAACCAACCCCAGAGGGCAAATTTACACCGTTTCATCTCTACTCAATGAAACAAGCCATAGAAGAAGGCTTTATATTAGATGTCTTAGCCAATTATACCACCTATAAAAGTTATTACGAAATTAAAAAATCTATTCAAGATAATCCCAACTTTAATACTACCCAAGCTCAAAAAAAGCTGCGGGCTTACGTCGAAGGAAATAAACAAACCATCAGCACCAAAGCCGAGATTATAGTTAACCATTTTATCACCCAAGTGTGGCAACCCAAAAAGCTCAAAGGTGAAGGAAAAGCAATGGTTGTCACCCGCAATATTGAAACAGCAATTCGTTATTTTTTCGCCATCCGCGATTTATTAACACAAGCCAATGTCCCCTTTAAAGCTATTATCGCCTTTTCCGGTAAAAAGACCATAGACGGAATTGAATACACCGAAGAAATCATTAATCAATTTCCCAGTAAAGATATTTCTGACGAGTTCAAAAAATCAGATTATAAAATATTAGTCGTCGCCAATAAATTTCTCACCGGCTTTGATGAACCATTATTACATACCATGTATGTGGATAAAAAATTACAGTCAGTCACAGCAGTACAAACCCTATCACGGCTGAATCGCTGTAACGCCAAAATGGGGAAACAAGACACATTTATTTTAGACTTTTACAACACCGTCAGCGATATTCAAACCGCCTTTGACCCATTCTACACAGCCACATCATTAAGCGAACCCACAGATATTAATGTTCTCCATGACCTCAAAGAAGCATTAGACGAAGTGGGAGTTTATGAATGGTCAGAAATTGAGCAATTTAACGAATTATTTTTTAATAACGTCGAAGCCGAAAACCTCAGCCCCATCATTGATATTGCTGTAGCCCGTTTTAGCTCAGAATTAGAACTAGAAGAAACCAGCAAAATCGACTTTAAAATTAAAGCAAAACAGTTTGTCAAAATTTATGGACAAGTCGCCTGTATGATTCCCTATAATAATCTGCAATGGGAAATGCAGTATTGGTTCCTAAAATTTCTCATTCCCAAACTAGCGGTAAAAAATCCCGACCAAGAGCAACTTGATCAACTTTTAGAAAGTGTAGACCTTTCCACCTACGCCATAGAAAGAACTAAGCTCAATTATAGCATAGAACTGGATAATTCTGAATCAGAAATAGACCCACAAAACTCAAATATCCGGGGATACCAAAGTGAAGCACCACAACAAGACCCCCTAGATGAAATCATCGCTACTTTTAACAATCGCTTTTTCACAGGTTGGGATGCTACACCCCAACAACAACGAATAAAATTCATTAACATCGCCCAACACGTCAGAGAAAATCCCGACTATCAAAATCAAGTCCTCAACAACCCAGACACACAAAATCGCCGTTTAGCATTAGAAAAATTAATTAAACAAGCCATCAACAAAGAACGTAAACATGAATTAGAATTATACAAACGTTACGCTTCCGACCCAGATTTTAAAACAGCATTTGATACCACAATCATGCAATTGCTAGACCAAATTAATCTAGAAAATTCCCCACAATTTGCAGGATAAAGTAGAAAAATTAAATAACATCAATAGGACTTACGCAACTGGCACAGGCAAAATCCAGCGACCTGGACTAATACAAAATCAAGGTTTTCAAACCCACGCAGGTGGGTTTCGTTTGTGTAGCCGCGACTTCTAGTCGCCAAGGCGAGTCATAAATTAGACTTTTCAAACAACCTCTAAGCGAGGTTATTTCCATATATAAAAATTTAAAACATATAAAATAAGATTGAATCCCCAGAAAAACTCCTCCTCTCTGCGCCTGGTGCATGACATTCATATCTTAATCATCAACAGCGACAAAATCACGTTACTGTAAAATACAGGCCTTTCTCCCTTTCCTTTCACGTCAATGAGTGCAGAAATTATTTGTGTTGGTACAGAACTCTTACTAGGGGATATCCTCAACAGTAACTCGCAATATTTAGCCCAACAACTAGCCCAACTAGGCATACCCCACTACTATCAAACAGTCGTAGGCGATAACCCAGAAAGACTAAAGCAAGTTATAGAAATTGCTATATCAAGAGTGCAAATTCTGATTTTTACTGGTGGTCTTGGCCCCACACCCGACGACCTCACCTGCGAAACCATAGCCGATTTTTTTGGCGTTCCTTTAATAGAACATCCAGAAATCATCGAAGATATCACTCAGAAATTCGCCCAACGTGGTCGGGTAATGTCCCCCAGTAACCGCAAACAAGCATTAATTCCCCAAGGTGCAGACATTTTACCCAATCCCACTGGGACAGCACCGGGGATTATTTGGCAACCACGCCCCGAAATCACAATTTTTACCTTTCCTGGTGTCCCGTCAGAAATGCACCGGATGTGGACAGATACAGCAGTCCCTTATCTTAAAAATCAAGGCTGGGGAAAGGAGATTATTTACAGCCGGAGTTTAAGGTTTTGGGGAATTGGGGAATCTGTTTTGGCTGAAAAAGTCGCCCCCTATTTTAATTTACCTAATCCCACTGTCGCCCCTTATGCGGGTAAAGGCGAAGTTAGATTACGCATTTCTGCCAAGGCTGATTCAAAAGTTACGGCTGAAGGTTTGATTTCACCTGTAGAAAAACAGCTAAAAGATATTGCTGGATTAGATTATTACGGGGCTGATGATGAAACTTTAGCTTCTGTGGTGGGTGATTTGTTGCGTTTATCCGGGGAAACGCTATCAGTAGCCGAGTCCTGTACTGGTGGTGGTTTAGGACAAATGTTAACGAATATTTCTGGGAGTTCTGATTATTTTTGGGGTGGGGTAATTTCTTATGATAATTCGGCGAAAGTGGGGTTATTGGGCGTTAACCCAGAGGATTTAGATAAATTTGGGGCGGTGAGTGGTACTGTTGCAGAACAAATGGCAATGGGGGTAAAAAGTCGCCTTTCTACGTCTTGGGGTTTAAGTATTACTGGTATTGCTGGCCCAACTGGGGGAACGGAGACAAAGCCAGTGGGTTTAGTTTACATCGGTTTAGCCAGTCCCAAAAATGAAGTTGCTAGTTTTGAATATCGCTTTGGCGCAATGCGAGGACGTGATTTAATTCGTTATGTAAGTGCTAGTACGGCTTTGGATTTGCTGCGGCGAAAATTAATGGTTCGTAATTCGTAATTCGTAGTTCGTAATTCGTAATTCGTAGTTCGTAATTCGTAATTCGTAGTTCGTAATTCGTAGTTCTTAGTTTGTAGTTCTTAGTTTCATGCTAGTAGGTGGGTTGGTAGACTGTAACCCACCATAAAGTTAAGGAGAATTTATTTTTTTTTGTGTTCCTTTATTCAGTTTCTGTGAACTCTATAGTTTCTACAAACTCTAAAATGTTATCCTTAATGTCTTCAGCTTCTTCTTTAATGGAACTGGGTTTTTCACCGTTAAAAAAGCTGTGCTGGCTGCTAACTATATATAAATAGTTAGAGTGCATAAATGCTAAAAGCCCTCGGTATGCGTCTAGTCTGGTGGCTGTACCGTTATTTTTTGATTGGGAAATGGTTGAACCTTGGGGCATATCAATGAGGGCGAAGTATGAACCTTCAACGGCATCTTTCAAATATTCAGTGTATCTGACTTCAGCTTTTGGCATATTGGTGAAAATTGCTTCTGGCACATACTTGTTTAGTAGCGTTGATTGTAAATATTCTTCTTGTCCAATCGATTCTAATTGTTCCAATTGTTCTGATGATATGGGATAATGATCGATTCTCAGCATGGTGCCGAAATTATCAAAAAATCCCACTACCCCATCCTCACTTTCTACTTTACCTCCCTGCTGTGGATCAACAGGAATGGGGACTGAAAAATTACCAGATGGCGATTCATATACCTCGTCGCCATAATCTCTGACTATGATTGTGTCTTCGTCTTCATCTAGGTAAATTTCGTTTTCTGCTTCTTGATAGGCGGCAATTACTTCCTGTACAATTTCGTGGGCTTCTTCATCTTCTAGGTCTAAGGCTTGCTGTAACTGTTTGAGATAGGGTTGTTTCTGTTGGGAAATAATTAAATCGTCTTCATCTATACTCACCATTACCCCGACAGCAAAAGCATCTAAAACTAGTTCGTCAGAAAGGCTTTTACTAGCGATATTAAATAAAGTCCCAATGCCCTCATTTTCTGCAATACCTATGAGTCTATTGACTATTTGGGCAATTTCATCTTCTGAATAGTCTTCAAAAACTTCAAAGTCCCAAAGGATGCTGGCTAAAATGTCTCCCTCTACTTCCTCTACTGGCAAATCAGCCATTTCTGTGACAACTGCGATCGCGGCTACAGCTTCTTCTGGACTCAGTAATTCTTCTGTAGTTTGTGTTGAATTAAAAATCTTGTCATATTTAGTCACAATTACTATCTCCTTTGTGGGTTAGTTCTAACAGCTTAAAAGTAACAATGGTCAGTTTAGTTATATAGCGAACCTTGTGGACAAAGGATTCGCTGGTATCCAGTTGACTTGATGTCTCTGAGATTACCAAAGAGTGTCAATTCAGCTTTACTGAGGTACGCTTGTTGTCAAACTCTTGGTTTACCCAATCCTGAATGTGAGTTATACAGAGAGAAAACAGTCATTTCTTTGTAGAAATTTGAATTAGTGTAGTAACTCTAGTGTCATGAGTAACTCTAGGATGCTCGCATATTTTATCCTTAATACTTACTGTACAATTGAATTTACATAGCCGTAATCATCTTTTATTTGGATCAGCTGGTAAATGAATTTCATCTATGGGTAGAATTATCGACTAGCTAGTGATAGATTTCTACACCAAAGGTAGGATGCCATAATACCGTTGTTGGTAGGAAAACTATAATATTGGCAGTGAGAAGAGGCAAAGAAGCAGGGTTGCAGGGTGCAAGGGGGAGCAATCCCTACGCCTCCGTCTCTTCGGTCACTGTTGACTGGGTTGAGATATCCTTGTCTCAATATCGTCTAAGGTTTGTAATAATAAACGCTTCGCCTGTAATTTCCAACCCCATTTTTGAATTCGGAAAGCGGCGACAGTCCCCACCCCACCTACTAATAAAAGCACGGGTTGATTTAGAGAAATGCCGAATAATAAACCCAATCCGGCAATTCCCCAAAATGGTAAAGCTGCTGCTTGCCTTTGTTCTTCCACAATATTGGTAATTATACTAGGTTTCATAGTAGTTAATAATTCAGCTTTAACTTGCCGTTGTTCTGCTAGTGATACAGATAAACTGATTTTACGGCGCATCTTTTCGATTTTGCGGGCATCACTACTGTATTCTGTTAGCTCATCTTCTGCCATTTGTAGTAGTCGTTCTAGTTGCGCCATTTTGTACTAAATTTTGGATTTTAATATCGCTATTATCTCGGAAAATGTTAAATTTTCCTAACTATAGTGTTGCATCTAATAGCACAATACCAAATCTTAAATCTAAAATTAAATATATAGAAAATATAGGAATCCGGTTTGGTTTCTGTCGCTTGCGTGGTCTAGGGATATTACTTGTAGAGGTAGGGAATAGGGAAACAAGGTATAGGTGGTTTTGTATGGCTTACGCCACGCCAGCTATCAAAATTCAAATAGGAGTTCTATATGCTATTGATAAGAAACTGACAACCAGAGCGTCTACTTGAGAGGTAATACAGATGGTTACGGTATATCCAAACACATTGACTCAATCGGACAAAAAGCGATCGCTTATTCTCTGGTTTAATGAAGTTGGTATTGCTGATATACCCCTAGTTGGGGGAAAAAATGCCTCACTAGGAGAAATGATTCAACAGTTGACACCCCAAGGCGTTAACGTTCCCACAGGATTTGCGACCACGGCTTATGCTTATCGGTATTTCATCGAGTCGGCTGGGTTAGAAGCCAAGTTACGCGAACTCTTTGGGGATTTAGATATTGAGGATGTAAAAAACTTACAGGTACGGGCAAAAAAAGCGCGATCGCTACTGATGCACACACCCTTTCCTGTAGAATTAAGGGATGCGATCGCCGAAGCATATCTGAAACTATGTGAACAATACAACACAGATACAGATGTCGCCGTCCGTTCTAGCGCCACAGCTGAAGACCTCCCCGATGCAAGTTTTGCCGGACAACAAGAAAGTTTCTTAAATGTTGTCGGAGTTGAAGAAGTTTTAGCAGCTTGTCATCGGTGTTTTGCGTCCATATTCACCGACCGCGCCATATCCTATCGTCACACCAAAGGATTCGATCACTTTAGCATTGCCCTTGCCGTCGGCGTACAAAAAATGGTGCGTTCTGACTTAGCCACCTCTGGAGTCATGTTCTCCATCGACACCGAAACCGGTTTTAAAGATGCTGCACTGATTACAGCCGCTTACGGTTTAGGCGAAAACGTCGTTCAAGGAACCGTCAACCCAGATGAATACTATGTTTTCAAGCCAACATTAAAAACAGGTTTTAGCCCCATTATTGATAAAAAATTGGGCAGCAAAGAACTAAAAATGATCTATGATGACGGCTCAAAATTTACAAAAAACGTCGCCGTATCCACCATAGAACAAAGCAAATTTGCGCTTAGTGATGCAGAAATTTTACAACTAGCACATTGGGCTTGTTTAATAGAAGACCATTATGGCCAAACCCACGGTAATTACTCCCCAATGGATATCGAGTGGGCAAAAGACGGAATTACCGATCAGCTTTTTATTGTCCAAGCCCGCCCCGAAACAGTCCAGTCCCAGAAAACAGCAAACATATTGCGGAGTTATCACTTCGTTAAAACAGATAAAAAAGCAAAATCTCCCGATCCTCTGGTCACTGGTCGCGCCATTGGTGAAGCCATTAGTCAAGGTCAAGTTAAACTGATTTTAAATGTGAATAACATCCACCAGTTTCAAGCCGGGGATGTGTTGGTGACAGAAAGAACAGACCCCGACTGGGAACCAATTATGAAACGCGCCAGTGCCATTATTACCAACTCCGGGGGGCGCACCTGTCACGCAGCCATTATTGCGCGAGAAATGGGAGTCCCAGCAATTGTCGGATGTAACAACGCCACAACCATCTTAAAAACGGGTCAAGAGGTGACAATTTCTTGCGCCGAGGGAGATGAAGGTAAAGTTTATCCTGGTTTGTTACCCTTTGAAGTCAAAGAAGCGCTTCTAGAAAACTTACCCCGCACTCGTACCCAAATTTTAATGAATGTGGGTAATCCCCAAGAAGCCTTGAGTTTATCTGCAATTCCCAATGATGGAGTTGGTTTAGCCCGGACAGAATTTATTATCGCCAACCAAATTCAAATTCATCCCATGGCCTTGATTCACTTTGAGAAGTTAGAAGATGAATTTGTCAAAACCAAAATTAATCAACTTACAGCCCTTTACGACGATAAACCCCAGTATTTTGTTGATAAATTAGCCCAAGGTATCGGAAGAATTGCGGCAGCTTTTTATCCTAAACCAGTAATTGTCAGAATGTCAGATTTTAAAAGTAATGAATACGCCAATCTTTTAGGTGGTCAGCAATTTGAACCTCAAGAAGAAAACCCCATGTTGGGTTGGCGGGGTGCATCACGTTACTATGATCCAGGATATCAAGAAGCTTTTGCCCTAGAGTGTCAATCTATCAAGCGAGTGCGGCACGAAATGGGTTTAACTAACGTTATCCCAATGATTCCCTTCTGTCGCACTCCCGATGAAGGACGTTTAGTGTTGGCGGAAATGTCCAAAAATGATTTAAAACAGGGTGTGAACGACTTGCAAGTGTATGTAATGTGCGAGTTACCCAGTAATGTAATTATGGCTGATGAGTTTGCCGAGGTGTTTGATGGCTTCTCCATTGGTTCCAATGACTTAACTCAGCTAACATTAGGTTTAGATCGGGATTCGTCCTTGGTGGCGCGGTTATTTGACGAACGCAGTCCGGCTGTGAAGCGCATGGTAACAATGGCCATAGCATCGGCGAAGAAAAATCACCGTAAAATCGGTATTTGTGGACAAGCACCCAGCGATTACCCAGAATTTGCCCAGTTTTTAGTAGAACAGGGAATTGATTCTATTAGTCTTAATCCAGATTCGGTTTTAAAAACGCTGCTGGAAATTGCCAAAGTAGAAGAAAATAATGTAGTTTGCAGGTAAATGAGGTACAGATATTAATACTAAAACTCTTGTGGGGTGGGCATCTTGCCCGCCTTAGTGTAGTAGAGGTAGGGAACGGAGTTTTGTATGGCTTACGCCACGCAAGCTATCAAAATCCAAATAGGAGTCCTATATTTATTTGGATTTACATTGTACCCGATTGTTACCGCAGATCGAGCCTGGGCAAAGCTGACAATTGGCGCTGAAATTCAGGTGATTCGATAGAAAAAAAAATGCAGCCAAGTTTTTTCTACAATTTCAATAACTATAATAGGGCAAGAAAAACCGAGAGACGAATCGCATTTTATATTAAAGAAAGTTAAAGTTAGATATTATCTTCTAAAAAAATAATTAGTAATGAATACAACAACAACTCCGCCCCAACGATTAAACCCTAAATTGTGGCAGAAATTTCTCAAGGTTGCCAAACCCTACTGGTTTTCAGAAAAAAAATGGCAGGCTAGGGGACTATTAGGACTTTTACTACTTTTGGCATTGGCGGTTAACGCGATTAATGTCAGTATTAGCTTTATTTTCCGCAATATTGATACTTCTCTGGCTACTTATCCCGAAACGAAAGATGCGTCTATCTTTTGGCGCTTCATTGCTATTTATGCTGGGCTGTTAGTCATTGGTACTCCCATTGTGGTTATGTATGGTTATCTACAAGACAAATTAGGATTGCAATGGCGGGAGTGGTTGACAAATCATTTTCTCGATAAATATTTCCAAAATCGGGCTTATTACCAGATTAATTTTAATCAAAAAATTGATAACCCAGACCAGCGAATTGCTGAAGATATCAGGTCATTTACTCGCACTAGTTTATCTTTTACACTGCTGATTTTGACATCAATTATTACTTTAGTGTCTTTTACTGGAGTTTTATTATCTATCTCAGTTTCTTTATCGGTGGCGTTGGTAGTTTATGCAATTCTGGGAACAGGTGTTACAGCTTGGATTGGACAACGATTAATTAGCATTAACTATAATCAACTTAAACGCGAAGCAGATTTTCGTTATGGATTAATTCATGTGCGAGATAATGCCGAATCTATTGCTTTTTATCAAGGTGAAACAGAAGAGATACTTCAGCTAAAACAGCGTTTTATCCGCGCAATTGTTAACTTTGATTTGTTAATTAATTGGCAACGTAATTTAGGTTTTTTTACCACTAGCTATAACTATTTTGTTTCTGCGTTACCTTATTTGGTGATTGCGCCTATCTACTTCGCCGGTCAGACTGATTTTGGGACATTTACCCAAGCTGCGATCGCCTTCAATCAAATTTTTAGAGCTTTATCTGTGGTGGTGGGTCAATTTGAAAATTTAACTGCTTTTGCAGCTGGTATTGAACGGATGGGCGACTTAGATGGGGTTCTGGATAGCACAGACCAAAAGCAGCCAGGAATGAGAACTATCGATGTTACAGAAGATTCTCACATTGAATTGCGTAGTGTTACTTTATTGACTCCCAACTATGAACGCACTTTGGTACATGATTTACCATTCAACTTACAACCTGGGGAGGGTTTGGTAATTGTCGGGAACAGTGGTAGTGGTAAGAGTTCTTTATTAAGAGCGATCGCCGGATTATGGAATGCGGGTACTGGTCAAATTCTCCGCCCTTCTCTATCAGACATGATGTTTTTACCCCAACGTCCTTATATGGTATTGGGTTCACTACGGAGTCAGTTACTCTACCCCAATCCTGATAATGATATCAGTGAAAGCAAAATGCGCGATATTTTAGAAGAGGTAAATTTGTCCGAGTTACCAGAACGAGTTGGTGGCTTTGATGTGGAGTTAGACTGGGCAAATGTTCTGTCTTTAGGGGAACAACAGCGCTTGGCTTTTGCACGACTGCTGCTGAATATGCCTAACTATGTCATCCTCGATGAAGCCACCAGCGCGCTAGATTTAGCTAATGAAAATAATTTGTATCAACAACTAAAAGCTAAAGGCACTACATTAATTAGTGTGGGACACCGCCCTAGTTTGTTACAGTACCATGAATACGTGTTAGAACTCGATGGTAGCTCTAATTGGCGGTTGTTACCGATGGAGGAATATACTGTCAAAGTTTAAACGCCCAATGGGAAACCAAGCGCGAGTAGCGGAATCTCAATGATGGGAAACTGTTCTGTCATGCTGGAAATTGCCTAAATCCCCAGAACTGTTTTTAGGTTCTGCACAATGAGTTGGGGTGGTTCAGAAACATCTACAAAAATTGCATCATCTGGCTCCTCAAGGTCATCTAATTGGCTATTGAGGAGTTTTTCTGACATAAAATGATTTTGCCTTCCTATGAGCCTCTGTTGGAGCAAATCTAAACTGCCGTGGAGATAAATTAGCTTGATGTATTCAGCATCTAATACCAAATATTGGCGATAATTAGCTTTAAGGGCGGAACAGGCTAAGACTATATTGGCATTTTCTTTTAACCACAGGGCGATCGCTGTTTGCAAATCTTTTAACCAAGGCTTTCTATCGGCATCATTGAGGGGGATACCTAGCCGCATTTTTTCAATGTTATCTATGGAGTGAAATTCGTCAGCGTCTTTAAATTTCCAGTTTAAGGCCTCGGCTAGTAGTTTACCTATGGTGGTTTTGCCGGCACCGGAGACACCCATGATGATAATTATCATTGTTTTTAACGCAAAGGTTCGCGGAGGGGAGAGAGTTAGATTTTGAGTTTTGCTAAACCTATGTAGCGTATGCCTTCTGGTGAGATGTCAAAACGGCAGGGTAGGACTTCTAGGCCGAGTGCGATCGCTTCTCGCAAGAGTTTACCATATACTGGGTCTGTAATATCACCAGGGGCAAATTCGGTACAATCGCCTCGGTTGATGAAGTACAACATGACGGCGCGGGTTTGGGGTAGGAGTGCGGTTAGTTCCCGTAAGTGCTTTTGTCCTCTGGTGGTTTCGGTGTCGGGAAATAGGGCTAAGGTGTTTTGCGCCCATGTTGTGTTTTTGACTTCTAAATATATTGGGCGTTCTTCGTCGCTACCGGTTAAGAAAAAATCTACCCGACTTTTTTTATCTTGTCCATACACTACTTCACCTTTAATTTGGCTATAGTTTCCTAATTCGGGGAAGAGGTTTTTTGCTAATGCTAGTTTTATTATGCGGTTGGGTAACATGGTATTCACTCCTACCCAAGTTGGTTGGTTATCGTGTACTTGAATTAATTCTAAGGTGTAACCCAATTTGCGCTGGGGGTTATCACTTTTGGAAATTTGGACTGCACTCCCAAGGGTAGAGACTCCCGTCATTGGCCCTGTGTTGGGACAATGTGCTGTCACTATTTCGCCAGAATCAAGTTGAATATCAGCAAAAAATCGTTTGTAGCGCTTGAGTAGTATTCCTGAATATAGAGGTGGGTAGTTGTAAAGCCAGTCAATCATCATTAAACCTATGTGCTGTTAGTGAATATACATTGATTTTTTACCCATTTACTACCAACTACAAATATCTTCCCAAAGATGAATAAATTACATATCACAATTTGCCAAATTTTGTAGTCAATTTGACGACATATCTCTAAAAAGCTGCATATACTCAGTAATATAAACCTCTCATCAAACAACATGAGAGAGGATTGAAATATATAAGAAGGTAAATCCTATGCAACAGGTATGGGAATCAACGGAATTAGAATATGCTTTTTTGTTTACTCTCAAAAAGGTAAATTCCATAAATTCAGCAGGTTTCAAACCATTTTTTCATAATTTACCAGATGATCCTTATCTTAAAGGTAATTATCGTTCGAGAAGATTATCTAGGTTTATCGCTGGTGAAGATAAATTAATTAAATTACCTCACGGCTACCTTTTCCAAGGTAAAGATTATAATCCATTATTAGGAGATATTAAAAGAGAATTTGCAGAATTAGAAGATAGACTTGTCGAACTGGATAGTTTTAAAAAATTAGTTTTAGCATTTAGTGAATCTTGTCAACTGCATCCAGAAGCAGAAATAGGAGTGCATCAAATTAGAACCATCTGTTCGCCCCATAACTTAGGAAATCCAGCCCCAGAAGGAATCCATCAAGATGGGACAGACTTTATTGGTATCTTCTCTGTAAATAGAGAAAATATTCAAGGTGGAGAAACCCACTTATACACAGCCAAAAAAGAGAAACCAGTATTTAGCAAAATCTTAAATTCCGGAGAACTACTATTAGTCAACGATCATAAATTCTTCCACTTTACCACACCCATCAAACCACAGATAGAAGCACAAGGAACCAGAGATGTATTCGTCTTAACCTCGCCCAGCCTATTAATAGATTACTAATCTCCTTTCTGTCTCTCTGTGTCCTCTGCGCCTCTGCGGTTAGTTAATCTTCCTCCAAAATTCAATCCACAGAAAAAACGTGACAATTAACAAGATAAGGGGAATTGAAACTAGTCATTTCCCCAGCCTTCTTATGAGGAATCGGAAATAACCTAGCCGATAAAGGCTTATTCAACTTAATAGCCAAAGTTGCCAAATCAGTTAAAATAGCAGCAATTTTTTCAATCGTAATATCACCGGGAACTGGAACCGTATCTAGCCCACAACCACAAACAGCCGAATATAATAATAAATGAGTAAGATCATAAGTTTGCTCATTAGCCCTAGCAGCTAGACCAACATCTTCACATACTGGTAACATCAAACCAGAATAACCGCAAATTTTCACAGAAACATTTTTTAAAACACGAGTTAACATCCCCGAAATAGCTAAAGTTCCTGGATATCCAAACTTACCAGACATAATTTTTTCATAAGCAAAAGCAATACTATTTTTTTGTTCTAAAGACGGTGCAAGAGATGTATCAATACCGTTATATTTTACAGCAAATTTGAGAGAGATTTCCTCAGCAATTTTAGCAACTTTAATTAATTCTTTTTCTAAAATTGATTGTAATTCTATTTCTGCTGATTGCAGATTATCAGCTTGGGAAAATGCTTGATTTACCAATTCACCCAGTTCTAAACCGATACCAAAAGAAGTATCACCGATATGATATGCTGTAGGAAAGAATGGGATTCCTGGTTGACAGTTTGCCCATGCACAATATCGAAAATTACCATAACCATTTTCGCTTTCTTGACTAATGCGTTTGATAGTCTGGGCAGATTCCCAAGTATTTTCAAAATTGATACCTGTTTCTCGGTTCCCCATTTGGCTGGAACAGTAAATAATTGATGTAGATTTAATAATATCAGGAATTAAAGCTATGGTTTCAGGTTTATTTGCATGGCCAATATTGAAAAAGCTGATATCTAGGCTTTGACAGGTTTTTTCTAGTGTTTGAATTTCGTTAATAATATCTACTTTTGCTAAGTTTAATAAATATTCTTCCCAAGAGTTGGTGCTGATTCTAGTTGTTTGAACTTCGTATCCTTGTTGTGCAAAGATTTTTTGGGCTTTTTGATTAAATTCATGGGCTTGTTTGATTTTATCGGTGTCTTTTGGGGATGAGATTGATATTCCTGTGGTGATGGTTCTAATTTTCATTTTTTATTTAACCGCCAAGTACGCCAAGACGCAGAGAGAAGAAGTAAGTTGAAATTTGGGAATTAGCTAAATTTAGGGTGAATATTTAACATAGAAATGAGATGTCTATTTGGTTGAGTTAATTATGAGTGACAAATTTTACAATCAAGGACTGAAAAAGGCTAAGGAGAAAGACTACGCTGGTGCAATTGAGGAATTTAGCCATTGTTTACAATGGACACCTTATTTTGCTGATGCTTTTTTACAACGGGGTTTGGCTTATTATCACTCAGGAGATATTCACAAAGCTATTTCGGATTATACAGAAGCTGTGAGGTTGAATCCTGGGAGTATGGAGGGGTATTATTGTCGGGGTTTGGCTAGGGTAGAATTGAAAAATTTACCGGGGGCTTTGCATGATGTGGATATTGCGATTCGCCTCAATTACGATTATGCGCCTGCTTATAACCTGCGGGGGATAATTCGACGGAAACAAGGTTTTATTCCCGATGCGATCGCAAACTTTAAAAAGGCCGCAGAATTATATTTAGCACAAAAGGATGCAGAAAATTGTCGTCTGTGTATGGAAAATATTAAACAGTTACAACCAAAACCCAAACTAGTTGTACAGTCAAGTATTTCTACTAATACACCGATATTATCGACAAACGCATATTTTACCCAGTTATTAGAAAAAGCTGAGAAAGGCAATACCCGTGAGGCGATCGCGGATGTAAACTGGATATTACAAGCTGATCCGCAAGATGCCCAAGCTTATTGTTGTCGTGGAATAATTCACTGCAAAATGGGAAAATATCAAGATGCGATCGCAGATTTTAATCAAGCATTACATCTCAATTTTACAGATGTGGTTGTTTATCGCAATCGTGGTAAAGCCCGTTCACTTTTGGGAGATCATCAAGGTGCGATCGCAGATTTTAATCAAGTCATTAAAATTCAACCCCAGGATGCTTTAGTATACACTGCCAGAGGTAACGCCTACAGGACATCTGGTAATTATCTGGGTGCAATTCAAGATTACAGCCAAGCATTACAAATTAATCCTGATCATGCTCAAGCGTACTACAATCGAGGGATTGCCTATACTTGTTTAGAAGAAATGCAAAATGCTGTTGCAGATTATCAAAAAGCTGCGAGTATTTTTTGTGAACAAGAAGATTGGGATAATTACCATCAAGTATTAAATAGTTTGAATAATATCCAAACATCTAACCCTGAGTCAAAACAGCAAAACTATAATTTGCTGCGTCAGCGACTTTTGCGAATGGTGGGGGGATATTGGGAAATCGCCCAACGATTAATTGATCAACAAAAAGAATACAATCCGGGGATGTCAGATGAGTGGTATTTACAAAAAGTGATTGCTGATTTAGAACGCGATCGCGGTAGGTAAAACCAGTACAATTGTCATACAAATTTCACTTATCAGTGTTCTGCTGTACAGCAAGGCGGACAACTTCTATCTCAACATTGAGTTGTTGAGCAATTTGTTCTATACTCATCCCTGTTTTTAGTAACAGTGGGACAGTTGCTTTCAATATCTCAGTCTCTCGTTCCAAGCGCCCCTCAGCTTTTGCGTCTTGATAAACTCTTGTTTCCTCTAAACTAACTCCCAGCATAGCTTCCACTTCCTCTCTACTCAACGAAGACAACTTATAAACGGCAATTGTGGTAATAATATCTATGATTTCGTTTTTTAGCAGTGTGTCCCTTGACTCTAATTGTAACCGTTCCATTAATTGTTTGGCTTGTTCTGCCATCACTTTCTCTGAGGCAATTGTCAACTGCATTAAATTGATACCAATTGACTGCTGATTTTGAGTACCTAATTCATCTAGATAAATTCGCTGTACTTGGTTGCTACTTAAAAACATTCTATGGGTTCTAGTATCGCTTGGTTCCAAATTGCGTGATGGAAATATTACCACACAGTACCAGTCATCATATTGAGACTGATTCCGGTTCAAATACATCAGCGACTCAGTAAAGAAACGATGATACAAAGTTTCATCTCGCTGAAATTGTACTTCTGCAAATAAAATAACTCTAGGTGTTACATCCTCTGGAGGTAAAAATACTCCATCAATGCGAAAGGCAGTTTCTTTTACCTCAACAGACTCAAATCGATAATTTTGCGCCTGTTCAGTGCGGTAATCAATGATTTCAAAGATTAAATCCGGAAAGCGTTTAAAAATTTGATAATAAATGGAGTCGCGTTTCACAAAAGTATTAAAATAAGCTGATGATTCACTATTAATTCTATTAGTAGACTAACACAAGATTATCTCTAAATGAGTCAATTTGAATTCGCCATAGCAGATGATGATGGTAAAAAATTCTGTGGGAATTTTATCTGAGTGAATATGGGATGAATGTCACGCACCAGGCGCAGAGAGGAATTAATCCATATTTTGCAACCCCATTGCAATTTTACTATGTTTCTCAATCTGCCCCATGACTTGTTTTGCTCGTTGAATTACTACATCTGGTAAACCCGCTAACCTTCCGGCTTCAATACCATAGGATTTATCAGCACCCCCCGGCTGAACTTGGTGCAGAAAAATGATTCTGTCGGGTAATTCTTTCACTGTCACTTGATAATTAGCCACATTAGGAAGAATACTAGCCAATTCATTTAATTCATGATAGTGAGTAGCAAAAATTGTCCGCGCCCGAATATCTACAGCTATATATTCTGCAACCGCCCAAGCAATAGAAAGACCATCAAAAGTTGCTGTTCCTCTGCCAATTTCATCTAACAATACTAATGATTTAGCTGTAGCATGATTGAGAATATTTGCTGTTTCATTCATCTCCACCATAAAGGTAGATTGACCAGTCGCTAAATCATCCACAGCACCAACACGAGTAAAAATGCGATCGCACACTCCCAACTTAGCAAACCGCGCCGGCACAAAACTACCAATTTGCGCCATCAACTGAATCAACCCCACCTGACGCAAATAACAACTCTTACCACTTGCATTCGGTCCAGTCAAAATCACTAAATCAGGTCTTTCCTCTGCGCCCTCTGCGCCTCTGTGGTTCGTTTCTTCCCTACCCAACTGAGTAGAATTAGGCACAAAAAACCCAGCCGGTAAAGACTGTTCCACCACCGGATGACGACCATCCACAATCATAATTCCCCGTCCCTCAACCATTTCAGGACGACAATAACCTTGCTGTACAGCCAACTCAGCCAAACCACATAACACATCAGCCGCAGCTACAGCACGGGAAATATTGCGAATAATTTCCGCCTGTTCTCCTACCTCTTCCCGCAACTCCACAAAAATGTCATATTCCAACTGATTTAAATCATCCCGTGCTGTGAGAATCCGTGCTTCCCGTTCTTTCAACTCTGGGGTGATGTAACGTTCCTCATTCGTTAAAGTTTGCTTACGGATATAATTCCCAGGTACTTGGTCAGATTTAGAACGAGAAATACTAATGTAGTAACCAAAGGTTTTATTAAATCCTACCTTTAAATTAGGAATGCCAGTTTTTGCCCGTTCATCAACTTCTAAGTTAGCAATCCATTGTTGGTCTGATTCTACCGTAGCTTTTCGCTCATCCAACATGGGATTCATCCCTGCACGAATTAAACCCCCTTCCTTAATATGTATGGGTGGCGACTCCACAAGATGGGCGTGTAACTTTTGGGCTAATTCTGATAGTTCTACCGGGACTTTTTGCAAAGCTTTGAGGAAAGGCGATCGCGCATCAGTCACCAAGTGGGATAATTGTGGTAAGCGTGAGAGGGAGTCAGCCAAAGCAACTAAATCTTTAGCATTAGCAGTCCCAGAACCAGCCCTTCCCGTCAGCCGTTCCAAATCGTAAATCTGCCGTAACAATTGCCGCAAATCCTGACGCAGAGGTGTATTTTCTATCAACTCTTGGATGGTATTTTGACGCGCCCCAATGCCTTTAACATCAACTAGCGGTTGTAATAACCACCGCCGCAACGCCCGTCCGCCCATCGCTGTGCTACTTCTATCTAATGCCCACAGCAAGGAACCGTGAAATGTGCCATCCCGGACTGTTTGCGTAATTTCCAGGTTACGACGAGTTTGATTATCAACAATTAAATAATCAGTAATTGTATAGGTGCGTAACCTTTGCAGAACCACTGGGTTGACTCTTTGCATATCTTCCACATATTCCAGCAGACCACCAGCCGCCCGCACAGCTAAAGGAAGATGATCACAACCGAGTCCTTCAAGCGATCGCAATTTGAATTTTTCTAGTAATTTGGATCTAGCCTCACCTTGGGAAAAGGGAAGTTGCGATCGCAAGCTATAACAAAATGATGGTGGTAGACATTGGGGAAGATGGGGCGAAGTTTCACCGGGACGCAACAAGCTACCCAAATCAGGGGCGTTAGTGGGAACCACCACCTCGGAAGGTTGCAACCGCATTAACTCTTGAGTCAGGTGTTCTAAATCACTACCTTGAGTTGTGAGAAATTCCCCTGTAGAGATATCTGCATAAGCTAAACCCCAATGATTCACCGCAATTACCACAGCCGCAAGGTAATTATTACGACTGGATTTTAACATTCCTTCTTCTAGCAAAGTTCCTGGTGTGAGGATACGCGTTACTTCACGCTTCACCAAACCCACAGCTTCTGATGCGTCTTCTACTTGGTCGCAAATGACCACCGCATAGCCTTTTTCTACCAATTGAGTAGTGTAGCGTTCCCAGGCGTGATGGGGTACACCAGTCATAGCCACGCGACCAATTTCACCACCGTGTTTACTGGTGAGAACAAGTTCTAATTCTCTGGAGACAGTTACAGCGTCTTGGAAAAAAGTTTCAAAAAAATCTCCTACCCGATACAGCAGCAAAGCATGAGGATGTTTATCTTTAACTTCCACATAATGCTGATACATCTTACTCAGCTTACTGCGGTCTACCAATTGAGTATCGACGTGAGGCGTAGCAGGGATGTTGGGTTCCGTTGGTTGAGTTTCAAATTGAGAAGCAGTCATAGATGCTAAGGGTGATGCACGGAGATTCCACAATACCTGATGATAACCCATCGCTCAAACTTTTGTTATCTTAAAGCCTACTAATAAAATAACGGGTTTCCATGTATCGGCGAGGATGACTATAGAAACAAGTCTCATCTGAGCCAGAACGCTGCGCTCGATTTATTGCTGGTGCGATCGCCCAACTGACACATAATAATACTTCTCGCCAGAAGCTACTTTATGTAGAGAATGTTGCCCTCATGCGTTAGTGGTCTGCACGTCAAGCTGCCAAATTAAAGAAGAATGATTGCAGTCTAACGGCATAGCTCACCCGCCGCAAGTCACTTTGGGCAGTCACGAATAGTGTAGCAGCAGTCAGGTGAAACAACGAACAAGCCTATTATACTTGCCAGAAATCAAGTGCACCTTTTGGCAATTTGGCAAGCACTCGATCAAAGGCTTTCTCATCTACGTGTCGTCTTAGGGCAGCAGCTACATCTCTAATTGCTGTTTCAGTAGAAAAATTGTGTTCCCCACGCAATGATTTTACTTCCCTCATCATCTCTTCACGATCTTCAAAAGACTTTTGCGGCTCATTCGTATCCCAGTCAGTAACAAAAAGTGACCTCAAGCAAATCGGCAGTATATTTGCAAAAGCTATTGCATCTTTAGTGGAAAGCCTGCGGCGAAACGTTTGAAAGACCCCTTGAGTCATTGTGTAAGTTACGTGTGTACTCCATAACCCTGCTATGTCGCGTGCATCTACCAAATACCTATAGAAATCATCTGAAGCACGCTGGTATTCTGCGGGTACTGGCATAATATCCTCCTTTACGTTTGATTTATTTTTGCATAATGTACTCAATTTATCGGCAAAAATCAAAATTTTGGCTTATGATTACTATTTTCTATAATTGTCGCTAATGGCAGTATAAACTGCGTACCTTGTTCCTGTTCTAATTGAAAACAGGCTTCAACCCTGCTTTTATCCCATTTATCATTATCAGTACCGCAAGTTTCTTTACCAGGAACAGCTAAATAAACGCAGAGTATTGATGTATCAATAATTAGAACCTTTTGCATATTGTGTTTTACTTATTCTCAGAAAGGCTCTTTTCAATTGCTCCTTTGGTGGCTAGTTTACCCAAAGTACCTGATGCTAGTAACAAAGGAAGATTATCAATTTCTTCTAAAATAGTAAGTTTACTTTCTCCTGTCTCTGAATCTCGATGTGCGACAACTACAAACGGGACTATTTCAGGGCCTAAAGCATCCAGTAAGGCTGGGTTATGGGTAGTAATTAGAATATCAATATTTCGTTTGCTGCCAATTTCTCGGAGTATTTTGACAAGTAATTTAGCACGGGAGGGATGCAAACCATTATCTATTTCTTCAATTACCAGTTGACTACCTTCTGGGCGAGTGAGTAGTGCTGTCAGAATTGCTAGAAAGCGTAGAGTACCATCTGACATACTCCTAGCATCAATTTCTGTAATATCTCCAGGTTGCCATTCTTCCTGACAGTAGAGCATAGCATCTATGCCAAACCTACCTACTTTTTCTGCCCAAACTTTTTTAATATCACCTTCTGGTAAATCTTTGATGTAATCAGACAGTGCTGATTCAACTTCTTCTTTTTCCTTATCAGATAAACCTGCTAGTACACCAGCTATATTTGCAGCATCACTTTCTAGAGTATCAGAAAGTCGTGAATAATCACGCATTTTAGAAGGTATGGGATTGAGAATAAAAATTTTTTCTAAAGTTGATACTACCAACCTATTTATTGTATTTCTTACAGGCATATAGTCATTTTTATATTTTTCATAAAAATTATCAAGGTCAAATTTTTGGTTTAGTTCAGGCAATGAATTAATAAATTGCTTGAAGGAGCTAAGTTCAGCAGGAGAATAAAATAATCCTGCTCCATTTCTGTTGTTAAAACTGAAATTTTTGATATCTAATGTTATCTTTTCATTCAAGATTTGAATGTCAATAGATTCTTCTATCACTCTCACATGAGCTTGGGTTTCTATTTTAATAACATATAAATAATCTGTTGTTTCATCCTCACCCTGTACTAAAGCCTTTAATGTAAATTGAGATTCTGGTTTACGAGCAGCCCACTCTACACCACCTCGAATAGGAGAAAGCGTTTTATCTCCTGCTAAAGCAGCTTCAATATTTTCACCTTGCACTATCCTTTGCAAAAATTCCAACGCTTCAACGACATTAGACTTCCCACTGGCGTTAGTACCAATTAGAACAGTCAAAGGGTCAAGGGGAAGCTCCGCATAACGGAAACTTTTCCAATTCTCCAGGATGAGTTGCTTCAGCATAATCAACTCCAATACTCTAAACTTTTTCTTACTTATACCAATTCTACGAACACAAAGATCCCCGACTTCTTTAAGAAGTCGGGGATCTGATCCTCTTGTGAATCTACAAAACCTTTACATCAGTTTCAAATCGGTGTATTTAGCCAAAATATCATCAGATGTTAGGGTATCGCCTTCAGCTTGGGGAGTCCAAAGCACTTCAATCGCTCAAACATATAACGTGATATGGAGCTTAAGAGGCGATCGCTCAAACTTTTGTCATTTTTTCTGTTAAAGTTGTGAACAGGCAGTTTCCCCGTTGCATACCACTACCTTTTCAGAATGTCTCCCCCAAGGCTTCAGGGACTGGGCTAGAGAGAAGTAAAAATTCCTTTGCAGGTTGAGGATGGGCGTTTGTGTAACGTGTCCGCAGCCCCACAGGAGGCGATCGCATCTGCCCAGGTTTTATGAGTTAATGGTTGAGTAGTAGTTGCTATATTTTTCATGGGAAAGGGAGAATATGAGAAAAAAACTGACCCCATGCTAAAAAATTTCCGCAGCTCTACAACTAACGATATATTTTTTAAATCTAACCCAGACAAAATCACTGTTTTTTGTTGAATCTATGAAGTCTTATTTAGCCGCCGCTATTCAAATGACCAGTGTATCCAATTTACACAAAAACTTAGTCCAGGCAGAAGAACTGATTGATCTGGCTGTGCGTCGAGGTGCTGAATTAGTGGGATTACCAGAAAACTTTTCTTTTATGGGAGAAGAGAAAGACAAACTGGCACAAGCAGACGAAATTTACCGTGAATCTGCCCAATTTCTCAAAAAAATGGCACAGCGCTACCAAGTTACCATTTTGGGCGGTAGCTTTCCAGTGCCGGTAGAGAACACAGGCAAGGTTTATAACACGACAATTCTGATTGACCCCAGTGGCGAAGAACTCTCCCGCTACTATAAAGTACACTTATTTGATGTTAACGTCCCTGACGGCAACACCTATCAAGAATCTAGCACCGTCGTAGCTGGTGAGGAACTCCCCACAGTTTATTTCTCAGAACACCTTGGTAATATCGGACTTTCTGTTTGCTATGATGTCCGCTTTCCAGAATTGTATCGACATCTGTCAGATAAAGGAGCTGATGTCATGTTTGTCCCGGCGGCCTTTACAGCTTTCACTGGCAAAGACCATTGGCAAGTATTATTACAAGCAAGAGCCATTGAAAATACTGCCTACGTAATTGCACCTGCTCAAACTGGCAACAACTACGACCGTCGCCACACCCACGGACACGCGGTAATCATTGACCCTTGGGGTGTCATTTTAGCTGATGCTGGTGAAAAACCAGGAATTGCGATCGCGGAAATCAAACCCTCTCGCTTAGAACAAGTCCGCCGCCAAATGCCTTCTCTAGAACATCGAGTATTCTAAATACAAATACAGGCGCGATTCATCGCGTCTCTACAAAAATGCAGGTAGTAGCTTTAGCCGCACCTGCATCCAAGAAGTTTCATTAAGATTTATCATGAAGCTACCAAAAACTATCAAACTGTTGATCAGTCTTAGCCTCATGGGGCTTGTGTCTTGCAACGGTACACCAACCGAATCAATCGACAGCCAAACCACATCACCAGTAAATGCTACATCTGTATCTTCGGAAACTCCAGCCTGTAAATTTGTCACAAACGGTGTTGGTTCTCCAGGAAAAGTGCAAGTTAAAGCTGAGGAAGTAGTTACAGGTTTAGAAGTTCCTTGGGGAATTGCCTTTTTACCCAATGACAAAATGCTGGTGACAGAAAGACCAGGCCGGGTGAGATTGGTGGAAAATGGAGAATTAAAGCCCCCTATTGCTACCGTCAATGTTACCGCTTCCGGTGAAGGTGGATTACTGGGAATTGCCACACACCCAGATTTTGCCACTAACCGATTTTTCTACTTATACTACACCACAGATAAAAACGGCTCGCCAGTCAACCGAGTTGAACGTTGGCAATTATCCTCAGATGGATTAACTGCATCATTAGACAGAATTATTATCGACGATATTCCAGCCGCAATATTTCATAACGGTGGTCGTTTGCGTTTTGGCCCAGATGGAATGCTTTATATTGGCACTGGTGATGCTAGAGAACCGCAACTTTCCCAAAATGTTGAGAGTTTAGCAGGTAAGATTCTGCGCTTAACTCCAGATGGAAACATTCCCACAGATAATCCATTTCCCAATAATCCCGTTTTTATTACAGGGATTCGCAATACCCAAGGTTTTGATTGGTATAATCCATCAACGCTATTTGTGACAGACCACGGCCCCAGTGGAGAATTAGGCAGAAGAGGTGAAGACAAAGTTTCTGTACTCCAAGCTGGTGATAATATGGGCTGGCCGGCTGTGGAAAATTGTGAGGCTGAAGCAGAGTTTGTTCGTCCTTCATTGGTTTGGCGTGAAGCTGCACCTCCAGGCGGAGCAGCAATTTATACTGGAGATTCTATTCCAGAGTGGAAAGGTAATTTAATTATTGGTACTTTGCGTTCCCGACATCTGCATAGAGTTGTATTTGACTCAGATAACCCCAGTCAAGTGCTAACTCATGAAGTGTATTTTCCAGGAAATTCCCCCAATGGTTTTGGGCGTATTAGGGATGTAATTATGGGGACAGATGGTGAGTTATACATCACTACGAGTAATTGTGATGGTCGCGGTAATTGTCCCCAAGATCAAGATAAAATTATCCGCATTACGCAATAAAATTAGCAAGAGGCTCATATCCCCAACTTCTTTAAAAAGTCGGGGATCTTTATTGAATATGGCTATATTTTGCATCAAGCTAAGACTCAGAATTTAGCTGTAATTGGCTAGGATTA
>NZ_JAYGHH010000001.1:25325-28702 GCF_034931045.1 Nodularia sp. UHCC 0506
GTTTCATAAAACTATCAAAGGCATACCATGCCAAAACATACCAAGGAATAATTTCTAGTTGCAAACCTTTAACTAGAATTTGTCTCACAGCCAACATACTCAGGCCTAGAGGGAAAATAAAGCGTAAATCAACTTCACCGCTTGTCGCCTGTTCAAATCGTTTATTTAAGTTAATGACTGCACGTTTCACGTCCTCTGCTGCTTCGGAGTTACCCTCAGTAATATCAGCAAAAGTCACGTCTAAATCTAGTAGTGTTGTCAGCACATTTTCTAAGGTAGAATTTTTACCATCATAGTTGATGATCATACTACCAGAATTAACATTTGTTCGTACTTGAATGATCTGAGATTGTGCCTTGAGGACATTAGTAATACGTTGCATTTCTCTAGGATGACGATGAGGTGGAGAAATTTTCAAACGTAGTCTTCCGGGAGTATTACTAACGATTTTAGTTGATATCGGTTTAGCTGTGGTTTTGAAACTTGCTTTTTCCAGAACTTTGGCTAACTTAGTGAGATTACCATGACTATTTGTTAACACACTGTAGCCCTCCTAAATAATATTTCTGCTCGTAGTGAGGACTTTAGTCCTCTCAGGACTTACGCAAGACGAGAGTTTCAAGGAGTTCCGGCGTTAGTCCTATTGATTTTGAGGACTGAAGTCCTCACTACAAACTTTTAATTCATGGCTAATTTAGTCGCCATGTTCTCCTGTGTTGTCAGCAGATACTTCAAATGCTGGTGTTTCTCTTTCTTCAGCAATTTCAGCTTTCGCCTCTGCTATAATGTCCTCCCAGGTTTCGCCCATTTCTGCAAATGCGCCTTTGCTTTTTTCGTAGGCGACCATTCCACCTTTGACTAGTGACTTGGCTATGGGTTTACCAATTCCCGCAACTACAGGAATCAGGACAGGTGCTAGTAATACTGCTCCTATCCCGGCTATAATTCCAGGAGCGCCAGCATCTTCAACGAAATCAGTAATTTTAGGTGCCATAATTAATTAACTCTATAAGTAAGCCCTTTAGCTTAATCTGCGTGGGATTGCCATTTCATCTTTCTGATGGTAGAGTCTGATTAGACGCAGGTTTGAGAATTGGGCGCAAACCGTTGACTCCGGCAATGATGGTTGAACCATTGTTAATTACTGTCGCTGCTAAGGGGTTCAGACCGAATACAACTGCGATCGCCATTGCTGCTAAGTTAGGAATAACCACAATGTTGGTGTTTTGCTGAATTAGTTGCTTTGTCTGACGCGCGATCGCGATCGCTTGGAGTAAACTGTGTAAATCATTCTGCATTAACACTACATCTGCTGTCTCACGGGCAATTTCGGAACCGTCACCAAAGGACACCGACACATCAGCGTAGGCTAAAGCCGGCGAATCATTAATCCCATCACCAACGAATGCAACTGTTTTTCCTTGTTCATGCAGTTGACTAACAATTGCGGCTTTTTCTGCGGGAAAGGCTTCGGCGTGGGTATGACTTGGGGAAATACCTAAATCAGCAGCGACAGTTTTAGCTGTTTCCCTGTTATCTCCGGTCAATAGATGAACTTCCACACCTTCCACTGTCAACAAGCTGTTAATTACTTCTCGACTTTCTGGGCGCAGAACATCACTATATGTAATTATACCTTGGAGTTGACCGTTACTAGCAACATAAATCAGGGAATTGGCTGATTTTTGTTCTCCATTTAGTGACTCCATATTAACGCCTTGCTGACGCAAAAAGCGATCGCTCCCCACATAAACAATCTCGCCCTCAATTTCGGCTTGTACCCCTAAACCCAGTTCATAGTTCCACTTTTTCCGCTTGGGAATTTCTACTTGCTGGGCTACAGCGTAGCGAATTATCGCCTCGGCTACTGGGTGTGTTAATCGCTGTTCTGCGGCGGCCGCTAGTGCTAAAACTTCCAATCTGGAAATTTCGGGATGGCAACTTTCCACTTCCATCACAGTGACTTCGCCTTTTGTCAATGTCCCAGTTTTATCAAAAACAATGGTATCAACTGCTGCTAGTTGTTCTAAAGCTCTACCACTACGAATCAGAATACCTTGGCGGGCGGCGTAGGAGAGAGCAGCTAAAACTGATGTGGGAATTGATACGCGAATCCCTGTGCATAAATCCAAAGTCAGGACACTAGCTACCCTTGCCGGGTTGCGTGTGACGGCAAATACTGCCCCACCTAGTAACAAAGTGGGTATAACAGCTAATTCAGCAATTTTAATCGCCTGGTTTTCCATGCGGGTATCATGGACTGGGGCGGCTTGGATTAACTGGATACTCTGTCCAGCACGAGTGTGATTTCCTACCCGTTCTGCCAAAATATAAACTTGCCCTTCTCTGACTAAAGTGGAAGCAAAAACAGCTTGTCCTGGATTTTTTAAGACTGGTATCGACTCGCCTGTGAGTTTTTGTTCATCGAATAAGGCTTTACCCCGGAGAATTTTGCCATCAATGGGGACTTGTTCGCCAGGATAGACAATGACTATATCGCATCGCTGCACATCTTGGATGGGAATTTGTTGCTTTTCCCCATTCCGTTCTACCCAGACAAATTGACCTAGAGAGTTGAGTAAATCTAGGGTTTGCATTTGAGAAGACCGGGCAGTGCGATCGCGGATATTTTCCCCAATTTCTATTAAACTGAGCATCAAGGCTGGTGTGAGAAATCGACCTTGGAATGTGGTGATGGCGATCGCCATAAAATCCAAAAAGTCAATATTTAGTTTTCGTTGTGTTATAATACCAGCCAGCGCTCTTTGAAATACAGGAAATGTGGCTAAGGCAATGCTTCCCACTACCATAATTGGCGGTATGGGTAATCCTAAACTTCCTTGCAGCACAGCTAAACCGGTAGCCGCTACAGAGAACTGCATACCAGGCCAGGAATTAACTTTGGCGAGTGTAGTTGATGGTTTTTGAGTATCTGTGAGAACTATTCCCCCTTGACTCGCCGCTAATATTAAACAGCTCAAACGCGATCGCATTTTGGCATCGGTAACTGCGCTGGGTTTATAATTAACAACTAGTGAAGCTGCGGCAGAATTGATTCTCACGCTTGTGACTAGAGGATCTGATCTCACTAAAGTTTGCAGACGCTGGGCATAATCGGCATCATAACGTAACTGAGGCACGCGCCACCGCACTCTTCCCGGAATTGTATGAATTACATTGCAGGAAATTTGGGGAATGTCTACAGTTCCATTTCGTTCTTCTATAGTCTCCTGAAATGTTTCTACTGAAGGTGAAGCGATTTGAAGGGTAACTTTTGTCATTCCTGCTGAGTTAAGGTTGATTAATTTGATAAACGAACCACAGAGGCACAGAGGACACAGAGGTAAGAGGGTTTGATATCAAGTCCGGTTGAATAC
>NZ_JAYGHH010000001.1:28915-41197 GCF_034931045.1 Nodularia sp. UHCC 0506
AGAGTTCTTCAGCCAGCCCTACTTACGAAACGCGAAAACCTGCTAAACCTTTGTTTTATCTCCCCTCCTCGCTTACGTGGGGTGACATGATTGTGGTAATCGTAACTAATTAAACGGACATGATATGAGAGGTTTTTTATTTGGAAGTTTCTTAATGGTGGAATTAGGTGACTGATTGCAGATTTGCTGTTTTATATACGTAAATGAAGTACGGTTATTTGAGCTATAATGAGAGCCTGGCCATGTAATCCAGAGAAAAATACATTCCTGGATATTTCATCTCAGCCCATAATTTTGATTCATTTGGCTGGATAATTTCAGCAGATTCACTAGACATTTTCACAGAATTTGCAGATGGGTGAGTTTCCCCAGCCAATTCTATTAAATTTACCCAATGAGTTACAGCTACTTTAGCAGGTTGATAGGCGATCGCAATGGATGCTGCATGATAATTGACTCGCACGTTCACCACTTGGGTATCTGCTTTCAATAACTTTTCTAGTCGTCGCCCATAGGCTTGATCTTCGGCGAGTCGCGGTAGATGAAACCTGATTCTTCCAGGTATGGCATGAACAACAGTATAAGTGAGGGTGGGAGTATGAGATAATGGCGTTTCCAGAGTAGAGCGATCGCTAATTGTTACAGATGGGGTAGTTTTTGCTAAATCAGACATCGAAAATTTTGGTTCTAGATAGTCAACTACCCGACGAGTTGCATTTGCAGTAATCATATACACTGGAATTGCTGCCAAACCACTGATTCCCAATCCTTCAGTTACCGCCAAACCTGTCACCAAGGGAATCAAAGAAACAGATTGTTCTTGCCAAAAATTACGAGATTTCCACGCCGCAAAAGCATCTACATTGCTAACTGGAATTTGTTGAATATCAAACTTTTGAAGTATGCCCAACATTTGCGTCATTGATAGTAAATTCTCATCAAATGTCACTACCAAACTACCTGTTTGCTGATTAACAAAAACTGCTCTCACACCTTGGTACTGGCGCAAATTTTGGGATATAGTCTCTAATTTTGGTTTAAAATTACCGTCAGTAGCGCGGATGCGGATGCGCCCATTTGTGGCATGAACAATTTGGAATATGTCAGCAGAAAACTGCATTTGTGGCTGTGCAACTTCTGGGCTGATATTTTCATTCATATCATGACTTGGAAGCTCAGAAGAAATGATCATCTGCGGATTCCACCCACAACTACTGATACTTATACTCATTTAGTCAAGATACACTAAGACTAAGGTTAACAATAGGTTAAATATAACCATAGGCTTCAGTGTCCAGTCTCTTCCTTGAGAGATATCTTGATTTATCTCTTATTTATGATGGTTTCTTGATATTCAACCTCACTAATCAAATCAAAAGAATTCTCAACCCGATCTACAAACAGCACACCATTGAGATGGTCATACTCGTGTTGAAAAATCCGAGCCACAAAATCAGTTAACTTTTGTTTTTGTAATTTGCCGTTACGGTCAGTATATGCAATATCAATTGTTTGATATCTTGGCACTAAACCTCTAATACCAGGAACACTTAAACAACCTTCCCAACCTTTGACAATTTCAGGAGAATGGGCAATGATTCTGGGATTGAGCATAGCAGTAGGCTGCATAACTGGAGCGTTGGGATACCTCAGATTCGGACGAGAAGCCACAATAAATAAACGATAGGATGCAGCTATTTGAGGCGCAGCAATTCCCACACCATTAGCCTGAGCAACTGTTAGCATCAAGTCGTCAATTAACTTTTGAATGTGTTCATCTGGAATATTCTCCACCCAAGCTGCTGTTTGGCGCAATATAGGATTGCCCAATTGCATAATTGGCATTAATTCAGGCATAATTAGCTTTGTATTTCGGCTGGTAAAGGTGCAGGACTAACTGCTACTGATATAACTTGTCCATTGCGCTCCACTTGTATTTGTAAAGGAATACCAATTTGGCTAGTTGCTACCAGTTTTTGAACTTCTTCGATTTTAGTCACAGGTTGGTTATTAATACTTTGAATCAGATCACCCAATCTGAGTCCAGCCAAAGACGCTGGCGATCGCGGTACAATACTCACCAATAAAACACCCTGATCTGCTGTAATATTTAAGCGATCGCCTGAATCTCTATTGATGGTAGCTTTAATTTCTGGTGTCAAAGTTACCATTTGAATACCTAAGTAGGGATGATCGACCCTACCTTTAGTGATCAATTCCTGAGAAATTCTTTGTACAGTATTAATGGGAATGGCAAATCCTAACCCTTGAGCGCCGCGAATAATTGCTGTATTCATCCCAATTACCTGACCACGGGAATTGAGTAATGGCCCACCAGAATTACCAGGGTTAATAGCTGCATCCGTTTGAATATAGTCAACCCGCTTATCACTCGCCCCAATATCACTACTAGAACGCCCCGTAGCGCTGAGTATGCCAGAGGTAACGGTATTATTCAATCCTAAAGGATTACCAATGGCAATTACCGCTTCTCCTGGTTGCAAGGTATCCGAGTCGCCTATGGGTAAAATTGGCAGATTATTAGCCTCAATTTCGATTAAAGCCACATCTGTTACCGGATCTTCACCCAGCACTCTCCCATCAAAAGTCCTACCATCCTTGAGGGTAACAATTACAGAATCAGCACCGTCTACAACATGGGCATTAGTCAAAATTTGACCAGAGGAAGTAATAATGAATCCAGAGCCGCTACCCTGCTGTACTCGCTCTCTAGGCTGTGATAGCCCTGGATTACCAAACCGCCGCAAAAATGGGTCAGTGGGAAAACGACGAGACTGCACTACTCTAGACGCATCAATGCGAACTACTGCATCTCCCACCTGTTGTACAACTGCGACAACAAAGTTAGGATCTGTACCAGATGAGGAAGTAAAGGCTGGAGTAGTCAGAGCCGGACTATGATCATTGGTATTTTGAGTCGTAACCTGAGACTGAGGATTATTTGTTTGACTCTCAAAGATTCTCCCCGGTAGAAACGAGCAACCGCTAAGGGATACCACTGCTACCCCATTCAATAGCATCAACTTGATCATATTGCTTGATTCTCTCCTGTGGAGAAACCCCCAGGGGTCAATATCTGGGACTTGCAAGTTATGCTTTGTTTTTTTCATGTGCCTTTGCTTCTCCGTGCTATTCAGTGGTGGTAGGATATTGCCTACTGGTATGTCCTTAGAATGATTACAACTCAAAACCTGGTCTCAGGTCTAAAACTTAATCAATACTAAATTAGTACCTTCTGATATCTTCTATTGTGACTATTAGTAGCAAAGGTGGTAAATAATGGAAATTCCCGTTGACAGTTTGTGGGGTCAGGTGCTTAAGCGTCTACAGTTAGAATTATCCCGTCCCACCTTTGAAACTTGGATAAAAACTGCTCACGCTGAACGCTTAGAAAATAATTGCTTGATCATAATTACTCCTAACCCTTTTGCTCGTAATTGGTTACAAAAATATTACATCAACACCATTGCAAATGTAGTGCAAGATATTGTGGGTCATCCCGTAGAAATCTACATTACAGTTGTGCAGGGTGATCAAGTTAGTAATTTGGGTGAATCGGAAGTTACTTGGGATGTACCTAGCCAAAGCATGACCACTGAAAGCGTGCCTCAAAAAAAGCAACCCACAACAAACTTAAATTCTAAATATGTATTTTCGCGATTTGTAGTTGGTGCTAACAATCGCATGGCTCACGCCGCTTCTTTGGCTGTTGCAGAATCGCCAGGGAGAGAGTTTAATCCCTTATTTTTATGCGGTGGTGTTGGTTTAGGAAAAACCCATCTGATGCAAGCTATTGGTCATTATCGCTGGGAAATTTGCCCAGATTCTAAAATATTTTATGTATCCACCGAGCAATTTACTAATGATTTAATTACAGCTATCCGTAATGATAGTATGCAAACTTTCCGCGAGCATTATCGGGCTGCTGATGTGTTGTTAGTAGATGATATTCAGTTTATTGAGGGTAAGGAATATACACAAGAAGAATTTTTTCATACTTTTAATACCTTACATGAAGCTGGCAAGCAAGTTGTGATCGCTTCTGACCGTCCACCTAACCACATTCCTCAGTTACAAGAACGTCTATGTTCCCGGTTTTCTATGGGTTTAATTGCTGATGTGCAAACTCCAGATTTAGAAACTAGGATGGCAATTCTCCAAAAAAAGGCTGAATATGAAAATATTCGCCTCCCCAGGGATGTAATTGAATATATTGCTTCTAACTATACGAACAATATTCGTGAGTTGGAAGGAGCTTTAATTCGGGCGCTGGCTTATATTTCTATTTGGGGTTTAGCCATGACAGTGGAAAATATCACACCAGTTTTAGAAAGACAAAGCGAGAAAGTAGCAACTACTCCAGATGTGATTTTATCGGTTATTGGTGATACTTTTGCTATATCAATTGAAGACCTAAAAAGTAACTCCCGGCGACGAGAAATTAGTTGGGCGCGGCAAATTGGAATGTATCTGATGCGTCAACACACTGATTTGAGTTTGCCAAGAATTGGTGAAGAATTTGGTGGTAAAGACCATACAACGGTGATTTATAGTTGTGATAAAATTGCCCAACTCCTCCAAAGCGATCGCGGTTTAGCACAAACCCTACATCAATTGAGCGATCGCATCAATATGAATAGTAAACAACAGCACTAAAAACCAAAACGCGCACAGAATTAATTATCTGATTTTAAAGCTGTTTAGACCCAAAAAATCGCCAAATCACAGCTTTATCTCCCCTCTTAGCTTCCGGTATGGGCGGTATTAAATTGCGGTAATTGTAACTAATTAACCAGACTTGATATTAGTCACTTGATTATTGCCAAGGTTTTGAGAATTGGAGTATCTGAGCCTTTTGATATTTGCATATATCGGCTCCATCTAGCTGATAACGGTAGAAGGTGGAATTATATATTTTTTTATGCCTAAATTTCATATCAGGATGTTTTTGTAAAATTTATGCCAAATTGTCCTGACCTAGCAATAAAAAGGTGATAAAAACTTAATTATCGGATCAAATAAATAATAATAAATAACACATCCTAGAAGTCTTCTTGTGCAACCATTAATTATTTTTGTAGATTTTCCTGGAGATTTTGACAGGTATGAATCTTTTATTTGGCATTATTCATGTAAGGTTCAAAAAGAATATCAATAGCTTATCTATTCATCTATTTAAATGGTGGTTACAATTACTAATCAAAAAGGGCTTTGATTTTTTTGCTACCGTTTTATTGTTATTGTTATTCTTTCCTATTTATATAGCGATCGCTATAGCTATTAAACTTGATTCCCCTGGAAGCATATTCTTCAAACAAACACGTGTAGGATTACGGGGAAAACCATTTAAAATATGGAAATTCCGTACCATGCGGGCTGATTCTGAGAAATTACAAAAAGAATTAGAGGCTTTCAATGAAACTAAAGATGGTATTCTCTTTAAAATAAAAGATGACCCTCGTGTGACCCGTGTTGGTAAATTCCTCCGTCGTTATAGCCTAGATGAATTACCACAACTTTTCAATGTATTGCTGGGAGAAATGAGCCTAGTGGGTCCTCGTCCTCTACCAATTAGAGATGTAGATAGGTTTTTAGAACATCATTTTATCCGCCATGAAGTAATACCTGGTATTACAGGTCTTTGGCAAGTTTCTGGACGTTCTAAAATTGTAGATTTTGAAAAAGTTATTAACTTGGATATTAACTACATTGAAAATTGGTCATTGCGATTAGATTTTGAAATATTGCTCAAAACAATTCAAGTAGTTTTGACTAAAGACGGTGCCTACTAATAATTTTTAGTATTGCATTGGATAGCAATAGCAGGAATTTGGAGGTTTAAAATGTTTAATAGATGCAGGTTTATTGAGATTATGAAAAACGAGTAATGATTAATAATAAATGTAAATACTCAATTCCCCAAAGAAAATTCTATCATCCCTACTATCTGCCCATGAAATTAGTTTCTGTGATTATCCCGGTTTACAAAGCTGAAAAATATATTGCTCACACTATAAAATCGGTTCTAAAACAAACATATCCCAACTTTGAACTGCTAATTATTGATGATGATTCTCCTGATAAAAGCATAGAAATTTGTCAAGAATTTACAGACTCTAGAATTAAAATTATTCGTCAAGAAAATCGAGGGCCAGCAGCAGCTAGAAATACAGGAATTCGCCAAGCGCAAGGGCAATATATTGCTTTTCTTGATGCTGATGATATCTGGAAACCCACAAAATTAGAAAAGCACGTTAATCATTTAGATAATTTCCCAGATGTGGGAGTTAGTTATAGTTATGTGGCTTTCATTAATGCAGAAGGAAAATCACTAGGTCTTTATCAACTACCTAAAACACAAAACATTACCCCTCAGCATATACTTTTGCGTGACCCTATTGGTAGTGGCTCCAATTTAGTTGCTCGTCGAGAAGTATTTGAAGTCATTAAATTTCAAGACAATCTTTACGGTACTGTAGAAGACTTTTATTTTGATGAAGAACGGCATTTGCAATACACAGAAGATACTGAATGTTGGTTACGGATTGCGATCAAGTCTAAACTAACGTTTGCGGGAATACCTGAAGTTTTAATGCAGTATCGGATGCACTCAGAAGGAGGTTCACACCAGTTTTTCAAGAAAGCAGAAGCATGGGAAAGACTATTGAAAAAAGTGCAAACTTATGCTCCAGACCTGATAATGCAATGGGAAAGAGCCGCGAAAGCCTATCAGCTAACAGCCATAGCTCGCAGAGCCGTGAATCAAGGAGCCGGATCAGTAGCGGTAGAACTCAACCATCACGCCTTAGCTGCCTACTGGCGCATTCTTCTAGAAGAACCACGCCGCACCCTATTAACCCTGGTTGCGGCCTACTTACTGTTTCTGCTACCACAACCTATATATAGACAATTGCAAACATGGGCTTTTGCGATCGCCTCTGTCATCCAAAAACGCCAACTTTTAGTTGCTAAATCGACGATTCCGGTTCTCAGAGGAGAAAATGAAAAAAGCTATAGTATTGGCTGAACAAGCCTTCACAATTGTTTCCTTATTACTTTATTCAAAGGGATTGCTATACGTAATTATTTCGGGAGGTTTTAGTGAAGGAGACGGGTTAGAACAAGCATCTGATTACCGCCTAATTCCAATTTTTTTCTTAGTAAATTATGTATTAACAATATTTCTCTTGATTACAAGATGGAAAAAGGTAATTTATGTCTTTGGTAAGGATTGGTTTACTTGGATATTAGTAGGGCTTGCCGTAATTTCTAGCCTTTGGTCTTTTAGCCCGACATTGACTCTAACTCACAGTAATCAATGCTCCTAATTTCAATAATTTAGTACGGATAGTTCCAACTTAAGCATTTTGTAATTCGGTTTTAATCAAACATTGGCTTCGTAACGCATTCATTAAAACGTAACCGATAGAAGAGAACCACAAACGTAATTGATTCCCAGCAAATGTATGGGTACTAGTTCTATCGCTAAAAAGCTCCAGTTGTTGTTCCTTAAAGCGATTCTCCATCTCACCTCTAGGACAATACTTTTGGGTATAAAGTTTGCCGGGAGCTATTTTATTTGCAGGAATTGATGTGACAACAAAACGAATATTGCTTCCCTTGGTTCCATACTCAACTTTAGCAACAACACGACGACTACGACTCCATGATTCACGAGTTTGATAATCCAGAGTTCGATACCAAATTGAACTATCAATTAGATGTGATGCGGAAGTCTGAAGTTCAATATCTGGAACAAATAGAGTTTCTAAAAATTAAACAACTGTGGACAGTTTTTCCTCAAACTCTTGCTTGGCTTTGTTTTGACTCGCCGTAACCATCTTAATTAAACGACTGTTTTGTGGCAATCCAAATACGTAGTTAACTTGGGTTTGTGCTTCACACCAGTCCATAATATCGTTTCGTGAATAAGCACTATCTCCACGCACTAAAATTTCTACATTACTCCATTGTCTTCGTATTTGTTTAATTACGCGCTGTAATTCTGTTAATGCCCCTGATCCTGGATCTACATTGGAAGGTCGTAGTTTAGCAGCTAATAAATGTTTACCACAAAAAATATAAAGTGGAGCATAGCAATATCCTCCATAATAAGTATTGAAAAAAACCTGTTCTTGATTGCCATGTACTAAATCATCAGTTACATCCAAATCTAAAATTATTTCTCGTGGTGGTGATGAGTAAGACTCTAAAAATATATCTACAAATAAACTTTCAATTGCGGCTTCGGAATGCCCAATTCTATGATATCTACTTTCTCCGCCTTGTTCTACATTTTCTGGACAATGCTCTAGACGATTTAATGTACTTTTACCTGCTAATATAACTGGTTGATTTTTTTGACCTATTCTTTTTCTTAGCGCTAAAGCAAACATTGGGTCATGACGTAATTCTTCATGATCGTTTAAGTCCTCATATCCCATTATTAAGCCATATATCCGTTGTGCAACCAAGCTTTCTACTGAATGTAAACTGCGATTCTGCTCTCGGTAATCTTGGAAACATTGAGCCAATCTTGATGTGATTTGCAGTTTTCGATCTATATCCGCAATTAAGCTTAATCCGGCATCAGATGTTACTAAACCACCCTGGAAATTTACTACTACTGGCGGTAATTTTTCTTGTTCAAAGGTGAACTGTTTTGGTATACAATCTGTTATGACTGGGGTCATGCTTTTTAACTGCTGAAATGCTTTGTATATATACATTTTCGCAGTTTTTGACCCCTTTTTTTGATTTCTTTGTGAGAAATCCGGGTGATCACTTCCCATCCTTTGTTGCAAAGGACAATAGACATACTCCAATTGAAAAACCACAAAGGTGAACCGCTAGAAGTTGAGGAATTAGCCAAAAAATTGGATCTGAACATTATTGGCGGCACAGATGTATTGCAGATTACTTATAAAAGTAGTAATCCTGAAGAAGCAGCAGTCGTAGTTAATAGCGTTATGAATGTTTATTTAGAAAATGACATTCTGACAAATCGCACTGATGCAGAAGCAACTCGGCAATTTATGGCTAGGCAACTTCCTCAAACTCAAGCAGCTGTACGCAATGCTGAAGTAGCACTCAGCAGATTTAAGCAGGAAAATAACATTGTAGACCTCACAGAAGAGGCGAGGTCAGCTGTGACAATTATTGCGGGTTTAGACACAGAAATTAACACCTTTCAAGCTGCACTCAATGAGGCTACAGCTCAAAGCAATGAACTACGTAAAAAAGTCGGTCTCGATTCCCCGCAAGCGATCGCCATGAGTAGCTTGAGTCAATCGCCTGCTGTACAGGGAGTTCTGACACAATACCAAGAGATGGAAAGACAGTTAGCAACAGAGCGTAGTCGGTTCTCAGAAGAACATCCTACAATCCTTGACCAAGAAACAAGAAAAAACAACTTAAAAACCCTGCTACAACAGCAAATTAACCAAATGCTGAATGAACACACCACAGTTCCCCCAAGTCTATTGCAAATTGGCGAACTAAAACAAGGGCTAATTGCTGATTTTGTGCGCTCAGAAGTGCAGCGCATGGGATTAACTCAAAGGCTAACTTCTCTATCTAACTCCCGTGCTGCTTATGAACAGCGTGCAAAAAATATACCTCAATTAGAAAAAACTCAGCGTGAGTTACAACGAACACTAGATATTACTCAATCTACATATCAAAATTTACTGAGGAAAATTCAAGAACTACAGGTAGCTGAAAATAAAAACACAGCAAATGCTCGGATAATTGCTCAGGCTATAGTTCCAGAAAAACTAGTCTTAAAGAATAAAATTATTGTAGTTGCACACAGCGTCATTTTTGGTGCTTTCTTATCAACTACAACTGTTCTAGTTGTAGAAATTAAAGACAAATCTCTCAAAACGGTACAGGAGATTAGACAAGTATTTGGATATACCTTGTTGGGAATAATCCCTACTTCTCCAGTATCTCACAACGCCATGAGTTTGTATCCCCACAATACAGAATCAATAACTCCGACTATTGCTGTCAGAGATAGGCCTTATTCTTTGACCAGTGAAATGTATCGAATGCTGCAAGCAAATTTGAAATTCTTAAGTTCAGATAAACAATTAAAAACTATAGTTGTCACTAGCTCTGTTCCCAAAGAAGGTAAGTCTTCAGTTTCGGCTAATTTGGCCTTAGCAATATCGCAATTAGGACGTAAAGTTTTACTAATTGATGCAGATATGCGAGTACCTTCTCAGCAGAAAATTTGGGAACTTAGCAATACAGCTGGTTTGAGTGATGTACTGGTGGGTCAGTCTCAATTCAACGAAACCGTATATCGGGTAACGCATTATTTGGATGTCCTGACGGCTGGAATTAGACCACCAAATCCTCTAGCATTACTTGACTCTGAATGTATGGCATTACTCATTCAGTATTTTTCTGAACACTATGATATTGTAATTATTGATTCTCCTCCTTTACTCCTGGCTGCTGATGCTCTGACTTTAAGTCAAATGTCTGATGGAATTTTGCTAGTAGCTAGTCCTGGAGTTATTGATAACAGTAGTGCTGATACTGTTCAAGAAATGTTAGAAAGATGTGGTTACAATGTTTTAGGTTTAGTCATTAATGGGCTAATTGATAAAAATGAACTTAGCAGACATTTTTATCATGCCAACGAATATTTTAGTACGGAAAATATACCACAGGAAGTCAGGAAAAATTTACAAATTCGTTAATTAATTTGTGATTATTCATTTATTTTGTTTCACCTATATACACATACATCTTTATTTATTCAATGTAGAAGGACACGTTCGCGTAGCGTCTCCCTTTGGGAGAATTCAAGAGGGTTTCAGAGAGTTCTTGCGTAAGTCCTGTTTTGATCCCTTATTGAGCATAGTAGCTTATCTTAGTGCCAATTCGACATGATGTTATGTATATCAACAAATTGAGGTAATAAAATATGATCATAGTCAAAAAAAAATTAATATTTTCTATTGGTGAGGTCTGGTTTGATGAAGAACCAGATAAACTTTCTAATTTAGATGTGCTTTATTATTGGCATCGATCACAACCAATGCAACATACTCAGTTTCAAGAAGTCTACACTAGACTAATAGACCTCACTAAAAGCCATGATGAATTGTGGGAAAGTCTTAGTAGCAATGATAGATATAAGATTAGGCGAGCAGAGAAAAAGGATGGTATCATTTATGAATATTGGGAAGATATAAGTGCTAAAATACTTAATGAATTTGCTGATTTTTATGATGTATTTGCCATCCAGAAAGGATTACCAATAATCAATAGATTAAAATTAAATAATCTTGCCAATGCAGGTGTGTTTGATCTTTCTCGCATCAAGTTAGAAGATGATAACTCTTTAGTTTGGCACGCTCATTATCGTAATAAGAATCGCAGTTTTCTTTTGAATTCCGCATCAATCAAAAATAAAAAAGATACTTCTTTTCAATCACTGTTAGGTAGAGCCAATCGCTACCATCATTGGCAAGATATTTTAAGATTTAAAAAATCAGGAATACCCATTTATGATTTTGGAGGATGGTATATAGGAAATAAAGATGAAGAAAAACTCCGAATCAATGAATTTAAGCAAAAATTTGGAGGAGAAATTGTTAATAACTTTAACTGTATTCGTGGAATTACTATCAAGGGTAAGCTATATTTAGCTTTACAAAATATGTATAAAAAATCAATCACTCAGCCTAATTAGCATTATTTTGCAATTAATTACACCATATTTATCAATATGAGGTACAGGATATGAATAATCCCAAAAATGTCAGTAAATTAAGATACTTTTTGGGGATTATGCTGCGATTTCTTAATACTAGTATCCTATATTATTGGATTTTGCATTTTAGAAGTCAGCCATTAGTAGTAAGTCATAAATCTGCAATAATTTTTGCACCTCATCAAGATGATGAAACTTTAGGGTGTGGTGGTTTAATCGCCCTCAAACGGTCACTAGAAGTGCCTGTAGAGGTGGTTTTTATGACTGATGGCAGACATGGTATTTCTAACGGGATTACATCCGAAAAAATCATAGATATTCGCCAACAAGAAGCTGTAAATGCCCTAAATATGCTAGGTGTTACATATCAGCACATTCACTTTCTTAATCAAATAGATGGCTCGTTACAAAATCTGCCTGATCATCAACATCGACAGATAATTGATCAGTTAGTTCAACTGTTACAGTCCTTTAAACCAGGTGAGATTTACGTACCCCACAGAAAGGATGTTCATAATGATCATGAAGCT
>NZ_JAYGHH010000001.1:41222-68351 GCF_034931045.1 Nodularia sp. UHCC 0506
TAATTTGCTTAAAGAAGCGATTAAAGTATCAGGAATCCATGTCGAACTATTTCAATATCCAGTGTGGTTATTTTGGCAAAATCCACTATTATTAAGGATAAAATTGGCAGATATCACAAATGTGTACCGATTAGACATTAGTTCTGTTCACAACAGAAAAAAACAGGCGATATTTTCCTATCACTCACAACTTCCTCTCTTACCTAGCCTATTTCTCAAGCGGTTATTTTTACCGTATGAGATTTTCTTCTGGAGTTTAGACTAAGCAACAAAAAACGACCCAGCAACGCTGAGTTCAAAAGAAACAAGCTTCCGGCATAAAAATCTACAACCCTAAACGGTTCTGACTGCTTTCTGCGGGGTTTGGTTGTAGTTTTTTTGATTATGGGATAGCGAATTCTACGTTGGGGTGGTTGTCCGGTCTTTCAACCTGGGGACTTTCCCCGAAGTTTGGATGAAAGGGCAAGGAGCAATAGCACTAAGTTAAGCGAAAATTTGTCCGTACATAGGGTAAACTTTTGACATCCGCCCTGCGGTTGCGGTGCTAACTTCTCCCGAAAATCCTCTAGAAAGCAAAAAATTGTTTTCCACAACTATCACTGCCGTAATTGTTGATTAGTTCACAAAGAATATTAAGAAAAGTATAAAAAATGTTTAAAATAAAATTAATCTGTGGAAAAATAATCGTTTTTTGGGGAAAACTTGAGCAAAGTACAATTACCCTGTGGAAAAACAAGGGTAGTTTTCCACAAGTTTTCCACACTTTCCACAATATTAATAAAAGAAATCACCTCGTTTCCAGTAGTGGTGAGTTTACAGATATCATTCAAGATGAACGATGATATTACTAAACCTGCCCGTACTACCCAGTTTCTTATGAAATTAGTTTGCACTCAAAGCGATCTCAGTACCAACCTTTCACTTGTCAGCCGTGCAGTACCATCACGCCCAACTCATCCTGTCCTGGCTAATGTGTTGCTACAAGCAGACGCTGAGACGAATCAAGTTAGTTTAACCGCCTTTGATCTGAGTTTGGGTATCCGTACCAGCTTTGATACAGAGGTATTAGAAGGAGGAGCGATCGCTCTTCCAGCTAAACTACTTGTAGACATTACCTCACGTCTTCAAGAAGGAGAAGTAACTCTAGATGATGAATCAGCCTCAGAATCTGAAACAGCCACTGGGGAAGGTTTAATTGTCACCCTCACACCGAAAAGCGGACATTATCAAGTCCGAGCCATGAGCGCTGAAGAATTTCCCGAACTCCCCATTATTGAAAATGCTGAACCCATTCAACTAACCACAGCCGCATTAATTGAAGGATTACGAGGTTCATTATTTGCTACCAGTGGAGATGAAACCAAGCAAGTGTTGACGGGAGTACATTTAACCGTTAAACAAGACACCCTCGAATTTGCCGCTACCGATGGACATCGCCTAGCAGTGGTGGAAACTACTAATGAGCGTCCCCTGGGTGATAGTGAACAATTAGAGGTGACAGTCCCCGCCAGAGCTTTACGAGAACTACAACGAATGTTGGCTCATAATGCTGCCTCAGATGAAGCGATCGCCTTATATTTAGATCAAGGTCAAGTTGTCTTTGCATGGCAAAATCAACGCTTAACCAGCCGTACCTTAGATGGTCAATATCCCGCGTATCGCCAACTAATTCCCCGTCAATTTGAGCGCCAATTAACAATCGAGCGTAAACAATTAATCAGCACTTTGGAACGCATCGCCGTATTAGCCGACCAGAAGAATAATATTGTTAAAGTTAGTATTAATAGTGCCGCCCAAGAAATCACTTTATCCTGTGAAGCTCAAGATGTCGGTAGCGGTAGAGAGTCAATTCCGGCACAAATATCAGGGGAAGATATAGAAATTGCCTTTAACATTAAATATTTAATGGAAGGATTGAAAGAGTTACCATCTTCAGAAATTCAAATGCACCTCAATCAAGCCCTGACTCCAGTAATTTTTACACCCCTGGGAGGCTTGAAAATGACCTATTTAGCTATGCCAGTACAACTGAGAAATTAATCTTATAGATAGCTGTCTTGATATAGCGTAGAAAACTGCTGGGCGCTCAAAGCGGAAAATCATTTCTCTCTACTCAGCACTCCTGTACGGGCGGGTTCACTAAGGATTTCGATGCACCACAAACTCACTGCTTAAACCCGCCCCTACCCACTTCCTACTCACCACTCAGCAATTTTCTCTATTATGAGAAACAGGAATTTCAATCCAAAATTCTGCTCCTAAATTGGGTTGAGAATTACATTTAAAGATACCGTGATGCTTATCCACCACAATTTGGTAACTAATAGATAATCCCAAACCAGTACCTTTTCCTACTGGTTTAGTGGTAAAAAATGGGTCAAATATTCTTTTTTGCACAGATTCGGGTATACCGCCGCCATTGTCCGTAATGCGAATCACCACACTTTTAACTTTGTTATCAAATTCGCTCATGGCAGTATGGATGGTAATTTGACCAAGATTAACCTGCTCTGATCTAGACTTTTTTTGATTTTCTAAAGCATCAATGGCATTGCTTAAAACATTCATAAATACTTGATTAATTTGTCCGGCATAGCATTCTATTAATGGCAAATCACCATATTGTTTAATTATTTGAATATTGGGAATTTCCGGTACTGCTTTCAAACGATGCTGTAAAATTAGCAAAGTACTATCAATACCTTCGTGAATATTCACAGCTTTCATTTCTGCCTCATCCAGTCGTGAAAAATTTCGTAAAGACATGACAATCTGTCGAATGCGATCAACCCCAATTTTCATAGAAGATAAAGTTTTGGGAAGATCCTGAGTTATAAATCCTAAATCTATCTCTTCCGCCCGATCAATAATTTCTTGACTTGGTTCCGGGAATTGCTGCTGATAGAGTTCTAACATAGCAGCTAAGTCTTCAGCATATTCATTTACATGGGCTAAATTGCCATAAATAAAATTCACTGGGTTATTGATTTCGTGAGCCACACCAGCAACCAATTGACCCAAACTGGACATTTTCTCAGTTTGAATCAGTTGGGTTTGAGTTTGTTGTAAATTTTGCATAGCTTGCATGAGCTGGTCTGCCTGTTCTTGGCTTTGGTTAAGTAATTCAGCTTGTTGGAGTGCTACCCCCAACTGCAAGGCAATTTGAGCAAGAAACTGAATTTCTGAGGATTCCCAGTGGCGGGGCGCATTATTTTGATATGCTGCTAATAAACCCCAAAGTTTTTGCCCAATAAAAATTGGCGCGATCGCATAAGCTTTCGCCTGAAGTTGCTCCAAAAATGTAATATGACATTGAGAATGGCCAACTTGATAAATATCGTCCACTGCCAAGGTTTCATTGTGGCGATAGCGCCCACCTTCAGTTTCTTGTAAATAGGAATCTTGCCAAACTGTATTGACATCCGTAGTTACTAGCTTCATCCATTCTTCACCGACAAACTCAGCGATAAATTCACCACTCCAATCTGAGTGAAAGCGATAGACAGCAACGCGATCTGCTTGTAGAGATTTGCAAATTTCCTGAGTCGTAGTCTGAAAAATTGCTTTTAAATCCAGAGATTCCCGGATTTTGGCGACAACTTCAAACAATATCCGTTGTTGTTCAGATGTCCGTTGCAGTTCCAGAGTCCGCTTTTGTACTTCATGTTCTAAGTTGGCATTAAAAGCTTGTACTTGCTGGTATAGTTCATGTTGTTGAATTGACGATGCAAATAGATTCCCAATGTCTCCAGCTAGTTCAATTTCTGCTTGCGTCCATGTCTGAGCTTGTGACTTTTTAGATTCCCGCCAGATTTCAAAGGATAGCCGGGGATATACCTGTCTTTTGTCCGAGTCAAATTGACCAGCCCATAGGGTTTCTGTGTCTATTTCATTGCGGAAAATACTTAAGTAGCCGACTAGCTGCTGACGATATTCCAGGGGAATCATCAAGATGCTACGAATTTTAGTTGGTTGAAAAGCAACTTGTAAATTTCGTAATTGGGGAATTTTATATATGTCTGAAATCGCCCAAACATCGTATTTCCCAGATTTGTAATATTCCTGCCAGACACTGTACTGTTCCATCAGTGGATATATACCATGTACTGGGATGAGCGGCTGTTCTCCCCAAGTATAAACTTGGACACAATTACTTTCAGGCATTAAGCATTCAATTAAACTAGTCGCCTGGTACTTATGGAGATGAAAAGCTTGATCTTTCATACAAAGCCTACCACCACTGCCATTAAAAGCCGCGACAGCTGCTTCCAAAGCTGGCTGAAATACAATTGTGGGCAGTGAATGCAGTAGAGTAGAAATACGGTTGATAATCCCTTCCCGTTTGGCTTGTTCATGAGCTTGAGTCAAAAGAGTACTTTGAGCGATCGCAATAGACATCTGATCTACTACCATCTGTACAGCTGCTAATTCCTCTTCAGAAATTTCACATGGTTCAGAATTATGAACAACCAATAGCCCCCAAAGTTCATCCTGATAAAAAATAGGTGCGACTACAGAAGACTTCACCCCCATTGCCGTTAGGTATTCCACATGGCAAGGGTCTACAGGACGATAACGGATATCCTCTGCTAAATTTTCGCCATTTTCCAACTCTTCCAAGTGACTTTGACCAATCTGTTGTGTTTCCACATTGACAACACAGCGCACCCTTGATTTAATAAATAATTCACGGGCATAGGGTGGAATGTCATCAGCTGGAAAATTTAGCCCCAGTAATGATGGTAATCGCTTTTCATGAATTGATTCTGCAATCACTTTACCACTGCCATCGGCATGAAATTTGTAAATCATTACTCGGTCAGTTCCTAGCAAAGAACAGACTTCTGCCGTTGTCGTCGTGATGATTTCCTCTAGTTCTAATGTTTGGCGGATACGATTAGTAATGCGGCGCAGTACACTTTCTTGATCGATATTTTCCCGCAAATTTGCTTTAGGAATCTGTGACATTGCTTTTTATTTAAAAAATTTGCAAAAATTAATAATGAGGCAGCCATATATATAGAAATATTCTGTAATTTATTTAATAACTTTGTCCACAGTGTAACTACGGGCAAAATAGTTCCCAGACATTGTATTTTCCAATATAAAACATATAAATAATAAATTAACATATTTAATAGATATTTCATGTCAAAAGTAGAGATTTTTACTCACATTACCTCTACTTTTGACTATTTAACTCTGAATTAGCCTATCCGCAAAATTAAATTTTTACCTGATCAGTAAAGCGAATTTTAAGATAATCTTCCTCCATTTTTGCCCCTCCTGGTTGTAATGCTGCCAAGGCTTGCGGCAAAACTAAATTGCGGCGATGATTGCCAATGGTAATATTTAATTCATCACCATTTTTACTCAGTTGAATTTTGTCTTTAGCAATCCCAGGTAAATAAATCTCCAAACTATATTGCTTGTCCACTTGCACAACTCTAATAGTTGTTTCTTTGTAATATACCTGAGTGGGGTCTTCGTCTTTGTAGAGAGTTTCTTTCAGCCGTTCTAAAGCTGCTAGACCGCACATTTCTTCAGAAAAAAGCGGCACTTCTTTGACAGGTAGAGGCAAAAAGTTATCATGTATTTCCTGGCGATATTGCTGCTGATTTTCCTTCCAACGTTGGAAAAAAGGATCTTGGACTTCCTGGGGAATGATGCGATTAGCAATTACTAAGTCTGTAGCCACGTTATACAAACTTAGATAAGCATGGGCGCGGAGAGATTCTTTAATCACCATTTTTTCGGGATTTGTAACCAAACGCACTGAAGTTTGAGTATTATCAGTTAATACTTTTTCCAGAGCTTCAATTTGCTCATAAAACTCATAGGGTGCATCCATCACCTCCTTATCTGGGAGAGAAAAACCGGCAATTGGTTTAAAGAAAGGTTCCACCAACGGCCGAAGTGCCACTGAGATATTTTGAAATGGCTTGTAAAAACGGCGCATATACCAACCGCCGACTTCAGGTAAACTCAGCAGGCGTAATGCTGTGCCTGTGGGTGCTGAGTCAATAATCAAAACATCAAATTCGCCTTCATCGTAGTGGCGTTTCATCCTGACCAAGCCGAAAATCTCATCCATACCTGGTAAGATGGCTAATTCTTCGGCTTGCACCCCTTCTAAACCCCTAGCTTGTAAAACTTGGGTGATATAGCGCTTCACAGCCCCCCAATTCCCCTCTAATTCTTGCAGTGCATCCAGTTCTGCACCCCACAAATTCGAGCGAATTTCTCGCGGAGCGTGTCCCATTTCTAAGTCAAAACTATCTGCCAAAGAGTGAGCAGGGTCTGTACTCAAAACCAATGTGCGATAGCCTAGTTCTGCACAGCGTAGTCCAGTAGCCGCCGCAACGGAGGTTTTGCCTACGCCGCCTTTACCCGTCATCAAAATTACACGCATGGATGATTACGTCCCGTCTCAGGATTATTTACATTTATTTACATTATCAACTGTTTACAGAAAATAAATGCTGTTCTGAGGATATCCGGATGAGAGCAAAGCAGTGCTGCGGTCATTGGAAAAATTAAGTGTCGATGGTCGGAAAATCCTTGTCCAGACTCCTGACGGTGAAATAAGAGCTTCTAAACTGACATCACAGTGGAACCATTGGAATCGCCAAAATGCAAATAAATTTGCATACATCTGCGGTTAAGAAATTCTTAATGCACTAATTTATGTTCTGACTCTCAGCGAATTACACCTATTAGGCTTTGTGTCCAGAGGTCAAGTTCAGATAAGGATTCTAGGGTTTGGTGAGAAGAAATAGAAGTAAGAAAGCTGTTTGAAGATGATAATAGAAGTGGGGTTAATCCAAATCATGCTGAAGAACTGTTAGATTTGTTAGATAGACTAGATGCTGCATCTGTAGCTGAGGATATGAATTTTCCTGGTTCTAAGTTTCATCAGTTAATAGGAAATAGGAAAGGTGAATATTCAGTTACAGTTTCTGGTAATTGGCGTTTAACTTTTGTTTTTGAAGATGGGGATGCTTACGACGTAAATTACGAGGATTATCATTAGGATTATGAACATGAATAGTAACAGAAAACCTAGACATCCTGGTGCTTTGATTAAATGTCAATATTTAAAACCTTTAAATATAACGGTGACAGAACTTGCTAATATTTTGGGCGTGTCTAGAAAAACGGTTTCGGAAATTGTGAATGAACGTGCAAGTGTAACACCTAATATTGCTTTGCGGTTAGCAAATGCTTTTCAAACTACGCCGGAACTTTGGTTAAATCTTCAGCAGAAGTTTGACCTTTGGTGTCCAAAAAATGAGTCTGAAGAATGGAAAAATATCTCACCTATTGAAATTAGTTAAAATACTTTGACGGACTGTTTTGCAACCTCAGCCACTATTTACACTTGGGTTATTGGTTTGCTTGGTTACGCGATCGCTAACTCAGCCTACATACTATAACTTAATCTATTCAAAAACACTATTTTGTGCTATCGCCTAATAGTTATCTGATAAAATATAAAGATAGATATTAGGATAATCAAAGCGATGTCACAAGCAGGGCTAAATTTATTCATTCCTATGGAGTTACTCATTAACTCCTTAAGTGCGCTAAATCTATCAGAAAAAAAGCTACTTTGGGAGATTCTTGATCAAGCTATTGCTGAAGCTGAAGAAGAAACTTGGGAAGAAGATGAAGCAACTGCAAGAGAGATTCAGTTAGTACGTGATGAATACGCCAATGGTGAATATACTACTTTTGAGCAGTATCTAAGCAATCAGCGTAAATAGATACTATGACGTACCAAATTATTATAACTAAATCTATTCAAAAACAATTAGATAATCTTCCTAATAATCTCAAAGAGCGTGTATATGAAAAAATTTGCCAGCTTGCAGACGAACCTCGTCCTAATGGAGTAGTAAAACTGAAAGTTTATGAAAATGAATATCGAATTAGAATTGGAGACTATCGCTTACGTTATGAAATTCAAGATGAAGAATTAATTCTTTTACTCATTCAATGTAAGCATCGGCGAGAGGTGGATAAAAAATAGGTTTTTATCAATTTACGTGCTGGGTCGCTACCAATTTTGCTACGTGCAACCTCAGCCAGTATTTACACTATTAGCTAATTATAGTGTTATGTGATAAAATTTAAACTATATTTATTTCTCCCAGAGGACAAATAAAATGAGTATTGAAGAAATCATCATAGACAAGGTAAGGATATTACCCCCTGATAGGCAACAAGAGGCGCTGGATTTTGTAGAATTTTTACTAGCGAAAATCCACAAATAAGGGTTATCAAATCAACCCCAAAAATCAGGTATTTCGGCTTTAACTATGGCTCAAGAATACATTGGTTGTGTGGAATCAGCAAATGATTTGTCTACCAATAAAAATTATTTGGATGGTTATGGTTCGTGATGAGGGGATGTGTATTGCTAGATACGGGGCCGTTGGTTGCTGCAATTAATCGCCGTGATAATTTTCATACATGGGTAACAGCACAATGGGCTAATATTGAACCGCCTTTATTAACTTGTGAAGCTATTATTTCAGAAGCTTGCTTCATATTGCAAAATGTTTATAGTGGAAAAGAAGCTGTAATAAATTTGGTCAAGAATGGAGTTATTAAAATACCTTTTAATTTGGATGAAGAAGCTACCGTTATTGGGGAACTTATCAAGACTTATCAATCTGTACCTATGTCTTTAGCGGATGCTTGTTTGGTACGTATGTCTGAAATGTATTTAAATAGTTCTTTATTAACTTTTGATAGTGATTTTCTTGTATATCGACGAAATAAAAATCAAGTTATTCCGATAATGATGCCATAGTAGAGTTCTATTTTTCTGTCATTTCTTATTTACATAATAGCTAAAGACACAAAGGATGTAGTGGCGTGACAAGCTTAAAATAGTGCATTAGGAAAAATCAGAAAATATTGATTTATCTCAATTTTCTCAAAAATCTATTGCAACATTTTAGCCTTGCCATAGCCTTGCCACGCCAGTAGGGTGGGTTAGGCGCAGAGAATAATATGTTCAATGTGAAGATTTTTGTTTGCAACCTAACCCACCATTTTAGGTTAGGTTATTGCTTTGGTGGGTTACGCGATTACCCACTAAAGGTATTACTTATTTCCTAAAAATTCATCTACTGTAATTTCTGCTTGTCTAATTAAACTTCTGAGTAACCCTGGTGCTAGTTCTTTATGATTGGGAACTGATAAAATGGGTTTTTATTCGTGCCAAAGTATGATATGACTTCCGGTTTGATGATCTACAGCATAGCCAAATTTTTCAAAAATTTTGACTGTTTGTTTACCGGAAATATTGGATAAACGTCCCATTTATACTAATACTTCTCCTACAAAAGATTGAGACTCTTTAGGTACATACGGTTTACCATGTTTTTCTAATACGTGAAGATAGCCTTTTATTGCATCTTTGATATTTTCAATTGCTTCATCTAAGGTTTTACCTTGACTGACACAACCAGGAAGTTCTGGTACTTCAGCAACGTAACCTAGATATTCTGAATCATACGTGAATATTACTTGAAATTTCATAGCGTTTTTTTGAGGTCTTTTTTAAGTTCAAACATCACGGCTAAATTGCGCTTTGACGTTTGTTAATTCTTTCACTGACTGTTTGACGGATATCTTCCCAATCTTGAGCAGTCATTTCTGTTGCATTTCCAGAGTTTAATCCTTCTAAGAGGATGGTTTGTAGACGTTCATTTGCTTTCTGTTTTTGGTCTTGTCGCACTAATTCCCGAAAATATTCACTGACGCTGCTGTAAGCACCTTGAGCTACCTGTTCTTCTATATAAGTTCGCATAGTATCAGGTAAGGAAATATTCATACTTTTCATAATGGTTAGTTCGGTGAATCTGCTTTTCTATATTATGGCAGTTTTTGTCATTTTCTGCCATTTTCTCTAACCTACTTCTACAAAAATGTTTTAAGCTGAAATCCAGTTTTCTAATTTCAAGTTAGAAATTCGGCTATAATGACGAGTGTTATTAGTTACTAAAATATAGTTTTTCGTCAGTGCAATACTAGCAATTAGTAAATCAAAATCTGCCACTGGTTGTCCTATTTTGCGAAGTTCAGCTTTTAATTCTCCAAACTGTTTGATAGCCTGATTATCTAAAGCTATAACCTCAACATCTCTAATAAAGTTTTCTGCACGAGTTAAATTTTCTGCTACTCGTTGAGAATTATAAGCACCAAAATATAATTCCGCAACGGTGATGTTGCAAATACAAGTCTGCTCCCATCCTATTTGTTGAATTTTATTTCTGACGGAATTAATGTTTTTAATCCAGTAAATGCAAGTGTCAGTATCTAATAAATAAGTCATAAGCTAATATCGTAGTTAGAAATAGTCCGACTATCATAAATCTCTTTGACTATTTCTTCTGCTGTGCGTTCATCTTCCCAAGCACCATGTGTTTCTAGAAATGTGTCTAGTGGATGTGGCTTTTGTTTTTGGGTAGATGAGAAAGTTTTTTCATTTTCTATGTGTTGATTTTCTGTTTGTGGGTAATGCTTTTTGAGTAACTGAATAAAATCAAGTAGTAAGCTTTGAGCTTCTTCTGGTAAAGTATCAATATCTCTATATATTTCTTCAAATTTTGTTACCATTATTAACTCCTATATTGAGTAAAATTTTCGGTATTATTTTATTATAACTGAGGCGCACCGGATAATCTGGTAAACATGATGATTGACCTTTGCAACCTAAAGACACAAAGGATGTAGGGTGGGTTAGGCGCAGAGAATAATATGTTCAATGTGAAGATTTTTGTTTGCAACCTAACCAAGCATTTTAGCTTAGGTTATTGCTTTGGTGGGTTACGCGATCGCTAACCCATCATAACTGTGTTATCATAACCTCTGAGGTCAGAGATGATAAGAAAACTATCATGTCTTGTATTAATGGGTGTTGTCGTAATATATTAATTTCTTGCTCATTGATATCGCTAAATATTCTCTCGTTTATTGACTGTTGTTTTCCTAAGACTGTCTCTAAAAATTCTTTAGGTTTACTTTGGGCAAATTGCCATTCTAAATTATTAAATTTCCTTTGTGCTATTTTCTCAATTAATGATTTATCTTGTAACAATAAAATTTCTAATTGAGGAACAGCCAAAAATAATTGAAAGGGAGTACCAGAAGATGCTTGATTTAATACATAATTAATTAAATCTTGCTTTTCAAATACTTGAGATTCGTTATCTGTATCTGCATCGATGACAAGAACAACTGGTATTTTTCGAGTCGCTAGAAGTGAAGTAGCTAAAGAACGCGCTCTGTAAGAACTTTCACCTGCTATAAATTGAATATCTTGAATTAGATTTTTTGGCAGTAATTTCTGTAAAATCTCTATATTTGTTTCACTTTCTGCAATCATATATGCTAGTGTCATGAAAAACTCTCCGTTATAATGTCGTAGTTAGGGATACCTTTATGAACACAAACACGATATTTCTTGACTAGGGATTTACAGATAAATTTATATTGTAGTGAATATTCAATTTCTTCTCCTCCCCACAATAGAATAGTTTGAGGAGCAACAAACCCTGTTAAAGTTACGGTGGCTTATGTAAATCCAGTGCGACTAAACACGCTACCAATAGCTATTGCTGGTCTTCGTAGTAGTTGAATCAAAATTCAATTAAACCAATGGATTGATAATTCTTACTTTATTTTCTATTAGCTGATTATGTTGCATATCTTCTGAGTAGATGATGGAACATTCATTTATTAAAGCTGTAGCTATAATCAGACTATCCCAATAAGAATAATGATATTTTGCATTAATTTCTAATGCTTGTATAACCTCTGTTGTGTTAATTGGCTGAATCAAAAAAGTGTTAACTATATCTGATATTATTGTTATAGCATCTGCTTTTGATGTGAATTTTTTTCTGGTTAAAACATGAAATAATTCACCCAAAATCTGAGTGCTAACTAGAAGCAATGAAGAATTATTTTTTAAGATTTCTGCAACTTGCTGGGATTTTTTGGGCGGATTTTTTGCATAAAGATAAATCCAGAGATTGGTATCGAGAAAAATTTTATCTGTCATATATTTCTTCTCGATTAAATTTATAGTCTGGGGGAAGTGGGAAGGAGTAGTTATTAACTCGCTGTAGAAATTGCTGTATTTTTGATTCTTCAGAATCTATTGCTTGAGTAGATTCACTAGGTTCGAGAATCATAATTTGTATGGTTTTACCTTCTAATTCGGAACTTAGCTTTTCACTCAAAACAAGTTCGCCGTTTGTACAGGTTGCTTGGATGATTTGCAGCATTATGACTAACCTTAAGTTTTAAATTGAGTAAAATTTTCGGTATTATTTTATTATAACTGAGGCGCACCGGATAATCTGGTAAACATGATGATTGACCTTTGCAACCTAAAGACACAAAGGATGTAGGGTGGGTTAGGCGCAGAGAATAATATGTTCAATGTGAAGATTTTTGTTTGCAACCTAACCCACCATTTTAGGTTAGGTTATTGCTTTGGTGGGTTACGCGATCGCTAACCCACCCTACTGGCTGTTCAAGTTTAGCTACTTGTTAGTCCATGTGCATAGAAAACTCACCAAAGTATGTTTTCAACCGAGTTTTAATTTCATTTTGGTCACTACCTTTAGCCAGCCTAACAACATACCCAGGAAGTTCACCATCTTTGAGACCAAAGCACCCACTTATTCGTTGAGCCAAAGATTTACGATTATAATACTTTAGTAAATCGTTGTAATCCTTCATCTCGATTATTTTTTCAAAAAGTCTCTTGCTAGAGTTATAAATGCTAGATACATTAATATGTTCAATAAGTTTATTCAAAGCTTCTTGAAGTTTTATCTCACCTTTGGATTTGTCGTCAAATAGATTTAATTTGAATTTTATTTCTCTAGCAGTTCTTAGTGATATTTGCGTTTCTAATTCTAATTTAAGTTCTTTGAACACAAAAGCAGAAACTTTTTTAAAATCATCGTCAGGATTTCTGGCAAGTTTCTGGCTAACAAGTTCTAAAATTTCAGGAGTCAAAAACAGGTTTTCTACTTCAGCGACTTCTAGAACGTAAATTCCATCGTTCAAAAGTTCTTCAATTTCTTTTTCAACTCTTCGGTCTCTATCAATAATTCCATAAATATCCAAATGATGGAATTGATTACTAGCTTTAAGAGCCTTAACAGATTGGATAACTTGTGTACAACTACCCTTTGGAATTACCAGAAAGTTACTGAGTAATGATCTGTAAAGGCTTACATCAAAACTGCCATTTTGTCCTTCCACAAAAACAACATTCTTCCTACTACCAAGGATTTGGAGAAGCAACTCTTCTGGTAAACCATCTACCTTTTCAATCCGTTGCCAATCCCAATTATTACCATCATACGACTTCAGCCATATTTTTTCCGCACTTTCTTGTGCTGCGGCAAAATCAAGGTCATGAGTAAGATATACAAAAAGACAATCTGGGCGTAATTTTTCAATATCAGACCACAAAGGAGCTTGAATAGATTTGTGTAAATGAAGCTCTGGCTCGTCAATAACAATTATACCATTTTCAGGTGCTGCTAGACATTGGCCAATTAGGTAGAATATAACCCTTTCTCCATCACTCATTTCAGAAGAGTTATACCTGTTTTCAGAAGAGTCTCGAATTTGAGTTTTTATTACTAAACCACTAATAATTAATTCTCGATGGGGAAGAATTTTCTCCCACACCTCTTTTACCTGATCAAGTTTAGTTGTGAGCGGTTCTATACGTTCTTCACTTGCTTTTGCTGCGTTACAGTATTCTGCATTCTTCTCCGTTTGTTCAGAAAAAAGATAACCCATCAATTTGTCAAAATCGTTCAGTAACGAAATAGCTGGTTTGTTCTGCCATCGCTGACTCAGTTTATAATATTCGTAATTTTCACTAACATCATCATCATTAAGATCCGCATATCCACACAGCAAAACTTTCTTTGCTTGATTGATAGATGTAGCTATTGTTGTGTCTGGCATTGATAATGACTTTTGTGCTGAAATACGATGTACCCTTTTTGGATACTCTGAATCAATCCAAACGCCTAATCTAGTTTTTCCTGAGCCATTAGCACCGATAAACAACAAACTACTATTAGTTGATAACTCTTTTTTTTCACCTGTTATTGTAGGTAACTTTAATTGAAATTTAAATTCCATAATTGAATAGTTCAAAATTATGTAATAACTATTTATTAGTTTATTATAAGCCCCACCCAAGTGTAAACCTAGATGGGGTATCAATATTAATGCACTAACTCAATAGCGCGCTTAGTCAACGCCTCAGCAGTCAAGCCATTAAACGCCATCAACTCACCAGCACTGGCGGTAGTTTCCCCACGCTTCCAGGCGAAAGTATCACGCTTGCAATTACTGCGTAACATAATTGGTTCCAGCATCGCCGCAGCACCACCAGTTACACCAATTAAGGCACTTCCATCAAATAATTCGGCAAATTTGGCATCATCCATAAAATTGCCATCGGCTTCTGAACAAGTTTCCCAAGCAGTATCTTCAGGACGATACAAACGGCGAGGATTGATAATAGAAATAATCTTCACTCCAATACCTTCAGTTTCTAAGAAAGCCGCCGCTTCAAATACAGGAATTAATGTCATATCGCCAATGACTGCAAACACAACTTGTTTATCTCCTGGCACTTCTTGTAATAAGATTGCACCATCTTCTAAACCTTGCCGAGTTTGTGCTAAAGTTGTGCGAATTGGTAACGGTGACTTACTGGCTGTAATCACAATTCCCTTATTCTTTGTTTGCAAAGCCCAGTCATAACAGCCTTGGATACTGTTAGCATCAGGGGGAAATAATGGAAAGACGTTTCCATTCCGCATCAGTGAGGCAAAGTAAGCTTCAATTTCCGGGCGTTGGTGTGTCCAACCGTTGCGCCCTTGCTCTAATGCTCCGGCTGTAAATAATGTTATGCTAGACGGTGTTTGACGGCGCAATTCTGCCATTGCTTGGATGACTGTTTGCCAAATTGGTACACCGTTGATGGCAAAAGATTCATAAGAACACCATAATGTTCTCGCACCCATTAAGGCTAAACCAGCCGCTAAACCTGCACAAGCATCTTCACTTAATGGTTCATAAACTTGTCCGTTTGGTGCTTGATGATAGGTTTCATCGGTGGTGGGGTGAATGATTTTTAATGCTTCATTAATGTTACCAATTCCTGATGCGGCGTTACCGTCGGCGTTGGTGACTAAGAAGTTACTATCTTTTTTACCCACATATCCCACTAATTTACCCATTACGGTTGTGGCAACTTTGGGATCTCCACCTACTGGATATTCTTCTAACGGTAATTGTCCTAAATCTGCTAAAGGTAATTCAAATTCTGTGACTACTGTTTTGGCTGCGGGACCTCCTCCGGCGCGTTCTGCATTTGTGCGGACTAATTCCCAAGCTTCTACTGATAAAGCACGGGTTTTTAATGCACTGATAATGTGCGGCGCATCTAGGGTATCTTTAGGATAAAGGTTGTGAGATTGGGAACCCAGGGCGTGAACTCCTGCGCCTTTGAGTTGTTTAATGATGAATACCGTTAACTGTCCATTCATCGCAGAATGGGCGGCTTTATCCATACCTAAAAGTACGGCTTTGGTGAAGGCTAGGCGCTGCTCGAAGGAAAAGACGGTACTATCTACATAATCCCCTGGTTGGTTTTGGTCGTCAAAGTCTTTCGCATCGACTAATACGACTTCCGCAAAACCGTTTCCTTGCCAGTAGGCTTTCATTTCGGCGTTGGTTTTGAGGGAAACCATACTATGATGTTCTTGGCTGTAACCATTCCACACCATGACAGGTAAGAAGTTGGTGACGCTGGGATAAGCTGTGTTAAAGTGTGCCATTGAACTCACAATATAAGGCTCACCCAATCCACCATCACCCACAGTAAAGGGGAATAATTTATCTTGATGCAGCAGTGCGGCGGACATAGCAAAGTGTTGTCCTTGTCCTAGAGGTCCAGCCGGTGCGAGAATACCAGGGATGAAACCGGAAAGGTGTCCTAATAGTCCGTGCTTTTCTCGGAAGCGATCGCGCAATTGCTGTACTGTAGAGATGCCCATGTCTTCCAAGGAACGATCCAAAAACATGGCACTATAGAATCCAGGGGCGTGGTGTCCCACTTCGGTGATAATATTCTTATGACCCAGCATCACTAGGGCTGCATAAGCTTCGGCTTGACTGGCAAAACCGCCAGGGTGTCCAGATGCCTTACTAGCTGTAACTTGCAATGTTAGATAGCGGAGAGCATCAGCAGCAAGTAAAGTTTGATAGACAGCTGCGGGATCTGTAGGGTCTGCGATCGCCTTCTTGCCTGACTCTATAGCTGGCATTATACCATATTTTTCAAAATTTGGTAACGCCGCACCAAAATATTGAATCCCTTCACAAAAATTAGGTAGCGATGAAGATGATTTTGATGTCATACTGAGTACCTTATAAACAGAGAACAATTGATGAATTTAACAAGAATTTTACATCTTTGAGGTAATCAGAACTTATTGCATTTTCACAAGATCAGGATAAGGACTTTAAATCGTTGGCTGACAAATACTGAATTGTTTAAGTAGTATTACTGTTCTAAATACCATCAGCTTTATACTAACAATCTCAGAAATTTAATTTTTACCAAATTGGAATGCTCTCCAATGCACAAAATTTTTATCAAATCGTGCAGCCAAAAATAGCCATAAATTTACAGTGCAAGTCCTTGGTTGAAAATGATCGTTTATAGTCTTCTGAGATACTCATATTTGCATATATCTTGCTATAGATACGTTCTTGACTGTCCAGAGTTTAAAGTAACCAGTATATAGAACTGAGGAACGCCAAATTTCATGTCAGAGAACCAACGCTTAGAAGAACAGTTTGTATCACAGGAAGCAAAACGAAGAGTATCGGAAAAACTAGATACAGCTGAACAAATTGATGTAGATGTACAAACTGATGTCTTCAAAATTGTTCAGGGACAAGCCGAGAAGGTTTCAGTTGCGGGTCAGGGATTGGTAATACAAAAAAATATCCGGGTGCAGGAAATCAAACTGCAAACAGATAATATTGCCATTAATCCTTTAAGTGCTATTTTCGGTCAAATTGAACTAAATGAACCAGTAAATGCAATTGCGCGTATTATATTAACAAAAACAGATATCAACCTGGCTTTAACTTCTGAGCTAATTCGTAATTTAATAGCAAACTTTCCTTTAAATGTAAATGGCGAAATTGTCACTTTTAAGCCCCAACATACTGATATATTTTTACCTGGAGATGGCAAAATCGGTTTCAATGCCACAGGGCTATTCAAATCAGAGAAAAATACTCGTTTCTTAGGTGTGACGCTGACTTTTCGCCCCCGGACTAATTCTCATCCCATTTTATTGGAAAGTGTCACCTGTACTGAAGGAGAAGGAATTTCTGTAGAATTAATTTTAGCATTCATGCAGAAAATAAAAGAACTAGCAAATAAACCGTTTCTGATGTGGGAAGATATAGCATTTCGGATTATAAATCTGGAAATTGGACAGGATAGTATAATATTCATGCTTGAAGCTAATGTGAAGCAAATTTCCGCATCACAAATTGAGTTTATTAACCAGCTTCATTAGTCATAATATATTTTCTCATCTCAGCAGATACACATTTATTTATGTAATAAGCCCCCAAGGAATTTGCGATCTGTGATACCCACCAGGGCTATAGAATGCCAAATTAGAGAGGATACTAATTAAATGCAGGTTTATAGAGAATTGATACATAAAATTAGAATTTTCTTTCAGTAGCATTTATAATAATAGTTTATTACTATATTCGCAAGTTGCAAATATGCAAGAGTATGACGTTGTTATTATTGGCGCAGGACATAATGGGCTAGTTTGTGCTGCGTATTTACTAAAAGCTGGCTATAGTGTCCTGCTACTAGAAAAGCGTGCGGTTCCAGGTGGTGCAGCCACAACAGAAGAATGCTTACCCAAAGAAGCCCCTGGATTTAAATTTAATTTGTGTGCAATTGACCACGAATTTATTCATTTGGGACCAATTGTGAAAGAGTTAGAATTAGAAAAATATGGTTTAGAATATTTAGATTGTGACCCAGTTGTTTTTTGTCCCCATCCTGATGGAAAATATTTTTTAGCTCACAAATCAGTGGAAAAGACTTGTGCAGAAATCGCCCGTTACAATGAACGCGATGCTAAAAAATATGCCGAATTTATAGATTACTGGCAAAGGGCAATTAGTGCAATGGTTCCTATGTTTAACGCCCCACCAAAATCATTTATAGATATTTTTGGTAACTACAATGTGCAGAAATTCAAAGATTTATTTTCGGTAGTTGGTTCCCCAGCCAAAAGCTTGGATTTTATTCGCACGATGCTAAATAGTGCTGAGGATATTCTTGAGGAATGGTTTGATGAGGAATTCTTAAAAGCCCCACTTTCTCGGCTATCTTCAGAACTCGGTGCGCCACCTTCACAAAAAAACCTGGCTATTGGTGTGATGATGATGGCTATGCGTCACAACCCCGGTATGACTAGACCTCGTGGGGGAACTGGGGCGTTAGTCCAAGCATTAGTTAAATTAGTTACTATTAAAGGTGGGACGATTTTAACAGACCAACAGGTAGAAAAAGTATTAATTGATCACGGTAAAGCTGTTGGTGTCAGAGTTGCGGGTGGTGAAGAATATCGTGCTAAATATGGGGTTATTTCCAATATTGATGCTAAACGGCTATTTTTACAACTATTAGACACCAGTGAAGTAGATGATGCTGATCCTGATTTACGAGAAAGGTTAGAACGTCGCATCATTAATAATAACGAAACTATCCTAAAAATAGACTTGGCTTTAGACGAACCTCTGCATTTTCCCCACCACGACCATAAAGATGAGTATCTCATTGGATCTATTTTAATTGCAGATTCAATGGCTCATGTTGAACAGGCTCATAGTAAATGTACCATAGGAGAGATTCCCGATGCTAACCCTTCCATGTATGCGGTGATGCCTAGCGCCCTTGACCCCACATTAGCACCACCAGGTAAACATACTTTATGGATTGAATTTTTTGCGCCTTATCAAATAGCAGGTGCTGAAGGTACTGGTTTAAAAGGTACTGGTTGGACAGATGAACTGAAAAACCAAGTTGCAGATAGAGTAATTGATAAGTTAGCTACTTATGCCCCAAATGTGAAAGCAGCAACTATTGCCCGTCGTGTAGAAAGTCCAGCCGAATTAGGCGAAAGGTTAGGTGCTTACAAAGGGAATTACTATCATATTGATATGACTTTAGATCAAATGGTGTTTTTCCGTCCTTTACCAGAATTAGCTAACTACAAAACACCAATTGGAAACCTCTTTTTAACTGGTGCAGGAACTCATCCAGGTGGGTCAATTTCGGGAATGCCGGGACGTAATTGTGCGCGGGTATTTTTGCAAACAAAACATCCTTTGGCTCAAACTTTTAGGGATGCTAGGGATTCATTTAAATCCACTGTAGGCTCGGTATTTGGAATTAGTTAATAATTACCAAAACTTAAATTCCTGCACATTTGATTTGAGTAGGTACAGGGAGGGCATTTTTGCCCACCCCATCAGGTTTAATATCGTATCCGGTGCAAGGCTGATCATTAAGACCGCAGGGGAGTAAGGGGAAAGAAAATTTTGCAGTTTTTGCACAGATGTACAGAATGATAACTAAAATTAGGCGGACAAGATATTAAACCTTGTCCATCACGAAAAGTGGAGTTTTTGTCATTGCGACGTAAGGAAGCAATCTCACCATCTTGACTAAAAACTACAGTTCTCAAAGTAGACAAGGTTTATGTCTTTCATTAACATGATGTAACATAAATATATTTTATATGTGCCATATTAAATAAATCTTGTATCAATCTTAAAAAAACCTGAAAAGCCTAATTATTACGCGCAATATCCAAATTTTTATCCCAAATTGCCAGAAACTTATTTAGTGAGAGGAAGGCAAAATGTAATTGTTGTTACAATTTGTTATATACTGAATAAATCTGATAGATAAAATGCTCATTATCGAGGGTTAAATCTATTGGATCTGGTTGGCCAGAGGTAATTAAACAACCACAAATTTCTCAACAAATTTTTGTAGCACAACCAGGTTTAATCATAGGGACTAATTATGTGTGGCATTCTTGGCGTTTTCGGCGCAAGCGTAACAAATAGCAATGATTTCCAAGAAATGTTATCAACTTTGGCTCATCGAGGGCCTGATGATATTGGGGTAATTGCACAGGATAACTTTGTCTTGGGACACCAGCGTTTATCTATAGTGGATGTGGAAGGTGGTCATCAGCCTTTGTCTGCTGCTGGGCAAAAACTTTATGGCATTTGTAACGGCGAGATTTATAATTTTCGGGAATTAAGAGCAGGTCTGAGTGAGAATTATGACTTTCAGTCGCACGTTGATAGTGAAATTCTACTGCCATTGTACCAAAAGTTAGGTTCTCAACTAACCAGTAGTTTGGATGGAATGTTTAGTTTTGTGATCAGTGATGACCAAGAATTTTTGGCAGCGCGCGATCGCATTGGCATTAAACCCCTGTACTATGGCACTACTGGAGATAATATTTTCTTTTCTTCAGAAATCAAAGCCCTGGTAGAACATTCCGACGAAATCAAAGAGTTTCCCAGTGGGCATTATTATCACTCTACCCAAGGCATACAGCCTTACTACCAACTTCCAGAAGCACAGACTTTCATCACAAACTTAGATACTATCCTAGAAAAAATTCGGCAGACATTATCTCAAAGTGTGCAGAAGCGGCTCATGTCTGATGTACCTGCTCTGTCGGACTACCCAACTCACCTGACCTGAAAGCGGCTCGTTTAGTTGCGGAACACTTGGGGACTATTCATCATGAATACGTCTACACAGAAGCCGAGATGTCAGCAGTTCTCCCCGATGTCATTTATTATCTGGAGTCCTTTGACCCCGCCTTAGTTCGTAGCGCCATTCCCTGTTATATCGTCTCTCAGTTAGCCAGTCAGTACGTGAAGGTGATCCTTTCCTGAGAAGGTGCGGATGAACTGTTTGCTGGCTATAGTTACTTTGCAGATTATGAGGATGCGATCGCATTACACAAAGAATCAGTCACAATTATTAAAGGATTGCACAATCTAAATCTGCAAAGATTAGACAGAATGACAATGGCTCACGGCTTAGAAGGACGTGTACCATTCTTAGATACTGACTTTATCGAACTATCCCTGAGTATCGATCCCACACTCAAATTATACAAGACCTTTGGCATTGAAAAATGGTTACTACGTCAGGCTTTTAGCGACTTACTACCACAAGAAATAGTGTGGCGGGACAAAATGGAATTTGCCCAAGGTTGCGCCTCCTCCACAGTTTTAGAAGACCATGCCAATAGTTGCATTACTGAGCAAACTCTCAAAGAAGCTCACAAAAAGAAACTTCCTGTAAGTACCAAAGAAGAGTTATTCTATTACCAGATTTTCCGAAATCATTTCACACATCCAGATGCTGCTGCTCTCATTGGTAAGTGGCAAGGTACTCTTCATTGAAGCTGAAACTCTGTAATTTATCACAAGGAAAAATCATGCAATCAGTTGGAGAACAAACCTACTCACAAGCTGTCAAAGAGGGAAAATACGATCTTTATGTCGGCAACCTTTTTGGTAAATATGATAACGTCCGCACCTATTGGGAAGATCAATTAACTCGCATAGCTTTTAGACCATTTTTACTCGACCTTGTGGAACGCCGACGCAAGGAAAACCGAGGTGTCAGAATTTTAGATTTAGGATGCGGTTCTGGCCAAGGCTATGAAATTCTGGTAAAAATTGATAGCCGTGACCTAGACTTGGGTTTGCAGCACGAAAGAGTGCTACCAGAAGACAGTATTGACTTGTATTACGGAGTAGATATTAGTCAACCGATGGTTGAGAAAGGTGAAGTCCTATTTGCAGATAAACCTCATGTCAAATTTGCTCAACTAGACCTGCGAGACGGATTAGGTAAAATAAAAACCGCAGAAAAGCCTTTTGATATCTACTTTTCTTCCTATGCAGCCCTGTCTCATCTTTCTAAAAAACAACTGCGCTATTTGTTGCAGGATATTGCCGCACACGGTACCAACGAGAGTCTAGTCGTACTAGATTTAGTCGGGCGTTACTCCATCGAATGGCCAGAATTTTGGTCAGCTAATTCCGAAGAAGAAAAAGTCCGAGACTATACCATGAGTTATCTGTACTCTGAACCTGTGAGGGAACGCTTAGACATTGAGAAATTTCCCCTGAGATTTTGGACAGGTAATGAAGTTAGGGAACTAACTCAAGGAATTACAGCAGAGACAGGCGTGGGAATGGAAGTATTAAAACTCATGGACCGTTCTATTCTCGTCGGTCGTCATACAGACACCAGAGAATACAACAAGCAACTAAAACCCATTCGCAGATTGAGTAATTGTTTGCATGAGGATTATTTTCGTACTGACTTGCAAACATTGATGCTTGATGAAAGAATGGTTCCTAACCACCCTGAAGTAACTCCATTTCTGCACAGTTTGATTAAAGCCTGGAACATCCTGGTAAGTTATACCCAAAAAAGACTTTGCAACGAAATTCAACTTACCGATTTAAGAGACTGGGACGAGTTTCCCAAACCCTTGCATTTTGCCCTGATGACAATGGATAGGGTGATTGCAGATGTAGGCTGGATGTGGTATGGAGACCCTAGAGCCAACATTATTGAACCGCAGTTGGGTTATGCCTTACGAACCTTAGAATACGAAATGCAGACTGGGATGGGCTGCGGTCACGGACTCCTGGCAATATTACAAGTCCAAAAATAACTTAATTTTGATGATTGATGTAACCAATCTCACAAAGCAATACAAAGATTTGACCGTGGTGGATGATATTTCATTCCACGTCGCTGAAGGGGAAACTTTAGGACTAATTGGCACTAGTGGCTGCGGCAAAACTACCACCCTGAAAATGCTGAATCGGCTAATTGAGCCAGATTCCGGTCAAATTGTCATTGCTGGACAGGAAATCAGCCGTCGTCGTCCCGAAGTCCTGCGCCAAAGTATCGGTTACGTCATTCAGAATATCGGACTTTTCCCCCATTACACCGTGGCTGAAAACGTAGCCGTTGTACCCCGGTTATTGAAATGGAAGGAAAAACGTATAATTCGCCGCACCTCTGAGTTACTCAAACTTGTGGGACTAGCGCCAGAAAAATTTGCTCGGCGTTATCCCCAAGAACTCAGTGGGGGGCAGAAACAACGGGTAGGATTAGCACGCGCCCTCGCTGTTGATCCTCCGATTATCTTACTTGACGAACCCTTTGGGGCATTAGATCAAATTACCAAACGCCAAATTCAGCAAGAATTTAAACAGCTAGAAAGCTTGTTAAATAAAACCATCGTGTTAGTCACCCATGATATTTTTGAAGCCGTGACCTTGTGCGATCGCATTTGTCTAATGAATCAAGGAAAAATTCAGCAGATTGGCACACCCAAAGAGTTAATATTTAACCCACACAACGACTTTGTACGTAACTTTTTCCAAGCCTACCTATTTCAACTAGAACTACAAGTCACCACACTCAAAGATTTACTCCCCTGGCTATCGACAAAAGAAACCGACACAGAAAACTTTCAAGAATACGAAGAAAACACCAGCCTCTTAAAAATTCTCGAACAAATACAAACCTCCCTCAAAAATTCTTTCATCCAGATTAAAAATTCTCAAAATTGCTCTATTGCCATAGTCAGTAGTGAAGACCTGCTTGCTGCATTTTACCGATTCAAAGAATCACTACATAACAATACTTAGAGTTCGTAGTAAGCACTTTAGTGCTGACAAAATTCTTTCCTTCTTCCTTTGTGTCCTTTGCGGTATGCGCTACGCGAACGTTCCTCTTAAAATAGCAAAACATATCCCAACCTAACATGAACAACCTTTGGGCATTTTTTATCAATTCCAGAGAAGAAATTGCCAAACAAACAATAGAACACCTGGGATTAACATTAGCCTCGCTATCAATTGCCATAATCATCGGTGTCATAGTAGGAATCATCTTAACCCGCTATAAACAAGTAGCTAATAACGTGATTGGCATAGCTGGTATAATCCAAACAATTCCTAGCGTTGCCCTGTTAGGTTTCATGCTCCCCATATTAGGAATTGGAGTCACACCAGCCATCGTTGCTCTATTTTTATATGCCTTACTACCAATCATCCGTAATACCTTTATTGGGATTGAAGAAGTAGATGCTTCCATCAAAGAAGCCGCCAAAGGAATGGGTATGCCTAGCGCTCAAATTTTGTTAAAAGTAGAATTACCCCTAGCCACCCCTGTAATTTTTGCAGGTATTCGCACCGCAGCAGTTACTAACGTCGGTGTAGCCACCCTTTGCGCCTTAATTGCTTCCGGTGGGTTAGGACAATTTATTTTTCGTGGTATCGCCTTAAATAATACAGATATGATTCTAGCTGGGGCAATTCCCGCAGCTGGTTTAGCTTTAATATTAGATTTTCTGCTTGGTGTCCTCCAAAAAAATGTTACCAAGTTAATCAAGCCCATTCTAATTACAAGCTTAGTATTACTGAGTTCTGCAATTTTGTGGGCGGTAACTATTTCTCATCCGCCTGTCTTCCAAGCTGGATTTACATCAGAGTTTATGGAACGTGCTGATGGCTATCCCGGCTTAAGAGAGCATTATGATTTGCAATTTAATACTCTGGAACTAGACCCAGGACTGATGTATGAAGCCATCAAAGAAAAACAGGTAGATGTAATTAGTGGTTTTTCCACCGATGGCAGAATTAAAGCCTACGATCTGCAAGTATTAGAAGATGACAAAAATTATTTTCCCCCTTACTACGCAGCACCTTTAGTCAAAGGCGAAACCCTGAGAAAATATCCAGAAATTAGGGCAGCTTTAGACAAATTGGCAGGTAAAATTTCTGATGAAATCATGGCAGAACTTAACTACCTAGTTGATGAGAAAAAGCAACCACCTAGTCAGGTAGCCAGGGAGTTTATCCAAAATTTAGGTTTAGAAACATCTACCCAAAGAAATGGTGCATCTGATATAGTTGTCGGCTCAAAGAATTTCACCGAGCAATATATCTTAGCAGAAATGTTAGTAGTTATAATTGAAAATTATACAAATCTCGATGTAGAATTAAAAACGGGACTAGCTGGCACACAAATTGCTTTTAATGCCCTGCTTAAAGGAGATATTGACCTTTATCCTGAGTATACAGGAACGGGACTCTTAACGATTCTCCAAGTAGATGAAAAAATTCGCAACGAAATTATTCAAAGTAAGGAGAAAGTATTCAACTACGTCAAAGAAGAATCGAAAAAGCGTTATGATGTTGATTGGCTGAGTTCCTTTGGTTTCAATAACACCTATGGTTTGATGATGCGTCGAGAAGATGCAACCGAATTCAATATTAGTTCCATTTCTAATTTGAAAGAATATTTAAATAATGTCAGTAATTGAAGAGATTAGGGGAAATTGATCAATTAATTACTTTGATAATGGCTATATCTAAAGGACTAAGTTGAGTGATCATAAAATCATACTTAAGTCTAAAATAAAACTCCATCAAAGTATGAGGTTTTTATTTACTAGCGTATAGAGAATGAGGAGGTGCAAGCAATAGTGTATACACTCTTAACGTTTCATCACCCATGATGTTTACATTTTTGGTAAAAGATAAAATTTCTGCATGAAATCTGTAGTGTGTGGTTTCAACTTTATGTAGGGTGTACTATCAAAAGTGTGAATTTTGGGTTGAATAAATCAGAAAATTTGGGGATAACTGTTCCCTGTTCCCTATATGGTACAAGATATTATTTTTTGTCTCAAAGAAGCTACTTTTTATTATATTTTGAAAAAATACTCCACTCCCCAAAATTCTGCTGATTGTTTTGTCAATCCTCCCTGTGGCTGTGAAAATCCTGGAAAGGAACTCAAATGTGAGGACTGTACCTATTTAGAAGCTTGTTTATCTCACTTTAAACTCGGTCATAAACCAATGCCATAAACTCAATTTATTTATAAAAATATTAAAGATCCCCGATTTCTTAAAGAAGTCGGGGATCTGAGCCTTAGCTTACAGTAAACTAGCAGAATTTGTATCTAAAAATAAGGTTGCTTGCGATTGTTGACGTAAAATTGAGGCTGGGCAATTGGTATTAATTGACCCTTTTAGCATCTGTTTTATTACCGAGGCTTTACGTGTTTCTGGTGCTAGACAAATAATTTTTTGGGCTGAACAGATTAAAGGCAAAGTAACAGTAAAAGCATACTGGGGAACACTATCAATATTAGGAAAATGACCTGTGTTAACTTGCTGCTGGCGATTGATTGTATCTAGTTTCACCAGTTTGACGCTGTAAGTATCTTGAAAATTGGCTACTGCGGGGTCATTAAAAGCCAAATGTCCGTTTTCACCAATACCAAGACAAGATAAATCAATGGGTTGGGCTTGCAATAATTTGGTGTAGCGATCGCACTCTGCTAGAGGTTGCAAGGCATCACCTTCTATATAATGAAATTGTCGGGGAGAAACTCGCTTTTCGACACGTTCTTGCAGATATCGCCGGAAACTCGCCGGATGATCGGCTGTAATCCCCAAATATTCATCTAAATGAAATAAGGTAATCCGTGACCAATCTACACCACCCAACTTGATTAAAGCATCAAGAAATTTGAGTTGGGAGTTTCCTGTGGCTAACAGTACTGCTGCGATTTCCTGTTGCTGGAGAACTTGCTGTAAATAATTTTGGGCGATTTCTGCTACTTTCTCTGCCATTTCAACTTCAGAGTTGTAAATCTGCACCAATAAATCATCAACGCGAAAAAAGTTTGTAGCGGCTAACATTTGCTTACATGGGATATTTGAGAATAATCCACTGACACCAATTTTATATAAAGATGCATACAAATAACCCCTCCCTAACTCTCCCCGCAAGCAAGGAGGGAAGCGGATTTTTACGAGGTAGGGATAAGAGGTGGGGTAAAAACAATATGCATCTTCACAAATAATTGG
>NZ_JAYGHH010000001.1:68376-71056 GCF_034931045.1 Nodularia sp. UHCC 0506
CATCTTTTTTTTAGTATAGATTTGAGAATTTCAGATTGTTTTATTCCTGTATTCACGCCAGCACAATGATTGAGGACAAAAAACCATGTAAACTATGTAAATTAACTTAATAATTATTTACAGTTTACCAAAAATCATGCTGGCTGCAATTCTCTTTGACTTAGACGGTACTATTGTCAATACTGACCCCATACACTACCAAGCTTGGCAAAAAATGTTGCTGAGTTACGATATTACAATTGACGAAACATTCTATAAATCTCGGATTAGTGGACGGCTAAACCCAGAAATTGTTAAAGATATTTTGCCGCAATTAACAGTAATTGAAGGTGAAAAGTTTGCGGATGAAAAAGAAACGCTTTTTCGCCAACTCGCCCCCCATCTGCAAGCATTGCATGGATTTGCTGAACTGATAAAATGGACAGAAACACATCAGCTAAAACGGGCTTTAGTAACTAATGCTCCTAGACAAAATGCAGAATTCATGCTAGAAGTTTTAGGAATTAAAGAAATTTTCCACACGATTGTTTTAGCTGATGATTGTGTAGCAGGTAAACCAGATCCGGAACCCTATCAAGTTGCTTTAAACAACTTAGAAATTTTAGCAGAACAAGCGATCGCTTTAGAAGACTCACCCTCTGGTATTCGTGCCGCAGTCGGTGCGGGTATTCGTACCATTGGCATTGCTTCTACTCATGATCCGCAAATTTTACAGCAAGTTGGCACATTTATGGCAATTCCAGATTTCGCTGATTTGCAGTTGTGGCAATTTCTGAATTCTTTGATCTAGCCACCCCCAAGGCTGTGAAAGCATTGTTGATTGCTTGAAGTCTTCAGAATTCAGCACTTTTATTTAAAAAGATTCTGGCGGGGAAATATCTGAACCGACGCTACTAGTCTTCAGTCCGGTTGTCATATTTACTTCAGACTTCTGGGATGATTGCAAAACAGACGAAGACGGGGAAGTAACTATATCTGGATTCAGTACCCTGCCACTATTTGTTTGTTGAGAAATTAAGGATACTCCCCCGACAGCCCCAGCCACCAGAGCTGTATAACCTACATATAGATGTATAGGACGAATATCTATTCCCAATCCTCCAGGAGCTTTTGTCGAACCATACCAAGAAGGTAAAATGGATTGTACTGCATCAGTTACTGGTAAAGAAGCAGCTAGATTTGTGCCATTTAGTCCTAAAGCATTCCCCATAACTCGAATAAATCCACGAACCAAAGTATCTTCTGGCAATAAGTCGAAATTACTATTTTCTATTGCTTCCATTCGATGAATTGGTACATGAGTATAAATATTGAGTTGGCATAGAGACAGGCCTTGAGACTCACGAGCTTGTTTGAGTTGTTGACCAATTCGACACATAGCTTCTTTGCGTCGTTCGGCTGCTATTTGCTTGGCTAGTTCAGCTTGGTCAGATTTTTTATTTGGCTTTAACCAATTGATCAGTGCGGCCCCTGGAGAATTTATTTCCGAACTTTTCTCTGGATTTACAGTCGTTTTTGGTGATACTTCTCTTTCGCTAATATATGCGTTGCTGGTTTGTGGTGCTACTTTTATACTTGGTGAATCAGTAGCTATTTTTGGTTCAACATTAGGTGAAGGTGAAACACTATGAGCCTCTGTAACTGTTTCTTGTTGTGCAAATTGCTGAAATGCCAAACTGATAGCTTCTCTACCTACCGCTTTTAACAACATCTTCACTGGTTCTCCTGAAGTACCCAGTAATTTTTGTAATGTAGTCATAGCACGGATATAAACTTTACTGCTATGAAGTTCAGCTTCAATTTCACCTAATAGCGATCGCAATTCATCTTGAGAAATTTTGATGCTAGGATTTCCAGGAATAGTGAACAAATACACAGGTGTCATAGTCATGGTTAAAGTTTTTCCTGATATTCAGCCAAAAAGTAGTTAATCTGTATAATTTATCGTTTTATATGCGTTGAGATCCGGATTGTTTTGTATTAATTAAAGATTTTTTTCCCATAAATCGTAGAATTACTGAGTCAAGATCGAATTTATATTTTCTCTTAAATGGTGACTATACAAATAAAAAGTTTTCGTGAAGTTGATCTTTGTGCTGCGATCGCCTAGTTCTAGTCCTGAGATTCATAGATAACACCGTAAATAAAGTAATTACATAAAATAAACGTTTTAATTTTTACCCGCAAAGCTGTAAGATTTGACTCGTTCCACAAAAGACTTGATCCATTGCAAATAATCATCACCAGCAACAGTAGCTGTATTATTATGGTCTGCTGCCGATACTAAAAACAGTTTTTTCGGTTCGGGCGCAGCGTGATAAAGTTTTTGGCTCATAAAAGATGGCACAGTTGTATCAGCAGTACCATGAATAAATAACACCGGTAATTTTAACAGTGGTACTTTTTGAATGGATTCAAAGCGCTGCGTCAAAATCAAATCCACCGGGAACATCCAAAATAAGTTCCTGTAAGCAACCATCTCCCTGATTGAAGTAAAGGAGCTTTCCACAATCAATCCAGCCGCTTCTGGTTGTTTAAGCGCCAAATCAATGGCGATCGCACCCCCCATCGAATGCCCGTAAATAAAAATTTTGCTAGGGGGGATTTGCTGATTTTCCACTAAGTAATTCCACGCCACAGAGGCATCCTCATAAACCCGGTTTTCGTTAGGAAACTCACC
>NZ_JAYGHH010000001.1:71081-76258 GCF_034931045.1 Nodularia sp. UHCC 0506
CACTGCGACCATACCCGCGATAATCAATTAGAAGCACAGAAAATCCTAGTTGATTCAACCGATTTGCATGACCAACGTTTGCGCTAACATTGATAGCGTTACCATGCAGATACAGCAACACATCAGCATCTGGTTGCGGAGCTTTAATCCACCAACCGTGAATCAGTTGCGTCTGACCATTACTAACTTTTACAGGTAGCCATACATCCTCGTATGGAAGATTAAAAAACGCTGGTGTTCTTTCAATCACACTAGAGGGAAAGAAAATGAACTTATGCTGTTTCACAAAAAGAAGTAAGCAAATAGCAAAGTAGGGGATTATAACAGCAACTACCACTACCGAAAGTAGTAATTTGAAAGACAATTGCATTGAAAATTGAGGTTTATCTATATTTAAGTACTTGAATTTATACTTTAACAAATATTTATAAATAAAATAATATTTGTTAACTGTGTAAGCTTCAGTAATTTCCCTTTAAAATTAAACTGATCGAAATATTATGCCTAATAAAAACGTTTACGTGCTTAAGTAATATTACTGGGCATAAGAAATATTAGTCTTTAGTTAGGAAAAGATTGTGAAGCCTTTAACTCAAGCCCAAGAAAAGCAATTGCAAGAAATAACTCAACATTTACTGCGAGTTAGACAGGAAAAATCAGTAAATATAGAAGAAATAGCAATTCAAACAAATATTCGCCTAAGTTTATTGAAAGCATTAGACGCAGGGGACTTTGACGCATTACCCGAATCTGTTTATGTACAAGGCTTTATTCGTCGTTATGGTGATGTCATCGGATTGGATGGACAGGCTTTAGCAAATACCTTTGAAATTAATGATTTTCCTGAATATACTCACAATGAAAGTCAAAATTCAGCCAAAAAACTAGATATACACATACCTCTTTTTGTCCCCTATGCGCTCTTATTATTACTGGCTTCTGTCGGATTGATTTATGTCCTTAATTCCAAACTCACACCCGAATCTCAAGCAAAACCACAAAATGCAGTCCCTACTCAAGAAACCAAAACAAAACCAGAATAGGAGGCAGAGGGGTAGAGGTGCAGGGTGCAGGGGGAAAATTGACTCAGCACTTTATTCACTCAAAACTTTCCCCACTCAGCACTCAGCACTCAGCACTTTCTTTACAGTTGCGGCTGATTCGCCAGCCAACTAGTTGATTGCTCATAAGCATAAGCTACCTGAAATAGTTGATCTTCTTGAAGCAGCTGGCCAATTAGCTGCAATCCAATCGGTAATCCCTGTTCATCAAAACCACAAGGTACACTTAAACCCGGTAAACCTGCCAAATTTACGGGAATAGTCATCAAGTCATTTAAGTACATACTTAAAGGGTCACTAACTTTTTCTCCTGCTTTAAATGCTGTGGTGGGAGCAGTAGGAGTAACTAATACATCAACCTTCTTAAACGCTTTTTCAAAGTCTTGTTTAATCAGAGTCCGAATTTTTTGGGCTTTCAGATAGTATGCGTCATAATAGCCGGCTGACAGGGCGTAAGTACCAATCATAATCCGGCGTTTAACTTCTGTACCAAAACCAGTGGAGCGGGTACGAGTATACATAGATAACAGATTATCTGCATCCTCAGCCCGGAAACCGTATTTGACACCATCGTAACGAGCTAGATTGGCTGATGCTTCTGATGGCGCAATGATGTAGTAACTAGGTACGCCATAGCGGAAATTGGGGCAGGAAATAATATGAACCTCGGCTCCCAAACTTTGTAATACATCTATGGCTTTAGTAACAGCTTGTTCCACAACAGAGTCTAACCCATTACCAAAAGTTTCTTTAATCACCCCAATTCGCAGCTTGCTTCTGACTCTGAAGTCCGGTTTTAAACTAGCGGCGTAGTTAGGGATTTCCACTTTGAGGCTAGTGGAGTCTTTGGGATCGTAACCTGCGATCGCATTCAATACTATAGCCGTATCTTCTACTGTGCGTCCCAATGGTCCAACTTGATCCAAAGATGAAGCATAAGCAATCAAACCATAGCGAGACACCAACCCATAAGTTGGTTTCATTCCCACCACACCACAAAAAGCCGCAGGTTGTCGAATAGAACCGCCCGTATCAGTTCCCAGAGATACAACACATTCATCAGCCGCCACCGCCGCCGCCGAACCTCCAGAAGAACCACCGGGAACCCGTGATAAATCCCAAGGATTATTCGTAATTTGATAGGCAGAATTTTCTGTAGAACTACCCATACCAAACTCATCTAGATTGGTTTTGCCGATAAGTATAGCCCCAGCATCAATCAACTTTTGGGTAACAGTTGATTCATAAGGCGGCACAAAATTCTCTAAAATTCGAGAAGCGCAAGTAGTAGGAATCCCCTGAGTACACAAATTATCTTTAATGCCGATAGGAATCCCCGCCAGTAGTCCTATTTCTTCACCAGCAGCGATTTTGGCATCCACAGCATGAGCCTGCGCTAATGCCTTCTCTGTCGTTACGTGTAAGAAACTGTGTAATTTCGGTTCTAAGGATTGAATACGGTCTAAAGCTTCTTGGGTAATTTCAACAGCAGAACATTCTTTTTTAATTAATTGTTCGTGCAACTCGCGGATGGATGCCATGATTGCTCTCTTTATGACTCAAGTCATTGATTTTAATATATTTTCCAGGGTAATGGGTATTACCGCTACGCGGAAGTCAAAAGTTAAAAGTCAAAAGGCTTTTATTTGGGAATTTCGCACTTTTTTCACTAGTATGCTTATTTACGCCGTGCTTTACTAGGGAATCTCTGTAGCCTGGGGGAGTTAAGATCCTGAAAAATTTTTCTATATTTTCCGGAATTGTTTTGGCTATAGTGGTATTACTTATCAGTACAGCGAATTATACAGAACTTCTTATAACTTATCGGGGAACATATCCTCACTTCCTTAATCAAAAGCCCGGTTATTATGACCGGGTTTTTGTGCGCTATCGCTTTCTTTAGACAGAAACATTACACTCAAAGTATTGGCTAGATTAGCATTAACTATCTTAAAATCAGTTTATGACTAATGTAACAGCCTCAGTTGAAGATTTAGTACTAATTGCTGGTGCTACTGGTGGCGTAGGTCAGCTTGTCACAGCCAATTTGCTAGAGAAGGGAATGAAAGTGCGTATCCTCACCCGCAACGCCACCAAAGCCGCAAAAATGTTTAATGAAAAGGTAGAAATTGCAGTTGGTGACATCCGTGATATCAGCACACTGGCCCCAGCCATCCAGCATATCAACTATATTATCTGTTGTACTGGAACTACTGCCTTTCCTTCCCAGAGATGGGAATTTGAACCCAAACCCAACTTACTCGAATGGGGAAAAATTTTAATTGACTCAGGATATCGCGATCGCATAGCTAAGAATAACCCCCCAAAAGTAGATACTGGAGGTGTCACCAACTTAGTATCAGTAGCACCTTCCCATCTCAAACGCTTTGTTTTCGTCTCTTCAGTGGGAGTTCACCGTAAAGACCAGCCACCTTTTAATATTCTCAACGCCTTTGGTGTCCTTGATGCCAAAGAAAAAGGAGAGCAAGCCATTATCAATTCTGGATTACCCTATACAATTATTCGTCCAGGACGCTTAATTGATGGCCCTTACACATCCTACGACCTCAACACCTTACTCAAGGCCAAGACAGGCGGAAAACAGGGTGTAATAGTAGAAACTGGCGACCAACTAGCCGGAGATGCAAGCCGCATTGACGTAGCTGCTGCGTGTGTAGAATCTATTTTTCACCCATCAACAGCCAACCAAGCATTTAATTTAGTCAACAAAGGCACAAGACCACCTGTTATACACTGGGAAACAATTTTTTCTCAACTAACTAAATAGTTCGTAGTGAGGACTTCAGTCCTCTCCTCCCCGACGAGGAAGAACATCATCTAAACATAGTTGAAGACGAGGCAAAAGCGGCGAATTAATTAATTGATTCATGCGATATTGTTGCAGAGTATAAATATCTTCAGCAAGTTGACAAACATTAAAAGTAGCTGCATCTGCAAAGGGGTAAATTAAACAAGTGCGAGGAATAAATCAGGGGATTTGTTCTGCAACCAGGTGTATGCCAATTTCCATCCACCGTTTCATGATGTCCAGTGGGTTCCAGATTAATTAGTTCTCCATCTGCTAATTCATAGCAGGGATTATCCTGATATTGAGAGAGAAAATCTTCTTTTGTGAGGTTTTTTTGGGAGATATATGCCATTGATGAAATCTCCTGAAATCATATCTTCTTATCTTAAATCGAAACCCTTTAATTTAGGACTAAAATTATCCCAGTATTAAAACTCCTAACTACCTATCAACCAAAGCTCCTGTGCGAGTTAGGTCTAAATTATTTCATAGGAAAGGATTATTAAAAAGTATATGTAGCAATACTTTCAGTCTGTCTTACCCCTAATGAAACGCTCGCTAGATTTACCCCCATATAAATTCCTTCTAATTTTCTACTAAAATTCTGTCAGCACCATAACATCTGGAGACAACTTTAATGAAGTCTGATCATAAAATATTAATCGACGAACTCCTTGATTTGCAGTCAGTATGGATTGAACTAACGGATCAAGAAAGCAAGAAGCAAATGGGAGGGGTTCAAGAAAGTAAGAGTAATTTGAGTCCGAGTTTAGTTCAGGTATTAACAACTGCGGAAATTCAACTTTCTCAGAAATGGGTTGCAACGCGATTTGGTGATATCGCATTGTTTATCTCAATTACCAGTGCTTATTCTCACTAAAAAGAAGATGTAGTTTTCAATTTTCACTTTTTGTAAGTAGGGGGTGCTGAAAATTCAAGTGGCTTATATTACCAATTTTTAGCATCTCCCAAATTTGCATTACTCCTATGAAAAAGTGCATTTACTGGCATTGCTAATCTGTCAGCAATTATCCACAATTATATCTTCTTGTCTTAAATCTCAACCCCTTCATTTAGTGATAAAATTGCAAATAAATAAAGTATTAATTATATGGTTATCCCAGAACTTGAAAAACAACTTCTTCAACTTTCTCCCAAGGATAAACTGCATATTATCCAACTGTTGGCACAAAGCTTGACTACGGACAATCACAATACTCGCCCAGAACAACCAAGCAAACTTTCAGAATTTTTCCGTCAATCGCCCTTAGCTGAAGTTGCTGAAGAATTAGACCTCAGTAGAGATA
>NZ_JAYGHH010000001.1:76335-120880 GCF_034931045.1 Nodularia sp. UHCC 0506
TATCACTCTACCCCGTGATAGCTTCATACCATGACCTACCTCCTTGATACTTGCTTGATTTCCGAAATTATCCCTAAACAACCAAATCAACAGGTTTTAAGTTGGCTAGATGCCCAAGATAATAATTCATCCTGATCACCAAACTTGCCCAAAATCATATCTTGCTGCACACCCCAGTTTTAAACAGTGTATTGAGTGAGCAAAAGTTCCAAATCAGTTTTTACCTGCTCAACTCTCACAAGATCATCAGCTAAAAGCCAAAAGCTAAATTATCCAACATATATTTACCTTTCTCCCTTCCAACCTCTAGATAAATTTCTAGCAGTTCTTCATAAGCAGTATTTCCTCCTACAGTACTCCAAAAATCATTCCCGATAACTACCGCATCATCAAAAGGTAAATAACTTTTTGCATGAGTCCATTTATAATCACTTTTATTTACACCATACGGATTATACGGCATTGCATAGTAAGCTTGCAATTGAGGACGGTTTAGACCAAGCAGTAAATGAAATCTCAATAAACGTTGCAAAACTTCTAAACATTGTCCTTTATTGGGTTTGGGAGCTTTAATTTCAAAACAAAATTCCGTCCCATCTTTGCCAACAATATAAAGGTCTACACGAACAATTTTTTTGGCTAAATCATCGTTACGACGAGCATTAAGAACTGCTGTGACCATCTGCTCAAAAGATGGTTTTTCTTTCTCCCCCTTTACAGCAGATTCATAATTTTGTTTTTGCAGTTCAGCTTCTGCAAAAGCTGCACTACTTACCTCAGTGTTAATATCATAACCACGGTAAACTTTTTGATGATGTTGGAGAGCGATGAGGCGAGCGCATTCTTCAAAAGAATTACCTAACTTTGTACTCAACCCTCTTTCAAATTGGTTGATCCGGATTAATTCTGGCGGAATAAGTGCAGCTTGAAACGGTTTTAATTCACCATTAGATGAGTACCTTGATAAATACTCGGTTGCAGTGGTAGGTCTTAAACTATTACGTCCTTTATACTCATCTATAAGACCTTGAATAAAACCCTCCAAATAGCCTTTAATTACTGCACGAGTATTTTTATTAATAGCTACCATATTCACAGTTAAACCTATAAAATTATTTTTAACAAAGCATTTGCTAAATGATAAACTACAGGAACGGAAACAGCATTGCCTAACTGGTGCTTGGCTGTAGTTTCATTTTCTGCTATTTGAAAATTTTCTGGAAAACCTTGTAATCTGGCGTAATCTTGTGCAGTTAAAGGTTTATATTTATTCTGGTTATAAATTTGTCGAATAAATTTTTGCTTATAGAGGTCTGGGGCTTCACATTCTATAGATATAGTAGCTACATAATCTCTGGTTCCAGTTGCGGTTAAAGTTCCGATTGCATCGGCATGAGGTAGAAATATTTTACAAATTCCCTTAATTCCAGATGAAATTTTAGAATTGACAAATTCATAACCCTTACCCTCTATAAAACAGAGAATTTGTTTTTCAACTAAAGTATTGATTTCTTCTATCTCTAAACGAGGAATCAAGCATTGTAAAATTTCAAATCCTAAAGGATTACCATCTTTTTCTCCATAAATTTTCTTCCTTCTGTTTTTTAATATTGTTTGGCAAATCAGCTTTTCTCTATGATTTGTTTCAATTAATTCCCAAGAATGAATTGTAGTATGTCCATCTCTAATATCAGCAAAAGTAAAAAAATCATTCAATTCATCTATTTTTTGAAATCTACCTCTAGAAGCTGGGATTTTACCATCGGTGAATAATACTTCTGGAGGAAATTTCTTTTTAAGTAAATTACTCTTTTCCACTCCAGGAATTAAATCATAAAGCTTGGGACGTTTATTTATTTTTTGAGGAAAGCTAAACCCCCAACAATTATCAATATCATTTCTAATACCAACAATAAATATTCTGTCTCTATCTTGAGGTAAACCAAAATCGTATGAATTGAGTACCTGATGTTTAACTACATAGCCAGATGATGTTAGATTTTTAAGTATGTATGCTAAACTTTCTCTATTTCTTGGCTCTGTTAAACCTTTAACATTCTCAAATATAAATGCTTTAGGTTGGTTAAGTTTTACAATTCTAAAAACGTCCAGCCATAGTTGTCCTCTGGGATCTTGTAAGCCTTGCATTTTACCCGCTATAGACCAAGGTTGACAAGGAACACCACCTACTATAATATCTGTCATAAAAGGTAGTTGATGTAAATTTGTAATATCTCCTAAATCAGCTTCTTCATTGATATTATGAATAAAATTTTGTCGATATACTTTAATTGCTTCTTTGTTAATTTCTGAATAGCCTAAACAAATTCCTCCTAATTCTTCCAGAGGAATCCTAAAGCCACCTATCCCAGAAAATAGGTCTACAAATGTAAATTTCGTTATGCAATTTATGGTGTTTTTGGGTTGGAATAATTGAAATAAGTCTAGTTGTTGTGCATAAATACCTGTTTGCATTGGCTGCGTCACATAGAAATGTTAGTAAATATATTCCATAATAGTATAAATCTAGTTAGAAAATTCCCAAAGCTAACGCCTAGAGTGAACTTCGGGCTATTTTCCAAGCGAACTGACAAGTCAGCGCTTTCCCACTCCGCAAAACAGTGAAGTCACAAGTCAGCATTGAATTGGCGTAAAAATTTATAGTAATTTAAATATTTTGCTGTGTTCAGATTTGATTTAGTAAAAAGTTTCGCCATATTCTTTAATTAATCTGGAAATTCAACACTATTGCATTTTCAAAGCTGAATCCACACTCTTTTTTCTTTTATTTCAAGTAATGAAGAAACATTTAGCTGATTTGCTCGTGTAGCTTAGACACAGGAGAAGTAACTGGCGGCAGATTTTTTATCACTAAGGCTAACCAGATTTACCGGCTGAATACAGCCAAAATTGAATAGATGTGTAAATCAGGTGATTTTGACCTTGGTTCTGTAGTATTTTTGGTGCAAGCCTGTCTTAAAGAGATCATCCGATGAAACAGATCCTTAGCGAAATATTTAGTCTTAAAAAATACCTACTTCGGCTAATTGTACCCTTACTGATGGTAGTTCTGGGTGCTTCAGTGTTTGTCTCACCTGCATTAGCTACAGGTGTATATCAAATCCCAAATTTGACCGAAAACAACTGGGTTTTAGATCAAAGTGACATTATTAGTCGCGTCAATGAAGGTAAAATCAGCAGTACCTTTGAGGACTTAGCAAAAAAAACAGGTAACGAAGTCAGATTTGTGACTCTTCGTCGCCTTGATTATGGTGAAACGCCAGAAAGTTTTTCTCAAGAACTGTTTGAAAAATGGTTTCCTACAGCAGCAGCACAAGCTAATCAAACATTGGTGGTATTGGATACTGTTACTAACGGTACTGCTATTGTGACTGGTGAAGAAGTTAAGCCCTTGTTGACTGACGCTATCGCTGAAAGTGTGGTTTCAGAAACTATGGGTATACCCATACGAAATGGTAACAAATACAATCAAGCATTTGTCGATGCAAGCGATCGCCTGGTCGCTGTCCTCTCTGGGGAAGCAGATCCAGGACCACCGGAAGTTACTGAAACTGTACAGGTAGAAGGTACTTTTACCAAAGCCGAAGACACGGATAAAGGTAACGCTACTGCTTGGGTAGTAGGACTGTTAATTGCCGCTACAGTGATCCCAATGGCTACTTACTTTGTTTACCAGATCAACCAACCATCATCTGAGGGCTAACTTTATCAGTTAATGATCAAAAGAGTTAATTGGGTTGAAGTTTCCCTCTATACGCTTTGATAACTGTTGACTGATTCAATCTTGAATATACTCTTGCCCTAATACTAAAGCCACTTCAGCCCGGACAAACTCGCGCCCTAAATAAGCCGCATGGTCTAAAAAAGTGACGGGACAGGGCTGAGTTTCTTCAAAAATCTTTACACAAAGTTCCTTAGCCGTCCGTCCACTAAAAACCGTTGTGTGAGTTCGTTCCACTTTACCCTTAGCCGGGATGACCTTGCCGGTTTCGGGATCGACGGCTAAACCTTGGTCATCAATGATATTTGTGAAATGCTTGGCGTAAATTAACCCTACGTTTCGATCCACATAGATAATGAAATATCCGCCGGGGTCAAGTTCAATATAACGTTGAGAAAGTTTATTATCAATTGCCGCCAAATCGTCAAGTATTAAATCCATAAACATTCAAAAAAGCAAACTTGTTTCTACTGGTTTTTTACACCTATATCAAGTGTAATTCCTATCTTCCATTTATCTAATTCAAATCGGCAAGCGATTAATATCTTTGTTATGGCCAATCACCACCATTGCTGTACCCCGTTCGAGACGCTTAGTGGGTTCGGGATTGATTTGAAATTTGCCATCCTGACTCACGGCTAGTAAATTCAAGCCATAGCGGTTACGCAGTTGCAGTTCGGAGATGGTTCGACCGTGGAATTCATCAGGAACAATCATTTCAACAATACTGTTTTCTGGGTCAAGGTCAAATCGGTCTAGAATAGCTGGTTTAGTGAGCGATCGCGCTAGGGCGCAACCTGCTTCAAATTCGGGAAACACTACATGATCTGCACCCACTCGTTTTAACAGCTTACGGTGAACTTCACTCGAAGCTTTAGCCACTACATGAGGTACACCACCCTCTTTCACATTCAAAGTAGTGATAATACTTTCTTGAATGTAGTTACCAATAGCAATGATTACCGTATCAAATTCAAATATTCCTGCTTCTTTAAGTGCAGCTGGTTCAGTTGAATCTAGCTGTAAAGCGTGACCAACCATCTCTTCATGTAATGCATCTGATACAAGCTTTTCATCAACATCTGTTGCCAGTACTTGATAACCTAATTTGTGTAACGTTGAACATACCGATCTACCAAAACGACCTAACCCAATTACAGCAAATTGGTGGTTATCTCTACGTAAACTGCGAAAAAAGCCTATCGATGACAGATTCACATTTGTTATCCTTATTTTCGCTACCTGGGGATAGGTAAAAACGATGACACTAAAATTTGTTAAAAGTTTTAGTTGTTTGCCTATTTATTCATATTTTATCAGTAGACGTTACTAACATCTCTTGAAAATATTAGTCATTAATTAACATTCCATCACCATCTTTACCTAAGCAGCTAACCTACAAGTAAATTTTCTTCAGGATAGTGAATTCTACTGGGGCGAGGGTCTCCCAATACAGCAGCCATCAGTAATAAAACACCGACTCTTCCCACATACATTGTGACAATTAAAATCAGTTTGGCTGGGACTGAGACGCTACTAGTGATACCTGTAGAAAGTCCTACCGTAGCAAAGGCTGATACAACTTCAAACAAAAGTTGAATAAAATTTAACTCTGGGTCTGTGAGGGAAATTAAAATTGTAGACAATAGCACCATAGCCACGGAACCAACTAAAACACCAACGGCTTTTAAAATTAAAGATATTGCTATTTTGCGTTCATATAATAAAACTTCTTCTTTACCTTGAAGAATTGATTTTGTACAACTAGTGAGAACCCTCAATGTTGTGGTTTTTATCCCTCCTCCTGTTCCACTAGGACTTGCACCAATAAACATCAATGCAATAGTAATAAATAGACCAGCCGTTGTCATTTGGCTAACATCAATGCTATTGAAACCAGCAGTTCTGGTAGTAACTGATTGGAACCAAGCTGCTAATAACTGGGCAGGTAGAGTTAATAAACCAAATGTTTCTTGATTTTTTATCTCTATGCTCAAAAATGCGAATGTCCCGATGAATAAAAGTATTAAAGTTGTACTACAGGCTACTTTAAAATCCAAAGAAAATACGAAGGCTGTGGTTTTATTGAGCAGGCGATCGCGCACCCAAAGATAGATTTCTAATATTACCTGATAGCCAATGCCGCCAAAGATTATCAACATTGTAATCGTGAAAACTACTAACAAAGATGACTGATATCCGATTAAACTATCTGAGAACAAACTAAACCCGGCATTATTCCAAGCGGAAATACTATGAAAAATCGCCAGCCAAAGTCCTTGACTCCAGCCAAAATCGGGAACAAATGCCGGAATAAGTAAGAAAATGCCTGTAATTTCAAAAATCATCGTTGTGGCAATAATTGACCGGATAACTTGAGCGCTACCTTGCATTCCCGGTCGGTCTAAAGTTTGCTGAATGGCAATTTTTTGCCGCAGGTTAAATTTTCGCCCCACAAGCATAATCAGAAAGGTGGTGCTTGTCATGTACCCCAAGCCACCAATTTGAGCTAACAACAGAATACACAACTGACCCCAAAAGGAAAAATCAGTCCCCGTATCAACTACAGCTAACCCCGTGACGCAAACAGCAGAGGTGGCTGTAAATAGCGCCACAATGGGGTCATTCCAAGTCCCACTGCTAGTAGAGAAAGGCATCATCAGCAGGAGGGTTCCCACGGTGATGACAGCTAAAAATCCCAAGCAAACTGTGCGAGAAACGGTCATAACAAGATAAATACTTACAAATTATTTTAGGGATGATACATCAGTTATCCGTCAAGAAACCTCATTGGGTGGAAATCCCCCACCTGATGCCTTGATCACTGTTGACTGTTCACTGATTTAACACCCCTAAAAGCCAAAACACTCTTATTCAATTAAAAACACACATGGTAGCCTACGAGTATGTTTATTTAAATTCGGCATTGTTTTAACACTGCTTTCTTCATGAGTGCAACACTATACCAGCAAATACAGCAATTTTATGATGCTTCCTCTGGTCTGTGGGAACAGATTTGGGGGGAACATATGCACCACGGCTACTACGGCGCAGATGGTAGCCAAAAAAAAGAACGCCGACTAGCTCAAATTGATTTAATCGAAGAACTACTCAAATGGGCTGAGGTAGAAACAGCAGAAAACATTCTGGATGTGGGTTGTGGTATTGGCGGTAGTTCTCTTTACTTAGCAGGTAAGTTTAAAGCTGAAGCCACGGGGATTACTTTAAGTCCAGTGCAAGCCGCTAGAGCCAATGAACGCGCCCAATATGCTGGTTTGAGTGGTAGATGTCGGTTTCAAGTCGCAGATGCTCAAGCAATGCCTTTTGCTGACGATTCTTTTGATTTGGTCTGGTCGCTGGAAAGCGGTGAACATATGCCAGATAAAACTAAGTTTTTGCAGGAATGCTATCGAGTTTTAAAGCCGGGTGGGAAGCTAATTGTTGTCACTTGGTGTCATCGTCCCACTGATGTCTCACCATTGACGGCCGATGAACAAAAGCATTTGCAAGATATTTATCGGGTATATTGTTTACCCTACGTGATTTCGTTACCAGAATACGAAGCGATCGCACATCAACTTCCTTTAAATAATCTCCGCACTGCTGATTGGTCAACGGCTGTCGCCCCTTTTTGGGATTTTGTCATTGATTCGGCTTTCACTCCGCAAGCGCTTTTCGGGTTACTCACTTCTGGTTGGGAAACTATTCAAGGTGCATTGTCTCTGGGATTAATGAGTGATGGCTATAAACGTGGATTAATTCGGTTTGCTTTGTTGTGCGGAACTAAATAGAGGCAGGGGAGTAGGGAACAAGGGGGAGTTAGAAGTTACTTTAAACTTCTGGTTACTTAACAACCGTTTCTCTTCTCCTCTGCACCCTATCCCCGTTCCTCTTTTCCCTATTCGTTCATCTCAAATTTTTATGAATCAAATTTCTGGTCAGTCTTCTAATTTTAAAAGTAATTGGCTTTATGCTTTTTGGAAATTTTCCCGCCCGCACACGATTATTGGCACGAGTTTAAGTGTGTGGAGTTTGTATTTAATTGCTGTTGCTATTTCTGCGACTAGTTTCTCTAATGATCAACTAATTCCTCTTCTGGGTGCTTGGATTGCCTGTTTATGTGGCAATATTTATATTGTGGGCTTAAATCAATTAGAAGATGTTGAAATTGACAAGGTTAATAAGCCTCATTTACCTCTAGCATCAGGTGAATTTTCTCGGAAGCAAGGGCAGTTAATTGTGATCACTATGGGCGTTTTGGCGCTGGTTGTGGCTTGGCTAACTGGACCTTTTTTATTGGGATTGGTAGCTTTGAGTTTGGCTATTGGTACGGCTTATTCTTTACCACCCATTCGCTTGAAGCAATTTCCTTTTTGGGCAGCACTGTGTATATTTTCAGTGCGGGGAACTATTGTGAATTTGGGACTATTTTTACACTTTAATTGGGCATTAAAACAAACTCCAGCTATTCCGCCTGTGGTTTGGGTGCTGACAATATTTATTTTAGTGTTTACCTTTGCGATCGCTATCTTTAAAGATATCCCCGATCTGGAAGGCGATCGCCTTTACAATATCACAACTTTCACTATCCAACTTGGACCCCAAGCCGTATTTAATTTAGCGCTTTGGGTGCTAACTGTTTGCTATCTGGGAATCATGCTCATTGGTGTGCTGAATTTTCCAGACATTAACCCCATGTTTTTAGTAATTACTCATTTAGTAGTGCTGTCTGGAATGTGGATGCGAAGTTTAGCAGTAGACTTAGAAAATAAGAGCGCGATCGCTGATTTCTATCAATTTATCTGGAAACTCTTCTACCTCGAATATATTATGTTCCCTATCGCCTGTTTCTTAGGTTAGAACCATGTTAGAAAATCTTCACAAAACAGACATTTTCGCCATCATTCCAGTTGCGATCGCTTTAACAATTCTCGGTTATTTCTCCTGGAAAACTTTGGTAACTTTAAACTCTTTCCAAAAAGGAGTAAGACTCTATGAACAAAAAGATTATCAAGGTGCTGAATTAGCTTTTCGCAAAGTAATTTCTAACAACTCGACTAATGACGTAGTTCGCTTGTTATTGGGAGATATTTTAAAAGAGAAAGGCAATGTCAAAGAAGCAACAGAATTATACCAGGAAGTAATTCGCAGCAGTCCGAAAAATCCTGATGCTTACCTGCGAATAGCAAATGTTTTCATGGCAGAAAACCAACCAGAACAAGCCAAAGATAATCTAGAACAAGCCAAAGCCTTATTGCAAAAACAACGACAACCTCAAAGAGCAGCACAAATCAGCCATTTATTAGATAAAATTACTGCTAAAACTGGCAATCAAGCCTAGCTTTATAGCAATGGATTAAGTAGCTGAGGACATGATAAAATTACCAAATCAATTAACAGTAGGGACATATAGCAATATGCTCCCCTTTTGCTACATCTCCTATTTATTTAAGACAAAAACAAATTATTTTTCCTGCTCCCTCTCCTAACTAAGATGAGGGTGGGGATCAGGTTTAATATGTTACAAAAATATGTAATAATAAGCCGATTGCGCTCCGCGCAGTGCCGAAGGAAATCGCATACACTAGTTAGCTATCATTGTGCAAGATACCGAATCCATCAACGACCTAGCTGCGGCTTTGCAACAACCAGCAGACCTCAGCTTTGAACTACCAGATCCAGAAGATGAAGAGATTTTAGAGTCAGATTTTCAAGAACAACTGGATGTAGCATGGCAGGTATGCGATCGCTTTGACCTGCAAACCGAAATTTGGCGGGGGCGCATCTTACGGGCTATTCGTGACCGAGAAAAAAGAGGTGGTGACGGAAGGGGTACAGGATTTCTCCGGTGGTTGAAAGAACACGAAATTAGTAAAAGTCAAGCTTACGCCTGGATTCAACTAGCCAATAGTGCTGATACTCTCCTCGAAGAAGGAAAACTTGACCCAAGCTCAGTAAATAACTTTAGCAAACGGGCATTTATTGAAACCTCCAAAGCCGTCCCAGAAGTCCAACAGATGGTGAGTGAAGCGGCGCAAAAAGGCGACCAAATTACCAGAAGAGAAGTGCGCCAACTCACCGACGAATGGACAGCCATGTCATCGGAGTTACTACCAGAATCCGTGAAGGTAAAAGCAGCCGACAACTCCCTGCCCTCGCGCTACATTGCCCCTCTGGTGAAGGAAATGGAAAAACTGCCAGAATCACACCAAAAGATGATTCACACCGAAATTGCGGCTAATCCTGACGTTGATACTCTCAAACAGGCAACTTCAGAGGCGCGTCATTTAGCTAAATATCTCAAATCAGCCGCCCAAGTCCAAGCATTGACACAGGCGGATATTGACATTGAAACAGCCTTAGAAGAAGCCCAAAGGATTGGCTGTCTGAGTATAGCTGCTGATTTAGTCAATCAAGCATCACAGATAGAACAAACAATTGCTAAGTTGTACATGACTTGGAAACGCATCGGTAATTTAGCAGATCGGCTATATGTTGATACTGGTGCAAGTACACCCCAACTGCGATCGCTCCTAACTTGCATCGAACCCCTCGGTGGTGAAGTCATGGAATTACAACTCAGTGGCGGTACTGAACACACAATCCGTTTGCAAATCCAGGAAACGAATTAGTTATTGGATATTGGGTATTGGGTATTGGGTATTGGGGTTAATTTCCCCCCTGCACCCTGCACCCTGCACCCTGCACCCTGCACCCTGCACCCTGCACCCTGCACCCTGCACCCTGCACCCTGCACCCTTCACCCTGCACCCTGCACCCTGCACCCTGCACCCCTTCAATTCTTAATCCCTGTAGCGGCTATACCCTGTATAAACTGACGTTGACCGATAAGGAATAACACCATCACCGGGACAGTCGTTATGGTGACAGCAGCCATCATTAAAGGCCAATTATTCGTAAATTGTTCTTGAAATTCTGCTAAAGCTAACTGTACTGTTCTTAATTCCGGTCGTGTCGTAAATACCAAAGGCTTAAATAAATCGTTCCATTCAGCAATAAAAGTAAATAGAAATAACGTCACCAGGGCGGGACGGGCTAAAGGTAACATGACTCGCCACAGAATTTGCAGCCGATTTGCTCCGTCTATGGTTGCGGCTTCTTCTAATTCTACGGGAATTGTCTGGAAATACTGACGTAACAAAAAAATACCAAAGCCATTGACAGCCGTTGGTAAAATCAGCGCCCCGTAGGTATTTATCAGGTGTCCCCACTTTAAAACTAGGAAGATGGGAATCACCAATAATTGAAAGGGAATTACCAAAGTAGCCAAGACAACCAGTAACAGCGCTTGTTTACCGCGAAACTTCAATCTAGCCAGGGCATAACCAGCCAAAGCAGAAGTGACCATTTGAAAAGCCGTCACAGCGATCGCGACTAAGGTAGAATTAGCAAACGCGAGTAAAAATTTACCTCGCTCCCAAGCATCACGGTAATTAACTAAAGACCACTTAGTTTTGGGTGAAACTTCTAAAATAGCCCCTGGAGGTGCAAAAGAGGTGATAAAGACCACGAGCAACGGTAATAGGACAATAAATGCCCCCAATACCAGCACTCCTAATCTCAATAAATTGGTAGATTTTAGATTCCAGTTGATTTTGGACATGAGTTGAGCGTTAAAGCATTTGTGTTCTATTACTAGAGCATTGCCCCCAGCAAAAGCTAATCTATAACATAGTGACTTGTTAAGTTAAATTAAACCATAGCGATCATTACCCTTAATAAACAGGGACAATCGAATTTTTGTATCAAATAATTCAAGTTTACAGGAGTAAACACACAATGCAACAACTTGCAGCCGAATTAAAAATTGATTTTCAGAGCGAAAAATACAAAGATGCCTACAGCCGCATTAATGCGATTGTGATTGAAGGTGAACAGGAAGCTCACGACAATTACATCACATTGGGAGAAATGCTCCCAGAGCTTAAAAATGAACTGATTCGTTTATCTAAAATGGAAAGTCGCCACAAAAAAGGTTTTGAAGCTTGTGGGCGGAATCTGTCTGTCAAACCAGATATGCCATTTGCTCAGAAGTTTTTCTCTGGACTACACGAAAACTTCCAAAAAGCGGCGGCGGAAGGTCAGGTAGTGACTTGCTTACTGATTCAATCTTTGATTATTGAATGCTTTGCGATCGCAGCATACAACATCTACATTCCCGTCGCCGATGATTTTGCCCGTAAAATCACAGAGGGAGTAGTAAAAGATGAATACAGTCACCTTAACTTTGGCGAAGTTTGGTTAAAAGAAAACTTTGCAGAATCCAAAGCAGAATTAGAAGCGGCCAATCGCCAAAACCTACCCATTGTTTGGAGAATGCTCAACGAAGTCGAAGATGATGCCCACGTCTTAGCAATGGAAAAAGAAGCCTTGGTCGAAGACTTCATGATTCAATACGGTGAAACCTTGAATAACATCGGCTTCACCACCAGAGACATCATGAAAATGTCAGCATACGGACTCACAGCCGCTTAATTGAGTGCTGAGTTCTGAGTGCTGAGTTCTGAGTTCTGAGTGCTGAGTTCTGAGTGCTGAGTGCTGAGTGCTGAGTTCTGAGTTCTGAGTTCTGCCTGTTTTGACCCCATAGCATCTTACGGTTTGTTTACTTTTTCTCAGAGTTATATCAATTTGAAGCGATAATCCGACAGATACCAACCGGGAAACCAGGATAGGTCGGATTTTCTAAATTACGAATTACGAATTACGAATTACGAATTACGAATTACGAATTACAAATTGGTATTTAATTCTTGCCCACTTATTCAACGCTTTCGACAAAGCATACGCCTAATACATCAATACATGTTTGGTCTAATTGGACATTTGACTAGTTTAGAACACGCTCAATCGGTAGCCAAAGAATTAGGTTATCCAGAATATGCCGATCAAGGGCTAGATTTTTGGTGCAGCGCCCCGCCGCAAATTGTCGATGAAATCACAGTTACCAGTGTGACTGGTCAGACAATTGAAGGACGGTATGTAGAATCTTGTTTTTTGCCGGAAATGTTAGCTAATCGCCGCATCAAGGCAGCAACAAGGAAAATTCTCAACGCTATGGCTCATGCTCAAAAGCATGGCATCAACATCACTGCTTTAGGGGGATTCTCCTCAATTATTTTTGAGAACTTTAAATTGGAGCAGTTTAGCCAAGTCCGCAATATCAAACTAGAGTTTGAACGCTTCACCACAGGTAATACTCACACGGCTTACATTATTTGTCGGCAAGTGGAACAAGCGTCAAAACAAATAGGAATTGATTTGTCGAAAGCGACTGTTGCTATATGTGGGGCAACTGGAGATATTGGCAGCGCCGTTACACGCTGGCTAGATGCGAGAACAGATGTTAAGGAACTTTTGCTCATCGCCCGCAATCATGACCGTCTTCAAGACTTACAAGACGAACTGGGGCGAGGAAAAATCATGGCTTTGGATGAAGCACTACCCGAAGCTGATATTGTAGTTTGGGTTGCCAGTATGCCCAAAAGCATGGAAATTGATTTTCAAGTCTTGAAGCGGCCTTGTTTGCTCATCGATGGTGGCTATCCTAAAAACTTAGCAACTAAAATTCAATATCCTGGTGTTCATGTGCTAAATGGTGGGATTGTGGAACATTCCCTGGATATTGACTGGAAAATTATGAAAATAGTCAATATGGATGTGCCAGCCCGCCAGTTGTTTGCTTGTTTTGCCGAATCTATGCTGCTGGAATTTGAGAAGTTATACACGAACTTTTCTTGGGGGCGGAATCAGATTACCGTAGACAAAATGGAGCAGATTGGTCAAGCATCAATAAAACACGGATTTAGACCCCTGCTAGTTGAGTCCTTAGTTGTAAACTAGTGACTTATAAGTAAATTACAGCCCATAGTTCATGCTGCCCTACATCCCCAACTTAAATAACTCCACACTCAACACTCTTAACTTGTACGATGGCAACTACCGAGCGCAAACCACTACTGTTAGATTTTGAAAAGCCACTAGCAGAACTGGCAAACCGGATTGATCAGATTCGGCAACTTGCAGAAGAAAATGGCGTTGATGTTTCTGGTGAAATCCGCAAACTAGAAACACGGGCTATGCAACTACGGGAGGAAATTTTCAGTAATTTATCACCGTCTCAGCGTCTGCAAGTAGCTCGTCATCCTCGTCGCCCTAGTACTCTTGATTACATTCAGTCCATTAGTGATGAATGGATGGAGTTGCATGGCGATCGCTGCGGTGGTGATGATCCAGCCCTAGTTGGTGGTGTAGGTCGTTTGGGCGGGCAACCAGTGGTAATGTTAGGTCATCAAAAAGGCCGTGACACCAAAGATAATGTCGCCCGTAACTTCGGTATGGCTTCCCCTGGTGGTTATCGTAAAGCTTTACGCTTGATGGAACACGCCAATAAGTTTGGAATGCCGATATTAACTTTTATCGACACCCCTGGCGCTTGGGCAGGCATAGAAGCCGAACATCAAGGACAAGGGGAAGCGATCGCCTACAATTTACGGGAAATGTTTTGCTTTGATGTGCCAATTATCTGCACAGTCATTGGCGAAGGTGGTTCTGGTGGCGCTTTAGGTATTGGCGTAGGCGATCGCCTCATGATGTTTGAACACGCCGTTTATACTGTCGCGACCCCCGAAGCCTGTGCCGCCATTCTGTGGAAAGATGCTACAAAATCTCCCCAAGCAGCTGTGGCTCTCAAAATAATTTCCCACGACCTGAAAAACTTAGGCATTATCGACGAGATATTATCTGAACCCACTGGTGGCGCTCATTCCGACCCACTAAAAGCCGCTACAACTCTGAAACAAAGCCTGTTAGATAACTTAGAAAAACTCAATCGGTTAACATCTCAAGAACGTCGGCAACTACGCTATGAAAAATTCCGCAAAATTGGTGTTTTTACTGAAGTTGCCCACTGATACTACGAGAAAATAACTGCTTTACTCATCAGCAATGTTATAATGCCTATGGCTACTTAAAGATTTTTAACAATCTCAACGGCCATAGGTTTTTGTATTTTAAGCAAATCAACTTGATTTGATCAGTGATTTGCCTGTTATTCAGTAATCACATTTAAATCTATGACATAATTTCCCAGTTAAACATTTGTTATCCTGACTGGGAACACACCTGACGGGAAAAAATACCCACGCTGACGGAAAAAAATAGCAGTTAGTTATCAACCAGAAATCATCGGAAATTCAGGTTAGTTAAATTTAACCAATCCGCAAGATTTGGGTAATTGGCTGGTGGAAAAAAGCTTTCAGAACTGCCAAAAAAAATTGGAGACAGCATGAGTCTTGATCAACGACGCGCCCTAATTACTGGGGCCAGTAGTGGAATTGGCAAAGCAACGGCTTTAGCATTTGCCAAGGCGGGAATTGATGTCGCCTTAGTCAGCCGTTCTTTGGATAAGTTGGAGACAGTAGCAGAAGCAGCCAGGCATACAGGAGTAACCGCCAAAGCTTATGTTGTTGATCTTGCTAATGTAACTCAAGTAAAAACCAAAATCCAAGCGATCGCCCTTGACTTTGGGGGCATAGATATCTTAGTAAATAATGCTGGCATAGCATACACAGGCAACTTAAACGAAACCCCCTTAGAAGATTGGCAGCAAGTCATAAACTTGAACCTTACCAGCGTCTTTGAGTGCAGCATGGCCATATTGCCAGGAATGAGACAAACGAAACAAGGCATGATTATTAACGTTGCCTCCGTCGCTGCTAAACAAGCTTTTCCCGGTTGGGGAGCTTATTGCGTTAGTAAAGCCGGCTTACTAGCTCTGACTCAAACCTTGGCACAAGAAGAACGTGCCAATGGTATTCGCGTAACCGCAATTTGCCCTGGTTCCGTTAACACTGAATTGTGGGATACAGAAACCGTCCATGCCGATTTTGACCGTTCCAAAATGTTAACGCCAGAAGTTGTTGCCCAATCAATTCTCTACACAGCCTTACTACCACAGCAAGCTGTCATTGAAGAATTGACCCTCATATCCAGCGCTGGAACTTTTTAGATGACTGAGTTCTGAGTGGGTAGGAGTGGGTTTAAGTAATGAGTCTGTGGTTCATCGAAATCTTTACTAAACCCGCCTGTATAGAAGTGCTGAATGCTGAGTATTTATTTAACTCTGATGCACCTGATGTGTGTGAGCGGAACGTCGCTCGGAAAATAGATATTCTCCATCAGCACCGTTAATAATTCAAACCTTAATCAAGTAATTACATCATGACTATTGCTAATTCCAACGGTTCCAATCGCGCAAAATCTCCTCTAAGCCCCGATTTAGTAGAAGCTATCAGCCCCAAACCCGACCGCAACACCCACAACGGACGACAACCAGATTTGCACCAACCATCAAGCGAAGAAATGGAATCAATGATGGATGGTGTAAGAGCGCTAATAGTAGGAGTTGGAGAAGATCCCGAAAGAGAAGGACTGCTGAAAACACCCAAACGTGTAGCAGAAGCCATGCAGTTTCTCACCAGTGGCTACAACCAATCTCTAGAAAAACTCCTGAACGATGCCATCTTTGATGAAGGACATAACGAGATGGTATTAGTCCGGGATATTAACTTCTTTAGCCTCTGCGAACACCATATGTTACCTTTTATGGGTAAAGCACACGTTGCTTATATCCCCAACCAAAAAGTTGTCGGGTTAAGTAAACTTGCCCGCATCGTCGAAATGTATTCTCGCCGTTTACAAGTCCAGGAAAGATTAACCCGTCAAATAGCCGACGCAATTCAGACTATTCTTGAACCTCAAGGTGTGGCAGTGGTAATGGAAGCTACTCATATGTGCATGGCAATGCGGGGTGTGCAAAAACCCGGTTCTTGGACTGTTACCAGTGCAATGGTTGGCGCATTTGACGAACAACAAAAAACTCGTGAAGAATTCTTTAACTTAATCCGTCATCAGCCGTCATTCTTTTAGGGAATAGGGAATGGGGATTTGGGAATGGGAATTGGGGAATCTGAATTTTCTCCCCTGCACCCAGCCCCCTGCCCCTCTGCCTCTTCTGTAAACCCGCCTCTACCTACTCCCTAACTTCTCAAATAGCAGTGCTACTTTATTTAAATCCTTATCCCCTGGTTGAAGTTCTACACCGCTAGATAAATCTATCCCGTCTGGTTTGACTTGATTTAAGGCAATTACGACATTATCTGGTGTTAGTCCCCCAGCTAATAACCAAGGACAACTGGGTTTAAACTGCTGTAGCATTTGCCAATCTAAAGTTTGTCCTGTACCTCCCAACTGTTGGGGATGATAGGCATCAAGTAGTAATGTATCTATATATTTGGTGTAATTCGAGGCTTGATTCAGATGTTCAAGACTGCGAACTCTCAAAGCTTTGAGAATTTCTACATTTGGGAGACTTTGACGTAATAGTGAGCAAAATTCCGGTGATTCGTCTCCATGTAACTGGACACCAGTCAATCCAGAATCCATAACTATTTGGCTAATTTCAGAAATGCTAGTATTGGCAAAAACTCCGATTCTGTCAATATTTTTAGGTAATTCCACCACTGCTGCCCGAATTTGCTGCGAGGTAACGTAGCGGGGTGAGGTGGGGACACATATAAATCCTAATGCAGTCGCGCCCAGATTGGCGATCGCTACAGACTGTTTTGGTTGAGTAATGCCGCAAATTTTAACCCGCATATAAATTTTAGATATTGGTAACTAAAAAAAGATCGAAAATTTCCTAATAATTTTCGGTTGTTTGCTGTGGAACTTTATAATCTTGGAGGAATACATTAATTTTGTCATTTAGGAGATACCAGTTTGTTTTCAACATTATTAGCCGCCGCATCTGTTCCCGTGACACCCGAATGGACTCCCACAGTAGGGATCATTATTAGCGTCAGCAGCTTGATAGTTCTTTTGCTATCTCTCAAAATTCAGTATCCTCAAGTCGGCCCCAAGTTGCCTATCCTGCCCATCAGCATTCCCGCCTTTATCGGTGCGATGGCTTTCGGTCATGTAATCGGCATTGGTATTGTTTTAGGACTGACTAATATCGGTCGTCTCTAGGTTTGAGAACTTAGGGAGTGGGGAGAAGAGGAACGGGGGCAGGGTGCAGGGTGCAGGGGGGAAAATTCAGATTCCCCAATTCCCAGTCCCTAATCCCCAATCCCTATTCCCCTGCAATGAAACTATTGAATTTAGCATGATCAGATTTTGTTGTAATCACTCCGACAGAAGACAGAGAAACTAACCTTCCCTTTGAGGGAGGATTCGGTAACTTCATCAAGCGGAGTATTTACATGGTGAAGAAATGACAGCTAAATCAGTTTGTTCATGCAGGAGCAAGAACCATGATCTCATTCTCGTCAATGTTATTAGCAGTCCAAGTGACTGTTCCCAATACCGGCACTACATGGAATTGGATTGGCACTTTGATTATTATTGGCAGTTGTTTATTATGCCTTTTGATTATTCCCCGCACCATTAGCTATCCCCATGTTGGGAATAAAATGCCTTTACCCTTTCCAGGACTGTTTAATAATCCTAGCGTCGGTTCATTCCTGGCGGCGATGAGTGCTGGTCATTTGATTGGTATCGGTGCTGTTTTGGGATTGGCTAATCTCGGCATTATTTGACGGCGGAAATCCCCACCCTCAGCTATTTGTACTGGGGGTCAGGAATATGTCAACCTAGAAGTTAGGGCATCTGATTATTTTAGATTGGAGATGGGGATTGTGCCATTTATAGCGGCAAACCTGATAAATGTAATTTTTATGGATAAAAATATCAATTTATAGAATTAATTTCTGCAAATACTAGGACAATATAATGCAATCAAATTGGAGAATTGGGTCATTATTTGGAATACCACTATTTTTAGACCCATTGTGGTTTGTGATTTTAGGGCTGGCTACGCTTAATTTTGGCATAGCTTACCAGGAATGGGGTACTGCCATTGGTTGGAGTGCGGGAATGGTGATGGCACTGCTGCTGTTTGGTTCAGTATTGTTACACGAATTAGGTCATAGTTTGGCAGCGCGATCGCAAGGCATTAAAGTTAACTCAATTACTCTGTTTATGTTTGGCGGGATTGCGGCTATTGAAGAAGAATCAAAAACACCGGGAAAAGCCTTTCAAGTCGCCATCGCTGGACCTTTAGTAAGTATTGCCCTGTTTTTGCTATTTAGCCTAACTACTAATATCACGCCCGCATCTAGCCCCCTCACAGCAATGGTTACAGATTTGGCGAGAATTAATTTAGTTGTCGCCCTATTTAACCTGATTCCCGGTTTACCACTAGATGGGGGACAAGTTTTAAAAGCTGCCCTCTGGAAAATTTCAGGGAACCGCTTTCAAGCTGTACACTGGGCTGCGAGGTCTGGGCAAATTTTAGGTTATAGTGCGATCGCTTTAGGATTAGCTGTAGATTTCTTCACCAGAGAGTTAATTACTGGTTTATGGATTGCTTTAATCGGTTGGTTTGCTGTACGTAATGCTAACAGCTATGACCGCGTTACCACATTACAAGAAACATTACTAAAAGTAGTAGCCAGCGATGCCATGACCCGTGATTTTCGCGTAGTCGATGCTGACCAAACTTTGCGGGCTTTTGCCGATTTCTACCTATTGGACACCAACGCGCCAAGTGTTTATTTTGCTGTGTCTGATGGGCGTTACCGGGGTATGGTTTCCATTGACGATTTACGCTTAGTAGAAAGAAGCGAATGGGAAAACCGAACTCTACAAAGTATTGTGCATCCTTTAACAGAAATTCCCTCTGTACCTGAATCTATTTCTTTAGCTGAGGTCATTAACAAGCTAGAAAATGAGAAATTACCTCGAATTACTGTCCTTTCACCTGCTGGTACAGTAGCGGGTGTAATTGACCGAGGGGATATTGTTCGGGAATTAGCCCAAAAGTTAAATCTACGCATTACCGATGAGGAAATTAAGCGGATTAAAGAAGAAGGTAGTTATCCGCCAGGGTTGCAACTGGGGACAATTGCGAAATCAGCTACAAATTAAAAAGTTTGTAGTTCAAAAGAGACAGAGGGAAACAGGAACAGGTGTTAATTAACGTGAGTTCGACTTGACAGATATTTTTGAGATGGTGGGCTGATGCACAATACGAATGTCACACCATTTGCCATGTCATTTCCTGCCCCGCCCCCAAAGGTACAAGCCCAGATTCCATAAATGGAACTTGATCAGGAACGCGCCAAGTCGTTTTGGACAAGGTAATTCGCTCGGTATTACGCGGCAGTTGATAAAAATCTGGGCCATAGAAGCTAGCGAACGCCTCCAGTTGATCCAGGGCTTTCACGCTTTCAAATGCTGCGGCATACAACTCAAGGGCGTGCAGAGCCGAAAAGCATCCCGCGCAGCCACAGGAACTTTCTTTGCTGGTGCGGGTATGGGGAGCGCTATCAGTACCTAGAAAAAACTTCGGATTCCCCGATGTTGCCGCTTGCAACAAAGCCTGACGATGCTCCTCCCGTTTCAAAATGGGCAGGCAATAAAAATGGGGGCGAAGGCCGCCTTTGAACATGGCATTACGGTTAAACAACAAATGTTGTGGCGTAATTGTGGCTGCGATGGTGTTGGCAGACAGGACATACTGCACCGCATCGGAGGTGGTGATATGCTCAAGCACCACCCGCAGGTTGGGAAATCGCTGCTTGAGGGGGATTAAATGTCGCTCGATAAATACCTTCTCGCGATCAAATGTATCAACATCGTTATCGGTCACTTCCCCGTGCAGTAATAACGGTATGTCCACCTGCTGCATCGCTTCAAAGACGCGATCGCACTTCCGAATATCCGTCACACCGGAGTCGGAGTTGGTCGTTGCACCGGCTGGGTAGTACTTGACCGCTTTGATAAACTGGGATTCTTTCGCCCGGAGAATCTCGTCGGGGCTGGTGTTGTCGGTGAGGTAGAGGGTCATCAATGGCTCAAACTGTTGCCCCTCTGGAATGGCGGCGAGGATGCGATCGCGATAGGCCGCCGCATCTGCCACCGAGCGGATAGGGGGCTTCAAGTTCGGCATGATGATCGCGCGGGCAAACTGACGCACCGTGTAGGGCAGAACCGTTTTCAGTGCTGCACCGTCGCGGAGATGCAGATGCCAATCGTCAGGTCGGGTGATGGTAAGCTTTTGCATCTTTTCATTATAAAACGGCAGGAACTCATGTTCAGGATGATCATCTGTAAACATTTTAGTGAACAACAGTATTTGACACTGGAGATATTGTTGTTATTAATACAAGCTTATCGTCAAATAAAACTGTCAAAATTGGCAAGTTTATTTCCACAATCAATTACATCTGAAAGCCGGAAACGCAATCTACTGATAAAATATTGGATTAGACAATCGTTAACACCAAAGCACCTGAACTGTTCCCTGCCTCCACGACAAAACTTTTATGTCTAACGGCACGCTACGCGAACAGCAAACCCTAAGAATATCCCGTCGTTTTGAGAGCAGGGGGCAGGGAGCGGGGAGCGGGGAGCGGGGAGAGGAAAGGTCATTTTAGTTGCAGAAATTTGGATCATTTTTTAGTTGGAACACTCTAAGTGGAAGTTTAAAAGAATTTCTAACTCCCCCCTGCTTCTTCGCTCAAATTCGGACTTCCATCACCGAAATAATTCTTTCATCGCGGTTCAAGTCAATAACGCTTTCACCCTGGACATCTCTACCTAATCTCGGCACTGTCTCCACAGGTATCCGCACAACACGCTCTTTATTGGTTAATAGTGCCACTTCAGCCGAGGCGATCGCCTTCACCATACCAGCTAAATGATCCGTTTTGCTGGCAAATTTCAGCGATTGTGTGCCTAAATTACCCCGATCAGCCCGTTTTAAATTACTCATAGGTAGACGTTTAGCATATCCTTCTTCAGTCACCAGCAATAAGTTATCGTCCCCAGTCGCAGTTACACAGCCTACCATTTTTTGATGTTTGAGCAGACGTAATGCTTGTAACCCCATAGCCGTCCGACCCATAACAGGGAGTTGTTGGTCATCTGGGGCAAACTTCAACAAGCGGCCACCCGAACTGGCTAAAATCAGATTTTCTTTGGGAGTAGTTAACTGGGTAAATAACAATTCATCATCATCTTTGAGCTTTAAAATTGTAATTCCCCGACGAGTCAGATTTGTAAATTCCTCCAAAGATAAGCGCTTAATTCGTCCCTCCTTGGTCAGAAGAACCAACTGTTGAGTTTCTAAACTTTCTGGTAGAATCAAGCGACTCACCACGGCTTCTTGAGCGCTTTGAGCCGTATTACTGAGCATAGTAATTAGTGGTGTTCCCCGTGGAGAACGTCCAGTAGTGGGGCGAATATCTCCTACATTCACCGGGTAAACTTTGCCACTACTAGTAATTACCAGCAAATCTTGATCTGTGGCGGTCAAATCGGTTTGGATGATGAAGTCATGATCTGGTAGACCATTTTCCACTTTCGATTTTTTTCCTGATGGCTGGAGGCGACGCACATATCCCCGTTGGCTAAATTCTAAAACGACATCTTCGGCTGGTTCCGAAGCTAAGGGATTTTGGGAATCTATCTCGGCGGCTGTGGTTTGAAGTTTTTCTACTCCTTTGACTTTGGCAAACTCTTCACTATTTCTAGCTAAAAGCTTAGTCCGCCGGGGATTGTTGTATTTGCGCTTGAGCGATCGCAAATCTTTTTTCAGTGTTTTCAGTAATTCTCGGCGATCGCTGAGTAATATTTGCAATGAACTAATTTGTTCACTGAGTTGCTCAAACTCTTGCTGCAAATTGTGCCGTTCTAAACTAGTGAGACGGCGTAATGGCATCGCTAAAATCGCATCTCCTTGTGACTCACTCAAATCCAAACGGCTACAAAGGCTCATTTTGGCGGTAGTACCATCAGCAGCTCCGCGTAAAATTTCAATTAATTGATCTAGTTGCGATAATGCCTTCAGCAACCCGGACACTATATGCAGCCGACTTTCTGCCTTACCCAACTCATAACTGTAGCGACGGTTGAGTGTTTCTTCACGGAATTTCAAAAACTCCTGTAACATCTGCCGCAAACTTAACTGGCGGGGTTGTCCATCTACCAAAGCTAAAAGAATTGCCCCAAAGTTACTTTGTAAAGCTGTTTGGTGATACAAATTTTGCAGAAGTTCTTGGGGGTTAGTATCACGTTTAAGTTCAATTACTACCCGCATTCCTTCGCGATCGCTTTCGTCCCGCAGGTCAGAAATCCCATGCAAACGCCCCTGATTGACTAAATCGGCTACCTTCTCAATCCAGCCAGCTTTATTCACTTGATAAGGCAATTCAGTGATAATAATTGCTGTCCGGCGCTTACTACCTCTAGTGGGTGCAATTTCCTCTGTATTGGCGACTCCGCGCAGCACAATGCTACCCTTACCACTGGTATATGCTTCCCGAATCCCTGTATCACCAACAATTTCTCCCCCGGTGGGAAAGTCAGGGCCGGGAATGATTTCCCATAATTTTTGGTCTGACAAATCCGGTTGGTCAATTAAAGCAATTAAACCATCAACTAATTCGCCCAAATTGTGTGGGGGAATATTGGTCGCCATACCCACAGCAATACCAGAACAGCCATTGAGTAAGAGAAAAGGCAATTGAGCCGGGAGGACGGTGGGTTCTTGTTGGGAATTATCAAAGTTACCGATAAATTCTACAGTTTCATCACCAATTTCTGCCAACATTCCCTCATGACTGATGGGTGCAAGACGCGTTTCTGTGTAACGCATCGCGGCTGGTGGGTCATTATCGACGCTACCAAAGTTGCCATGTCCTGCCAATAGGGGATAACGGCAGGAAAATTCTTGTACTAACCTAACTAAAGCATCATAAACTGATTGATCACCGTGAGGATGATATTTACCCAGCACATCTCCGACTACACGGGCGCACTTACGATAGGGTCTATCTGGCGTTAAACCTAGTTCATGCATGGCATATAAAATCCGCCGATGCACCGGTTTTAAGCCATCACGCACGTCAGGCAAGGCTCGCCCCACAATCACACTCATGGCATATTCTAGATAAGACCGTTGCATCTCCGTGTGCAGGGCTGTTGTGATTACCTGTCCCGTGGGGAGAAGGTTTAACTGTTTTGCCATGAGTTTTTTCCCTGAAATTTAATTACACAAAGGTCGCTTGAATTGAACACCGCAGCAAACACAGCATAACGGATGAAATGGGATTCCTAACACAATTTTGATGGTCAAAGGATAAATAGCAGTAGTATTATCCTTGATAACGGGGTGACAATTTGATCGTTAAAATGAGCTAGTACTGCAAGGCGGAAATCAGGAGGGGCGGATTACAATCCAACCGAACAAAAGTCAGAAAGCTTATTCTATAAGTTTTTCATTGATTTTGAATAATCTGTTTATTTACGCCATGCTGTACTAGAAAACAGTTTTTGTTAGTAGGTTGTCATCTCCCTCGGCTCTATAAATAAAATTCTCATGAAAACTGTCCTAATTGTTGAAGACGATTTGATTAATGCCCGTGTTTTTTCCAAAATTTTGACCAAACGAGGTGGTTTGAATGTAAAACATACAGAAAATGTGGAAGAAGTCATGGAAATTGCCCACTCAGGAGCAGCTGACCTGATTTTAATGGATGTTTCTCTGTCAAGAAGTGTTTATCAAGGTCAGTCTGTTGATGGAATCAAAATTACACAAATGTTGAAATCCAATTCAAAAACGGCGAACTTACCTGTTATTCTAGTGACGGCACACGCAATGGAAGGCGATCGCGAGAACTTTCTTAAGCAAAGCGGCGCTGATGGCTACATCTCTAAGCCCGTTGTCGATCATCAGCAGTTTGTTGAACAAATCATTGCACTTCTCCCCAAAGATATTCACTGAGATTTGATAATCTTTTTCAGGAATAATCGCCCACTCAATAATTTGGGCGAATACTTCCTGTGTATAGTATATATGTACTATAAGATATTGTGTTCTGCAAGTGGTCAAGTTAAGAAAGTGCTGAGTGCTGAGTGCTGAGTAAGAACCCAGTAGAATCAGGACTGCAAGCCATCAAAACCCACTTCATCGCCTAGCCGTTTCTAAAAAAAAGGCAACAATTCATTCTAATTACGAATTACGTAAAGCCCTGACGGGCATAGCTGCACTTACCGCGTAGCGTTTCCGATAGCGCAGCGTGGCGTAGCCATAGGAAATATTACGAATTACGTTAGCGAAGCTCCTCCGTGAAAGGAGGCATTACGAATTACGAATTACTATTGCTCTAGAGCCGCTTGAATGCGTGGCAATTCTAAGAATCTTTTGGCATCAGAAAGTAATCGTTCACCCCAGAGATTTTCTTTGAGGAAATCTAAATTGGCATAGCGCTGATCGATGCGGACTGCGGCTTCTCCCATTGATAGAGCTTGTTGACGCTTGCCCTGATTATACATTGCCACTGCTAAGGCTAATAAAGGTTCTGCGGCTTGTTTGTCGATGTTAACAGAAGTTTGCCATTGCTTAATTGCACTGTCAATATCACCCTGCTCGTAATTGATTAAGCCAATGTTATTAATCGCCGGCCAGAATTTTGGATCAAGAGAGAAAGATTTATTGTACTGAGCGATCGCTTCTGGTAATCGACCTAACATAAAGTAAGCATTACCCAAATCAAACAAGCCTTCTGGGTTGTCAGGTTTTAATCGCAAACCCTCTTGGTAATAGGTAGCTGCTGCTTGGTAATTTTGCTGTTGAAAATTAGCTGAACCCAAAGCAAACACAACGTCAGGATTTTGGGGATTGATGGATTGTGCTTTTTGCAGAGCCGCGATCGCCGCATCAAAATCTCTGGCTTGCAAATGTAAACCACCTAACAAAAACCAGACCCGATCATTATTAGGAGCCAGTTGACTAGCTAATTTAGCCCGTGGTAAAGCCAACTCAAACTGCTGAAATTGTCCGAGTTGAGCAGCTTCTTGTGCTAGTCCCAACCCTTGGTTTTCTAGATTTTCTGCATTTAGTTGCAGAGTAGGAGGTATCAGTTGTGCGTGAACTGCCTTGGGCATACTCCACAAACCACAGACAACCAGAAAAGAAATCAAACGAATATGTTTAGGCACACTACCGCCTCTTAGCCACAAATCAAGGAATCTTCCAGTTAGCTTAAACGATCTCTGCTGGAGAAGAAAGGCAAAGTTGAAATCAAAAGGGAATTACAGGATTTTTTCAGTAAATAAAGTACACAGTAATTTCTACTACTTGGAAAAATATTAATGACTTGAGTCACACTACCAAGTAGAAGTACTAGTGACTTTTGTCATATATAGTCAAGACAACTTTAGGTAGATAATATATACCAGCAATTAGAAATTTTCTGATTGCATCACAGAGAAACTGCAATTTTATACCAGTAATGGAGTCAATTTTATGTTGCAACGAATTAGCCCTATCATGGTCCTGACTGTGGCTCTAACAGTTTCACAACTTTTCTTATCTACACCTGCAAGTGCAAAACAAAAAGGAAACCCTGACGATAATAGAGGAAGAAGACCAAGTAGATCCAGAGTCGTTACCCCAGTTAAAAATACACAAGAAAGAGTAGTTAGACTTTCTAATGGCAGTATTAGACTTCCCAATGGGCAAATTGTTACTGCTAATAGATTAATCAGAGTACGTAATCGTCAAGATTACTATAGACTTCCCAACGGTGACTTTCTTCTTCCCAACCAGCAAATTGTACCTGCAAGAAACACAGTCAGATTGCAGAATAATTACTATAGACTGCCCAGTGGAATCATCTTGATTATTTAATAATCTTATGCTGACAATATTGGATCATAATTTTATTTAATACATACCCTTCCAATGATTTGTCTGGAGGGTATTTTACTAATAACATTACTTTTGACGATCACTCAAATTAATATTTAATTTTTTAAGCAAACTAGTAAATGTATGACTAAAGTCATACACCATTTTTAAAATAATAGTGACTGCGGTCATGGATAAAATTGAGAGTTTATAGTTAATAATGATTTATATCAATTGCCATATATGGCATAACATAAACCCTCTTAATAAGAGCAAAACACTGAGATTATTTAATTACTACCCTACAGTCAGCCTTTTTGCACGCCGACTTACTGAGAAACTGACAAAATTGTAAGTATAGGGCTACTAGGGGACAGTTCTAGTGATTCAGAACTAGCTCGGTAGCCATTTTTTTAATTGGAACTCTATATGAAAATTGATACATCAGAATCAGTAGATTCTTCATCTGTGATTATAAAAGTGAATAAAAAGAGTCGAAAGCATTGGCTGTCTTGGTTACTTATCCTGGGACTTGTGGGTGGTGTTGGCTATGCAGTTTATTATCAATTAGCGGTTCGTCCCAGCCAACAAGCAAGAGAGCGGGTGCTGACACAGCCTGTAGAACGGCGGAGTTTAAGTCTCACAGTTTCTGCAAACGGTACGATCAAGCCCGAACGATCAATCAACCTCAGCCCTAAAAATTCAGGAATATTAAAAAGATTGTTGGTGGAGGAAGGAGATAACCTCAAAGAAGGGCAAATTGTCGCTTATATGGATGATTCCAACCTGCAAGGACAACTCATCTCAGCTCGTGGACAACTGGCGCAAGCCCAAGCAAATCTGCAAAAGTTAGAAGCAGGTAATCGCCCTCAAGATATTGCCCAAGCGCAGGCACAATTAGAAGAAGTGCAAGCAAATCTCCGAAGGGCAGAAGCAGGTAATCGTCCTCAAGATATTGCCCAAGCCCAAGCCCGCTTAAATAGCGCCAAAACAAATCTAAATAGAGCCGAAGATGATTTCCGGCGCAACCAGCAATTATATAATGCCGGCGGTATTTCCCTACAGAGTCTCAACCAAATTCGTGCAGACCGTGATAACGCCCAGTCTCAGGTAAATGAAGCCCAACAAGCATTGGCGTTGCAACAAGCCGGATCACGTCCTGAAGATATTGATCAACTCAGAGCTACAGTTAGGCAAAGAGAGGAAGCTGTATCACTTTTGAGAGATGGAACGCGACAAGAAGATATTGATGCCGCCCGCGCTCAAGTGATGTCGGCTCGTGGTTCGCTACAAAACATTCAAGCTCAAATTAATGACACCATAATTCGCGCTCCTTTTGATGGTTTAGTGACAAGAAAATTTGCTGACCCAGGGGCTTTTGTGACTCCTACCACTGCTGGTAGTGATGTATCTTCTGCTTCTTCTTCTTCAATTTTGTCTTTGGCTTCTATCAATGAAGTAGTCACAAGTTTAGCTGAAACCAATATTTCTCAAATTAGCCTTGGTCAACCAGTAACAATTCGGGCTGATGCTTACCCAGGACAAACCTTTGGAGGAAAAGTTAGTCAAATTGCGGCTCAAGCTGTAGTGGTGCAGAACGTTACTAGTTTTGAGGTGAGAGTATCACTGGTAGACCCGCAAAGGTTGCTGAGGTCGGGAATGAATGTGGAAGCAGAATTTCAAGTTGATCAAGTAGAAGATGTTTTAGTCGTGCCTACTGCTGCGGTAATGCGTAGAGAAAATGGTACGGGTGTGTTTGTCGCCGGAGTTGATGGCGAACCTGTTTTTACTCGCATTGAGACTGGTGTGACTGAGAATAACTTTACTCAAGTGAAATCTGGATTATCAGGAAATGAGGAGGTTTTACTGAGTTTCCCACCAGGATCACGCCCAAGATCAGCACCACGAGGGGGTATTCTTCCTGGTATGGGGGGTGGTGGTCAAAATCGCGGCGGTCGTCTTTAAGTCAGTTAATAGTAAGTAAGTTGGCGAGAATAAAGCTAACTATGTAAAGTAATGTAAAAACATAGTAATTTAGCTCGTAGTAAGGGCTAAAGCCCTTAATTCAGGACTTTAGTCCTGACTACAAACTTTTAATTATTTACAGTGACTTACTTAGTTATCAAGTCGATTTAGGTAGGGATTTTAACCTAGACCTAATAGTTGCTAATTTTGGTTTTAAAAAATATATGGCTATTTGAGGGGAATTGTGAAGATTAGTTTTTTGACGAACCGCCTGCGCGCAGCGTATACCCGCAGGGCTTTAGTACGAAGAGTACGCCAAGGACGGGAAGAGAGTTCACATACTCGTTCTGTGCCGTTGCTAGAAATTTTGTTGATGGCGGTGGAAACACTTTGGAGTAATAAGTTACGCACAGGTTTAACTATGCTGGGTGTAATTATTGGGATTGCTTCGGTGATTGCTATTACTTCTGTGGGTCAAGGGGTGCAAAGAGGTGTTGAGCAACAAATCCAAGCTTTAGGTACTGATGTAATTCAAGTTTTGGCTGGTACTGCTAGAGGAGGTAATGTCCGTCAAGGATTGGGTTCTAGTAGTACTTTAACTTGGGAAGATGCTAAGGCGATCGCTACACAAGCCCCATCAGCTGAAGTTGTTTCTGCCTATCTCCAACGCAATACACAAGTTGTCTATGGGCAACAAAATACTTCTACAACCGTTTTTGGCACAGATTTAAATTACCCAGAAGCGAGAAATACTTTTCCCCAGCAAGGACGATTTTTTACTCAAGAAGAATTAGACAATGCTACACAGGTGGCTATTATTGGGCCTACAGTCGAGAGAACACTCTTTGGACAGAATGCCAATGTCATCGGTGAGAGAATCCGCATTCAGGGTGAGCCTTATGAAGTGATTGGGGTGATGGAAGCTAAAGGGTCTCAAGGACCGAATGATCGAGATGATCAAGTGTTTATTCCTCTCACCAGTATGTCGAGGCGAATTGTCGGCAACAATGCCCTCACAGGTATTTCTGTCAATGGGATTTTAATTAAATCTGGTAGTCCGGAAAAGTTAGAAGCGGCTCAGTTTCAAGTGACTAATCTGTTACGTCTACGCCACAATATCTATCCACCACAACCCGATGATTTTCGATTGACTAATCAAGCTGATATTGTTAGTACGTTTACAAATATTGTCGGTTTATTTACAGTCATGATAGTAGCGATCGCTGGAATTTCTTTAGTTGTTGGTGGTATTGGCATCGCTAATATTATGCTGGTTTCCGTTGTGGAACGCACAAGAGAAATTGGCATTCGTAAAGCAGTGGGAGCCACCAATTCAGCCATTCTCAATCAATTTTTAGCCGAAGCGATTGTCATTTCTACATTAGGAGGGGTAATTGGCATGGGCAGTGGTATTTTGATAGCTTTTGGTGCTGCAACGGTGTTTAAATTTCCCTTTGTGATCTCGGTGCTATCAATCATCGCCGGTTTCGGATTATCTTTAGGAGTTGGCTTACTCGCTGGTGTAATTCCTGCTCGCAATGCCTCTAAATTAGATCCAATTACCGCTTTGAGAAGTGATTAAATAATTCGTAATTCGTAATTCGTAATTCGTAATTCGTAATTCGTAATTCGTAATTCGTAAGGCTTTTTCAGTGCTAAAGATGCACGTTTTGTGAACACTAATGTAATTTGTAATTTATATGACTACGATGATTTGGATGGAGTCTATTACGAAGACTTACCATTTAGGTGAAGTTACTGTTCCTATACTTAAGGGGATTCAACTCTCTATTGAGGAAGGGGAATATGTTTCTATTATGGGTGCTTCGGGTTCGGGTAAATCTACCCTAATGAATATTGTCGGGTGTCTGGATCGCCCCACGGCGGGAAACTATATTTTTGAAGGCAGAAATTTGACTACTTTTGATGATGATGAATTAGCGTATATCCGTAACCAAAGAATTGGTTTTGTTTTCCAACAATTTAATTTATTGGCCAGGGCGACAGCGCTAGAAAACGTCATGCTACCAATGATTTATGCTAATTTACCTAAGTCGAAACGCCGTGAAAGAGCATTGTCAGCATTACACAGGGTGGGACTAGGCGATCGCATCTCTAACCGTCCGAATCAACTTTCTGGGGGACAACAACAACGAGTTGCGATCGCTCGTGCTTTGGTGAATCGTCCAGCTTTGGTTTTAGCGGACGAACCAACTGGTGCTTTAGATACTCAGACTTCCTATGATGTGATGAATTTGCTCACGGAATTGAATCAGCAAGGAATCACCATTGTGATTGTGACTCACGAGCCGGATATTGCTGCTCAAACCAAAAGGACTATTCGTGTTCAGGATGGTTTGATTGTAGGCTAATTTTGTACGACAATTCTGATAATTACGGAAAAAACAAATTAATAGCTACATCTAAAACTATGAATTTTTCTTTATTTCATGTACATTCTATCGGGTTTGCTGTGGCGATAATTGCTTTTCTGGTTCCCTCTCTAACTAGGAGTGTCGCTGCTCAAACTCCCCCAGAAGCCCAGGCTGATACTGTGCAAGTTCCTGAGTTTCTCAACCCTAATCCTAATCCTCTCCTGTTTCCCACTCAACCAGAAGAAGTTAAAATTCAGCGCACTCAACCTATAACTTTAGCTGAGGCTTTGGAACTAGCAAAACGCCACAATCAAAGTTTACAGGTAGCAATCTTAGAACTAGAACGTAGTCGCTCGGCCTTACGAGAATCTCAAGCTGTGTTACTTCCTAATGTTGGTGTCAATACTAGCTTGACTAACAGTGGTAATGGTTTTACTAATGACGCATCCCAATCCAGCACTTCTTTCAACGGTCAAGCACAAATAAATTATGACCTATTTACGTCTGGTAATCGGCAAGCTAGTATCCGCGCAGCTGAGGAACAGGTACGAATCAATGAATTAAATCTAGAGAACCAGTCTTTAGCAATCGATCTGAATGTCACTACTCAATATTACGATTTGCAAGAAGCAGATGAACAAGTCAGAATTAATCAATCTGCTGTGGCAAATTCCCAGGCTAGTTTGCGGGATGCTCAAGCGAGAGAACGAGCTGGAGTGGGTACACGGTTCGATGTGCTGCAATCTCAGGTAAATTTGGCTAATGCTCAACAAAGCCTGACTAACTCTTTTTCACAACAGCGAATTGTTCGTCGTCGGTTTGCAGCTTTGTTGAATTTGGCACAGTCAGCCGACATTAGTGCCGCAGAAGCTGTACAAGTTGCGGGACTTTGGCAACCAACCTTGGAAGAATCTATTATCCAAGCGTTTCAGAACCGTCCAGAATTACAACAGATTTTGGCTCAACGTAATATTTCAGAACAACAGCGAAGACAAGCTATTTCACAGCTAAGACCGCAAGTTAGTTTAAATGGTAATTACAACATTTTAGATCAATTTGACGATGGACTCAGCCTGAATGATGGTTATTCTGTGGGAATCAGAGGAAGTTTAACTTTATTTGATGGTGGAGCAGCTAAGGCCAGAGCCGCCCAGTCTAAAGTTAATATTGCGATCGCACAAAGCCAATTTGCGAGTCAACGGGAACTAATTCGCTTTGATGTGGAACAATTCTATGCCCAATTACAGTCAAATTTGGATAATATCCAAACTTCTGGGGTGGCTTTAAATCAAGCTAAAGAAGCTCTAAGTTTAGCCAGATTGCGCTTTGAAGCTGGCGTAGGGACTCAAACAGATGTGATTTTTGCCGAAAACGATTTGACAAGGGCTGAAGGTAATCGAGTCTCAGCAATTTTAAATTACAACCGGGCTTTAGCTAATTTACAAAGGACTGTTACTTTCAGGAATGTCAGATAATCAGACTGGCAAAATTAGTCTCCCAGGTGAAGGCACAAACAAAGAGTAAAAGCTAATATAAAGAAAGATTAAGTAAGTGGGCAAAAATCAACTTAACTGGTGGGGGTCTGAATAAGGCAGAAGTACGAAGACAGAGGGCAAAAGGGAATCCCCATAAATAAATTTAGGGGCTGGTTACTTTGATAGCAGAGGACAAAAATTGTATTTCTGCCTTTGTTCGGTCATTTGTTCTTTGTCTTTAGCCAAGATTTCCAGCGTGTTTACCTTTTCTAAGGTAGTTTGATTTTTCCTACTTATCTATTGAAGCAAGTGTAAAACTATTAGTATTTAGTCCACACGGTTTTTAAATTCCTGTACTGGCTGAATCAGGCTATTGGAGCCAAGTGATATTCATAGGCTACTATTTATGGTTACGCAAATAGAATTGCCTTTTATTGGCAAAGTTAAATATCCACTACGCTGGGGGATTGGGTTAATAGTCGTAGGTTCTTTAGCTGTGGGTGCAACTGTTACCCATAACCTAGTGAATCAGAGAACTCGTGAACAAAATATTAATGAATTAACTGTTCCCGTAGAGGCACAAAATGTAACTTTAAGAATTACTGCCAGTGGCAAAGTTGTGCCGGTTCAAAGTGTGAATATCAGTCCCAAAAATCCTGGTGTGCTGGCACAGTTATATGTAGAACAGGGCGATCGCGTTGAGCAAGATCAAGTTTTGGCGCGAATGGATGTGGGTGATATCCGGGCGCAAATCCTCCAGCAACGTGCCAATTTAGCTCAAGCACAGGCACAATTAGATCAAGCCCTTGAGGGGAGTCGTCCTGAAGAAATAACGCAAGCTCAGGCGCGTTTAGCTCAAGCCGAGGCACAATTAGACCAAGCCCGTGCGGGGAATCGTGATCAGGAAATTGCCCAAGCCCAAGCCCAGGTAAATTCAGCCCAAGCCCAGGTAAATCTTACCCAATCACGGGTCAAGCGTTATCAAGAATTAACCCAGCAAGGCGCAACTTCTCAAGACCAATTAGAACAATATATTAGTGAAGATCAAAGGGCAAAAGCGAGTTTAGATGAAGCTAAAAAACGACTTTCGCTGTTGAAAGTTGGTAGCCGGAATGAAGAAATAACAGCTAGAGAAGCGGCTGTAACCGAAGCCCGCGCCGCATTGGTATTGTTACAAAATGGCAGTCGTCCAGAGGAAATTGCTCAACGTCTAGCAGCAGTGAAAGGGGCGGAAGCTCAAATTCAGGCGGCAGAAGTGAGGCTACAAGATACTGTGATTCGTGCGCCTTTATCTGGAATTGTTACCCAGAAATATGCTAACGTTGGCGCTTTTGTAACTCCTACAACTTCTGCCTCTACCAGTGCATCGGCAACTTCTAGTTCTATTGTGGCAGTTGCAAGAGGTTTAGAAGTGCTGGCGCAAGTCCCAGAAGTGGATATTGGCAGAATTGAACAAGGACAGCAGGTAGAAATTGTCGCTGATGCCTATCCTGATCAAGTATTTAAAGGTAATGTGCGTTTGATTGCTCCCGAAGCAGTGGTGGAACAAGGTGTAACATCCTTTCAGGTGCGGGTAGCACTGGATACGGGTATAGAAAAATTGCGTTCTGGCTTAAATGTGGATTTGACTTTTTTAGGCGATCGCCTCAGTGACGCGTTAGTGTTACCCACAGTCGCAATTGTCACCGAACAAGGACAAACTGGTGTCTTAGTTGTAGATAAAAAAAATCAACCCCAGTTTCAGAAAGTCACTATTGGGGCGCAAATTGAAAACCAAACCCAGATTCTACAGGGAGTCCAACAAGGCGATCGCGTGTTTATTAACCCACCTCAAGACTACATCAACAAAAAAGCCAGAGAGGAGAATAACCCATAGAATCTTGAGTTCATCTCTGAAATTACGAACTACGAACTACGAACTAGTATGAATTTCCTAGAAAGTATGCAAATGGCGGGAAAAACCCTGCTGTCTAATAAATTGCGTAGCGCCTTGACAATGTTGGGGATTGTCATTGGGAATGCTTCAGTAATTGCCATGATTGGAATTGGCGAGGGTGGACAAAGGTTTGTTGCTCAACAATTGGAATCTTTAGGGCCAAATGTGTTATTTGTCCTTCCAGGCAATCAAGCAGCTCAACGTATCTCTAGAGATGTACCAAAAACTTTAGTGTTGGAAGATGCCAACGCGATCGCTAGTCAAGTCCCAACGGTAGCAGCAGTCACAGGAGAATTGAATAGCAGACAGGTAATCACCTATAGCAATCAAAACAGTAATGTGAATATTGTTGGCACAACTCCCTCATTTTTGACTGTGCGTGACTTTGAAACTGCGACAGGGCGATTTTTTACTGATGTAGATATGAAGCGGAATAACCAAGTTGTGGTAGTAGGCGCAGACTTGGCAGCAAGATTATTTGGTGATAGTAACCCTATCGGTCAGAAGTTGCGGATCAAAGATGCCAGTTTTCAAGTAATTGGAGTACTAGAAAGCAAAGGCTCAAACTTAGGTGTGAATTACGATGAAGCGGCATTAATTCCACTGATGACAATGGCTAACAGAATTGTGGGGCGAACTTCTCCCTACGGCTTAGAGTTAACTTATATTGCTATCTCAGCTAACAATGCCGAGAGTGTGGATGCAGCAAAGTTCCAAATTACTAACTTGCTGCGTTTGCGGCACAAAATTACTGGGGAAGACGATTTCACCATCAATACTCAAAAAGATGCTTTGGAAACCGTCGGTCAAATTTCCGGTGCATTAACTATTATGTTAACTGCGATCGCGGGTATCTCATTATTTGTGGGTGGGATTGGCATTATGAATATTATGCTGGTTTCCGTCACCGAACGTACCCAAGAAATCGGACTACGGAAGGCAATTGGCGCAACCGAACAGAATATCTTACTGCAATTTATGATTGAAGCGGTGATTGTTTCCGTCATCGGCGGTTTAGTCGGGACTGCGGTTGGTGTAAGCGGTATTATTTTAGTCGGAGTATTAACACCCTTAGAAGCAGCAATTTCTCCCATGGCGATCGCGACAGCCGTTGGGATCTCTGGAGGAATTGGTTTATTTTTTGGAGTCGTTCCTGCTCAACGTGCAGCTCAACTTGACCCGATTGTAGCCCTGAGAAGTGCTTAGGGACTTCCAAATAAAAATTCTACTTATTTTAATCAAGGGTTTCTGTTGATTCTGGAACCCCTAATGACATGAAAACTGTTGTAAATGCTAAAGTTTTCTATAAATTAATGTACCTATCAAATCTAGATTGCCCATAACAAATCCAAATTATCTAGATTTTTGCCCTAAAATATCCAACTTCATGCTAAGATAATTGATAATCTATATCAATAAGTATATTTATATTGCTGGGAAAAGATTTAACTTTAAGTAAATCTTTCCTGGGATAGATGCTTGTTTTTCAAGCCTAGCAAAAACTAATCAAGTCAATATTTAGCAACAAAATTATAAATAAACGTTGCATTTTTGAAAATATTTGTTATATTAGTTTACATAAGGCAACAATACTTCGTAAATCTAGTTTGGAGTGCCAACCATGACAAACGCAACAAACGTTAATGCTCCTGTAATCGAAGATCGCAACGCTTGGCGCTGGGGCTTTACACCCCAAGCTGAAATCTGGAACGGTCGCTTGGCAATGATTGGTTTTTTAGCAGCTGCGCTAATTGAATTATTTTCTGGACAAGGTTTCCTTCATTTTTGGGGCATTCTGTAAGTTTTATTACACAGAATTAACTAAATAAAAATTTTAAAAAAAAACCTGGCAGAGATAATTCACTACCAGGTTTTTAATTGTGGATCATTTTTAGTTAGTCATCAGAGATTGGGTTCTAGCTGATGACTAATAACGAACAACTACCGAATATACTCCTTAAGCACACTGTTGCGATTCGGGTGACGTAATTTACGGAGTGCTTTCGCCTCAATTTGACGAATTCGTTCACGGGTGACGTTGAAAATTTGGCCAATTTCCTCCAGAGTCTTCATGCGACCATCATCTAAACCATAGCGGAGTCTGAGGACATCACGTTCGCGAGGACTGAGGCTATCAAGGACTTTTTCCAAGTCTTCCCGCAGCAGATTTTTAGAAACCTGATCTTCTGGGGTTTCACCATCTGACTCAATAAAATCACCCAAACGAGAATCTTCTTCTTTACCGATGGGTGTTTCTAGTGAAATGGGTAGCTGGGCAGATTTAGCGATAAACCGTAACTTCTCGATGGTCATTTCCATCCGAGTAGCGATTTCTTCTTCAGTGGGTTTGCGTCCCATTTCTTGGGATAGCAATTTGGTAGTTTTCTTGATGCGTGAAATGGTTTCGTAAAGATGAACCGGGAGGCGGATAGTCCGGGATTGATCAGCGATCGCACGGGTAATTGCTTGACGAATCCACCATGTAGCATAAGTAGAAAACTTATAACCTTTTTCGTGGTCAAACTTTTCTGCGGCGCGAATCAAACCGAGACTACCTTCCTGAATTAAGTCTTGGAAGGATAAACCACGATTCATGTATTTCTTGGCAATTGACACCACAAGACGCAGGTTCGATTGCACCATTTTATCTTTTGCCCTGCGACCAACGTGCAGGCGATAACGAAATGCTGGTAACGGGATTTGTACAGCTTCTGCCCATTCCCGATATTCAGGTTCGCGTTCTAACTGTTCTTGCAGTCTATCCCGCACCCGTTCTAACTCCAACAAATCAGCGATTTTCCGCGCCAATTCGATTTCTTCGTCTGCCCGCAATAGGCGAATCCGACCAATTTCTTGTAGATAAAGGCGAATCGAGTCTTCGGTGTAGTGCTTCTTCTTGCTTTGTGTCCGACGACGTGATTTAGCGGCTTTTCCAGACTTTGTGTCGTCCTCATCAGACTGAGGCTCTAAAAACTCATCTTCGCCATCATCGTTAATCAGCAAGTCCTCTTCTTCTTCTTCTTCGACTAAGAGTTCTAACTCGAGCTCAGGCTGATTTATTATTTCTAGGTCAGGCTGATAAATGCTTTCGAGTACGTTGTTAGCCTGGTTCATGCCGCGTTCCTCATGCTCCTTGCAGAATCAATTACTCAAGATGTGTTTACTGCTCTTTTAAAATGAGCTAATTAACTACCGAAAATTGGGTTTTAGGCTGATTTCCCAGAAATTTTTTCGGAAGTATTGCTCCTCTGTATAGAGGATTTTTGACTGTATGCAGAAAGTCGCAGTTACTGCTGACTTGCTCATTTTAGTTAGAAATCGTATGTGTTGCTATGACATACAACTTTTAACTAATTTGTCTTGTACAAAGACCTGTCTCCACTGCAAAAATCTACCACTCCATATAAGCAAGATATGACTGTAATATGAATGTTGGCATATTTTCTGATAAAGACTTTTCCGATTGTAGCCTGTTTCACAAAAATTGCACTCTTTTTGTGTATTAATCATGAAACTATTGTGCAAGGTAAAGCCACTAATAACAAAAAGACATTGGAAATGCTAGTCATGCCCTTAAAATTTTTTCAAACTTTTTGGTATCCTAGTGGCGTTATCTTTACATTCTAGGAAGGTACACTCGCTCTGACATACTTTTAGGTATGGTGTGCAACATTAATTACTTAGCACTAGTTTTGTTAATGTTAACTTAAGCGAGAAATATTAATGCACCCATTTTGACATTTCCTTCATAAATGACTCAATCTTAAGAGTTGCATAGAGATTCCTACAGGGTAAATACATACGGTGATGATTGTCTCAAAACATTTAACCTTACCTATGCCAAAGGCCTGAACTAAGGAGTTGAGGCTTTGGAATCGGTCAAATGGCAAACAATTGAGACTCAACTGATTGGTCTTATTCACACATTAGCGCACTGCTGAAATTTCAACCTGATGAAAGTTGACAAACTGTTCTTATTGTATACACAGATATTTTAATCAATTCAGCAGAAATTTAACAGTCAAAATTGTAGAGATTAACCTATTGAAGTTCAATCTCTAGATGATACAGGCAAAATAATAGTCATTGCCCGGCAATACTGGAAGGTATTTGCAGTGAAAAGTTGGCGCATAGAAAGGTCGGATTATCGTTTTAGAACCTAATTGCAGCGTGGCTTTCAGTAAGAAGCTGGTTAAATATAATACTTTTATCTTAAGGATGATGTTGTGATTCTGTGATATTGAATCCTTAAGAAATTTAGCCAATTCTGCTTGGTAGACAAAATTTTGCTTTGCTATTCAAGCATAACAAATGCTCCTCTAACTTGTGGGAGAAATTAAACCAAAAGTTGAAAGGTGCTTTTAATTCTTACTGAAGTGTTAATACGCTGACGATATCTCAAGAATACTGATTAACCTGCTATGCAGAGTAATTAGTTAACCAAATCTACAAGCGGCGAGGTATGCGCCCCACCCAACTAATGACTAGTAAATACTTGATCAATTTGGGATGAATCTTGACAAGAATTTGTTTTTGTGGTTTAGTCCATAGTCAAAAATTAATTGTGATGTCAATTTCTTTCTTATGTATTTTATCAAACAAATTACGCTGAGTAAAAAGCGCAAAGAAAATTTCCCCGATTTTTGTAATTGCCTACTCATAAATCACACCGGGGAGGATATTGTTTTTTTTCTAAATATGTGATAAGGATTGAAGCAATTTTTGGTGAGTAATTTGATGGGTCAATGGCTTCATGTTTTGGCAAAATTCATCAGCCAAAGGCAATAAACTATCATTCTCAAATTTCCATAACAGTTCTCTAAAAGACAGAACCTCACCCCAAAACTCTTTAAAGGATTTGGAACATTTTCACACTCCTTAACCAAAAAGTATGGGGTGGGGTGGGGTCAAAATCTAGATTTGTGTGTTATTTAAATTCCTGTTTACTGTTCCCTAATAGAAGATAGCTATTTGTTAGCTTGATATTAGATATCTAAGTCTGTGAAATTGAGTTTAGAACCATAGGTTTCGATGAATTCACGTCTAGGTGCAACGCGATCGCCCATTAAAATGGTAAAAATACGATCAGCTTCGGCAGCATCTTCAATTTCTACTTGCTTCATTTTCCGAGATTCTGGATTCATAGTAGTATCCCAGAGTTGTTGAGGCATCATTTCCCCCAAACCTTTGAAGCGTTGAATGTTGTAGTTGGCATTGCTAGGAAGTGTCCCCAGGTACTGTTGCAATTCACGTTCGCTATAGCAGTATTCATGATTCTTTCCTCGTTCTACTTTAAATAGTGGAGGACAAGCAATATATATGAAACCCTGTTCAATCAGTGCGCGCTGATATCGATAGAAGAAAGTTAACAACAGTGTCCGAATATGCGCGCCATCTACGTCAGCGTCAGTCATAATCACGATGCGGTGATAACGCAGTTGTGTAGAGTCGAATTCGTCGCCTTTCACGCCTAAGCCCAGGGCGGTGATTAAGGATTGGACTTCATTATTTTTGTAGATTTTCGCGTCGTCGGTCTTCTCGATGTTGAGGATTTTACCACGGAGGGGGAGGATAGCTTGGGTGCGGCGATCGCGTCCTTGTTTCGCACTTCCACCTGCGGAGTCACCTTCCACAATAAAGATTTCTGACTCACCAGGGTCACGAGAACTACAATCTGCTAACTTACCGGGTAATGGCGAAGATTCCAGTACAGATTTGCGTCGGACTAACTCCCGTGCGTGACGGGCGGCTTCTGCGGCTTTAAAAGCTTGAATAGCTTTATCTAAAATCGAGTCAGCGATTCCTGGATGAAATTCTAAGTATTCGCTGAGAACCTCTCCCACTAAGGAATCAACAATACCGCGAACTTCAGTATTACCGAGTTTGGTTTTGGTTTGTCCTTCAAATTCTGGGTCTGGGACTTTAACGGAAATGACGGCTGTTAAACCTTCTCGGACGTGTTCACCACTGAGGTTAGATTCATGCTCTTTAATTTTATTGCGCTTACGGGCGATCGCATTTAAAGTCCGAGTCAGAACCGCCTTCAAACCTTCGAGGTGAGTACCACCGTCAACGGTACGAATATTATTCGCAAAACCCAGCACGTTATCTGTGTAAGCATCAGTACACCATTGTAAAGAAACTTCCACTTGTACATTATTGCGTTCCCCATGCACATAAATAATTTCTTCGTGCAGTGGTTGCTTCTCACGGTTCATGTAAGCGATATATTCTTTAATCCCACCCTTATATTCGTAGGTTTCGATTCTGGGTGTATCGCTTTTCAGCAATTCTAAACGGTGGTCGCCAAAGATAATTTTGACACCTGCATTCAGATAAGCCAACTCCCGCAGGCGACCCGCGATTGTGATGTAATCAAACTCAACGCTATTGATAAAAATTTGGCTATCTGGCTTGAACTTGATAGAGGTTCCAGTTCTGTTCCCTTTTTCCGGCTTGGTTTGCAGTTCAGTCACTGGTACACCGCGTTCATAGCGCTGGACATGAACCTTATTATCTCGCCAAACTGTTACTTCCAGGACATCTGACAAGGCGTTAACCACAGAAAGACCGACCCCGTGTAATCCTCCTGAAACCTTATAACCACCACCGCCAAACTTACCACCGGCGTGTAGTACTGTTAACACGGTTTCTAAAGCCGATTTACCAGTCCGTGAGTGAGTATCGGTAGGAATACCCCGACCATCATCTGTGACAGTCACCGAACCATCAGCATTGATATCCACTTCTATGTGAGTACAGTGACCCGCTAAAGCTTCATCAATAGAGTTATCTACCACCTCATAGACTAAATGGTGGAGTCCTCGCGGCCCGGTAGTCCCGATGTACATCCCTGGCCGTTTGCGGACGGCTTCCAGACCTTCCAGAACTTGAATCTGATCGGCACTGTAACTGCTCGTCATGAAAATTCTCCTGATGCGTGGGTTTAAAGTCGCCCAAAAACAAAAAAGTCAAAACACACCAAAATTCTAACACAAAAGGCTTACTGGCGACTGTAGAGCAATTTTGTGAGAAGTTTATATAGGGGATGTAACCCCATAAGTTTTTTGAATTGATTGCCTAAAAATTTCAAATTCTTATAGATTGCTTCGGTACTATATCTGTTTTGTATAAGAGAACCGAAGAGTAAAGTTCAATTAAACAACACTTCTGCATCAAATACTTGTCATAAAAATTAACTTAATAGCAGGGGTGTAATTGCCCCTAAGCAAAAACCAGATAAAAGCCTTAAGATTTTATCACAAAAGCTTTACGAGAGAGCCAAGAGTGTGGGAAGTGTTGACCAATGACCAATGACCAATAACTAATGACTAAATTGATTGTAATTTGTGGGGCGACGGCAACCGGTAAATCAGGCTTGGCATTGAATTTGGCTACACAGCTAAGTTCTGTCATTCTTAGTGCCGATTCTCGTCAGGTGTACCGAGAATTTGATATTGGTACAGCTAAACCAACATTAGCAGAGCAAAGATTAGTCCCACATTATTTAATAGATATCTGCAATCCCACAGATATCATGACGGTAGCAGACTATCAGGAACAAACGCAAAATCTCATTCAGACTCTTCCTGTTGCACCATTATTGTTAGTCGGTGGTACGGGTTTATACATACGTTCTATTGTACAAGGGATGAAAATTCCTAGAGTTGCACCAAATCAGGAATTGCGATCGCAACTGCAATCTTTAGGACAAACGACGCTGTATGGAATACTACAACAAGTTGATGCGATCGCAGCCCAGAAGATTCATTCTCATGACACTGTGCGAACTTTACGAGCATTAGAAGTATTTTATATTACTGGTTGCCCAATCTCCCAGCAGCAAGGAGAAAACCCCCCAGATTATCCGATTTTGCAAATAGGTTTAGATTGTGAGGTAGATAAATTAAGACTACGCATTCACAAACGCACAGAACAAATGATAGCGGATGGTTTAGTGGCTGAGGTCGAGTATCTTTGTGAAAAATATGGTGCTGATTTACCTTTGTTAAACACTTTAGGATATCAAGAAATCAGGCAATATTTAGCAGGTGAAATTTCTTTGGATTCAGCCAAAGAATTAACGGTTTTGCATACGCGACAATTTGCCAAGCGACAACGAACTTGGTTTAAAGCATATCCCAAAATTGAGTGGTTTGATGCAGATGATCCTGATTTGTTAGAAAAGGTTTGGCGACGAGTGGAAGAATTTACCAAGAATGTGTAGAGACATTTGATAAAACATCTCTACAAAGCCTCTAAACAGTATCAGGATCTACACCCATAGCCCGGAGTTTTTCTGCTAATAATTGGGCGCGTTGTTCAGCTTGTTCAGCCCGTTGCTTTTCTTGTTCAGCCCGTTCATCTCCAGTAGGTAAAATAGTTCCATCTTGGTAACACCAGCGCAACCAATTATCTTGTCTACCTTCAAATTCCCCTGACCACAGAGTTAAACCCAAACCTACTTGTTCTAGCCAAGTTTCTGAAGTTTCAAAATAACGCCTTCCCCTGAGTTCATAAATCCGTATTACCTGTTCTCCTAATTGCTGATTGGGGTCATAGACAATATAGTAACTCGCCCGCATTTGCTCATAAATTTCTAACTTTTTGCCTAATTCATCACCTTCTTTATTAGAGACAATTTCCATTACAACTTCTGGAGGTTTTTCAAACTCCCAAACCATATAACAACGATTTTGCTTGTCCCACCATTTTTCAGGAATTTGGACATCTAAGCTAAATAAAACATCAGGGACAATGGGAGGCTTTCTGTAGGCATAATAAACACCCACATTAGCGGCTGCTAAAAAAGTCTGATTTTGTAAAGAACTGTAAAGAGAGCCAACCAAGAGGCGTTGTTGTTTTTCAGATGCGAAATTGTCCACAGGTGTATCATCTTCGGTAACTAGCTGGTTGGCATCTGGCACATAAAAATCATCTGTATCGATGAGAATTTGCTCAACCATAATTTTATCCACTATTTAAGAGCGTTATTTCTAGCTTAATTGATTAAAGTTAGATACCGTTTCTAAACAGTATCAGGATCTATGCCCATAGCCCTGAGTCTTTCTGCTAACAATTGGGCGCGTTGTTCGGCTTGTTCAGCCCGTTCATCTCCAGTAGGTAGAATAGTTCCATCTTGGTAGCACCAGCGCAACCAGTTATCTTGTCTACCTTCAAATGCACCTGACCACAGAGTTAAACCCAAACCTACTTGTTCTAGCCAAGTTTCTGAAGTTTCAAAATAACGCCTTCCCCTGAGTTCATAAATTCGTAATGCTTGTTCTCCTAATTGCCGATTTGGGTCATAGACAATATAGTAACTCGCCCGCATTTGTTCATAAATTTCTAACTTTTTGCCTAATTCATCACCTTCTTTATTAGAGACAATTTCCATTACCACTTCTGGAGGTTTACCAAAACGCCAAACCATATAACAACGATTGTGTTTTTCCCACCACTTTTCTGGAATTTGGACATCTAAGCTCAGAAAAACGTCTGGTACAATGGGGGGCTGAAGGTCTGTGTAGTAAACACCCACATTAGCCTCAGCTAAAAAAGTTTGATTTTGTAAAGAACTAAAAAGAGAACCGACTAATAAGCGTTGTTGTTTGGCAGATGCGAAATTGTCCACAGGTGTATCATCTTCGGTAACTAGTAGGTTGGCATCTGGCACATAAAAATCATCTGTATCGATGAGAATTTGCTCAACCATAATTTTATCCACTATTTGAGAGCGTTATTTCTAGGTTAATTGATTTGTGATGTTGCTGCGGTCAGCATAGCTATGCCTTCCCCTAAAGCAGTATTCTTGTCACAATGGTGATATATCTACCTCTAACTATAAAAAACTATGCTTATCCAAGAGAAAAAGCAATACAACTGGAAACCTATTATTAAAGCATTTGAGGCTGTAGTTGGAAAAAATGGTGTAGTGCAACGTCGGGAAGAACTCATCACCTATGAGTGCGATGGCTTAACTAGTTATCGTCAACGTCCGGCTGTGGTAGTTTTGCCCAGAACTACAGAACAAATTGCCGAACTGGTGAAGATATGCAATAAGTACTCTGTAACCTTTATCGCCCGTGGTTCTGGTACTGGTTTATCTGGTGGTGCTTTACCTTCAGAAGATTCGGTGTTGATAGTCACTTCCTTAATGCGGCAAATTCTCAACGTTGATTTAGATAATCAGCGCATTGTCGTACAGCCAGGAGTCATTAATAGCTGGGTAACGCAAACTGTTAGTGGGGCGGGATTTTATTATGCACCAGACCC
>NZ_JAYGHH010000001.1:120905-170765 GCF_034931045.1 Nodularia sp. UHCC 0506
CTAGCCAAATTATCTGCTCAATTGGGGGTAATGTGGCGGAAAACTCTGGGGGGGTGCATTGTCTCAAATACGGTGTGACGACTAACCACGTTTTAGGCTTAAAAATTGTCACCCCTGAAGGGGAAATTCTGGATTTAGGTGGACAAGTACCAGAAATGCCTGGTTATGATTTAACGGGTGTATTTGTGGGTTCTGAAGGTACTCTGGGTATTGCTACAGAAATTACTCTGCGAATTCTCAAAAGTGCTGAGTCAATTTGTGTTTTATTAGCAGATTTTACCAGTGTAGAAGCGGCTGGGGCAAGTGTTTCTGATATCATCAGCGCCGGAATTATTCCGGGTGGTATGGAAATGATGGACAACGTTAGCATCAATGCAGTTGAGGATGTTGTAGCTACAAATTGTTATCCTCGCGATGCTACGGCGATTTTATTAGTAGAAATTGATGGTTTAGATGTGGAAGTTGAAGTAAATAAACAACGTGTGGCGGAAATTTGTAAAAAGAATGGCGCGCGTAATGTAACTTCTGCTAGTGACTTAGAAACTCGCTTAAAACTTTGGAAAGGTCGCAAGGCTGCCTTTGCTGCTGCGGGGCATTTAAGCCCTGATTATTATGTTCAGGATGGTGTAATTCCTCGCACACAATTAACTTATGTTTTGCAGGAAATTGAAGCGTTAAGTAAAAAGTTTGGTTATACAATTGCCAATGTGTTTCATGCTGGTGATGGTAATCTCCACCCTTTAATTTTATTTGATAATTCTGTCCCAGGAGCATTAGAGAAAGTTGAGGAGGTTGGTGGGGAAATTCTCAAACTTTGTGTAAAAGTAGGCGGTAGTATTTCTGGTGAACATGGCATTGGTGCAGATAAAAAATGCTATATGCCTGATATGTTTAGCCCTGCTGATTTAGAAAGTATGCAATGGGTAAGGCAAGTTTTTAATCCCAAGGGTTTGGCAAATCCTGATAAGATATTCCCCACACCCCGCACTTGTGGTGAAGCTGCAAATGCTGTCAGTATGAAACAGTTTGCCGGGGTGGAACAATTTTAACAGTTATCAGTTAAGAGATGTAATTGGTTCTGAGTCTCTAACTTAATGGGTTAGGAGTTACGTAACTGGCATATTATTTTAAGTTTGTAGTGAGGACTTTAGTCCTCTTAATAAGGGCTTCAGCCCTTACTACAAGCAAAAAATAAAAATTTTTTTGACACTTGCGTAAATTCTGTGGGTGTGATGACTCTTGACTATCAACTGTTTTAAGTGCAAAAAGCACAATTGTGTTACTTTTTGTCAGGGGCTATTGGTATTTTTATGATCTAAAATGAAGCACTTTGATATTCTGGCAAAAGATATCTTTGCTACATTTGTTATGGACTAGTGACTTTATAGTTAAGATATTATAGCATTCTTAAATCTGAGTCCTGCGGATAAGCTACGCGATCGCAAGATATGAGCATCTCGGTTCAAGTCACCAGGATTATAGGATTTTGAATTTTCCAATGTTCTCAGGGTCTGATATCAACTCTGACAGATTAATGTGCTGAGGAAAGTCATGCTTCCAGGAAATAAAAATACAATTGTCATCACAGGAGCGTCAACAGGGATTGGTGCGGCTTGTGCTTTGCTTTTAGACAAATTGGGATATTTTGTGTTTGCTGGTGTGCGTAAAGATGAGGATGCTGAAAAACTTCAAGAACAAGCATCACCAAAGCTGAAATCAATCTTTTTAGATGTGACTGACTACGAATCGATTCAAAGTGCAGTTGCAACGGTAACAAATGTAGTTGGTGATAGGGGAATTTTAGGTTTAGTAAATAACGCCGGTATTGCTGTTCCCAGTCCCTTAGAATTACTCCCAATTGCTGAATTTCAACAACAGATGAATGTTAATGTCACCGGACAATTAGCTGTTACTCAAGGATTTCTGGGTTTATTACGCCAGGGTCAGGGTAGAATTGTGAATATGGGTTCCATTAGTGGTAGAAGCGCAGCACCGTTTCTAGGAGCTTACAATGCTTCAAAATTTGCCCTGGAAGCACTAACCGATGTCATGCGTATGGAGTTGCGCCCCTGGGGAATTTCAGTTTCAATTATAGAACCAGGTGCGATCGCTACCCCAATTTGGCAAAAGTCCTTTATGCAAGTGGACACAGCCCGGAAAAACCTCCCACAATCAGCAGAAACACTTTATGGCGAAGCTATGAGTGCTGTCCGTAAAAGAGTCGGAACTATAGCATCTGGGGGAATTTCGCCGGATTCAGTAGCTGAAATTGTTGTTCAGGCGCTGACCGCAAAGCAACCAAAGACACGCTATGTGGTGGGTCGAGACGCTAAAATTGCCGTCCTACTTAGGCATCTTTTACCTGATAAGCTGTATGACCGTGTAATGTTATATTCAATGGGTTTGTGATTGAATACTCAGTTAAAAATTGGAATTTTAACTACAAAAAAGAAGTTTCATCTCTACCCCTTCCTAAAGGTTGCCGTTACATCGATTTACAATTTATAATGGATTTATAAAATGTTAAAGATATAACGCCCTTTAATGTAAATGTACTGAATATATCTTTGAGGCATTAAAAAAATCAGCGTTTACACTCTTGGTATATTTGGGCGTTTTCTTTCAAGACTCTGTAACTTTTGTCATGTCTCTTCAATAAAAGAGTGATATTTATCACTGAAGTATATTGAATATACACAGTTTCAACGTCAATTGGCATCACAGGGAAACATTAATCATGATCAAAATTGGGTAAACCTCCCCATATAAAAACGGGGGCTTTTACCCTACCGGGAACACCGATCTATTGACGAAGATAGAAATGTAGGATGGGCTTTGATCCCAAGCAGCAACTATGGAATATTTATATTACCTGGCAAATGCCAGTCTCACGCTGAGAATTGTACAACATCTGCACGCCAGACCCCAGATGCCTGTTTCTTTCGTTACCGTGATTCATCAAATTGATGGCTGGGTAGTGAGGATAAAATTCTCAGAAGAACTTTCCTCCCAAGAAGATGGTGACTTTCGCGCTTTTCTCAATGAATTAGGAATTAGCTATAAGCCACCGATGCGGGTGCAAATGGCTCTTTGGAGTTTACAGGCCGGACAAAGCCCTGTAGACGTAATGCGTCGCTATCAAGTCGCAATTGTTTCTCATGGTAGCCCAGAGAGAGGAGAAATTGAAGCATTCCGTCAACAATTTGTGCGGGGGCTGGGTTACTGTCCAGAAACATTGGCTTAATTGCGTTAACTTGGAGCGCTGCTATCAGATAATTGCTAATTTTGTGGCTAATGCAGCCAAATTGAGATTTCAAAAGACTCATCAGCTATCAATTGCACAGTCAAAAGCTCCTGGTAGATATTCTTGCAGATACAATTGGTATCTATCTGCTGATAAACTAGCTAGAGCTTCTGAAGTCAAGGTCATATCAGTCTGCTGTTTTGAGATTTGCCGACAGTAGACAATAGCAACATCAAAACGACACAAGTAATCAGCTTTTTCAGGATACTCAGCTAAAAATATTGTCGCTGTTCGCCCAATTTTTGCCTGCTTTTGTCGTGTAATAGCACTTTTACCTCCTGCATCCCAATTTCCTTGACTACGGGTTTTCACTTCCACAAATGCTACTTGGGGTAATTGGTTAGCAAAGGGCTGTTTTTCGTCAAGCTGGGCGATAATATCGATTTCTCCCCAACGGCTAGAAAAGCGCCGATGCAGAATCCTCCAGCCTGTAGAGTGTAACCATTGTGCTACGAGGTCTTCTCCTAATTCACCAATATCGGGATAATGAGAGGGAGGAGGGTTCGCCATTGGTTAAAAAATATGATGAATACTAGATTAAATAATCGAATTGGAGCCAGTATACTCAGTGTATTGCTTTGGGTAATAGTTGGCATGATTGCAATTTTTGGGTATACGCCCCCAGCTTTTGCCCTGGAATATAACAAAGAGATTTTGATAGAGGCTGATTTTTCAGGACGTGATTTAACAGACTCTAGTTTTACCAAAGCTAATCTCCGCTATAGTGACTTTAACCATGCTAATTTGCGTGGTGTCAGTTTTTTTGCGGCAAATTTAGAATCGGCAAATTTGGAAAGTGCTGATTTGTCATTTGCTACTTTAGATTCAGCACGACTGATTAAAGCTAATTTGACTAACGCGATTTTAGAAGGTGCGTTTGCTTCTAACGCTAGATTTGATGGTGCGATTATTGATGGCGCAGATTTTACTGATATTTTGCTGCGCCAGGATGAGGAAAAAAAATTGTGCCAACTTGCTAAAGGTACTAATCCCGTGACTGGAAGAGATACCAGGGATACGTTATTTTGTCCGTAGGGAACAGGGTAATTGTCTTTTCAAAAATTAAAACTTGATGGCTCTGTGATATGAGATCATTAGAGATTATCAAAGATGTCACAAGACGATTCATGCAATTTTAATAAAATGGCACAAGATCAGAAGTCAACAGTCGTAATCACGGGCGCTTCCTCTGGGGTGGGTTTGCAAGCCGCGAGAGCGCTTTCCCAAAAGGGGTGGCACGTGGTGATGGCCTGTCGGAATTTATCCAAGGCGGAAAATGCAGCCAAATCTTTAGGGATGGAGCCGGACAGCTACACAGTCATGCACATTGACTTAGGCTCTTTAGAGAGTGTTCGGCATTTTGTGAAGGATTTTAGAGCCAGTGGTAATTCCTTGGATGCTTTGGTGTGCAATGCGGCTATTTATATGCCTTTAATCAAGGAGCCATTGCGAAGCCCGGAAGGATTTGAGTTAAGTGTGGCGACAAATCACCTTGGTCATTTCCTGCTGTGTAACCTGCTTTTGGAAGATTTGAAAAATTCACCTGCTTCTGAGCCAAGGCTGGTGATTTTGGGAACTGTTACCCACAATCCCAAGGAGTTGGGAGGGAAGATTCCACCCCGTCCAGATTTGGGCGATTTGAAGGGTTTTGCCGAAGGTTTTAAAGAACCGATTGCGATGATTGACGGTAAGAAGTTTGAACCTGTCAAGGCTTACAAGGATAGTAAGGTGTGTAATGTGTTGACGATGAGGGAGCTACATCGGCGCTATCATGAGTCACACGGTATCACTTTTAGCTCTCTTTATCCTGGTTGTGTGGCGACAACTGCTTTATTTAGAAATCATTATCCGTTGTTTCAGAAGATTTTCCCACTTTTCCAAAGATATATTACCGGGGGCTTTGTGACTGAGGAAGAATCAGGCGATCGCGTGGCGGAAGTTGTCAGCGATCCTCAGTATAATCAATCTGGTGCTTATTGGAGTTGGGGAAATAGACAAAAGAAAAATGGCAAGTCTTTTCTGCAAGAGGTTTCCAATGAAGCCAGCGATGATGATAAAGCTGAACGGATGTGGGAGTTAAGCGCTAAGTTGGTGGGATTGTCTTAAGATTAAACCACAACTGAATATGCGTTTTCCAGAAACTTTGTAGGGATAATTGATCAATTGTCCCTACATTCTTTATTAAAGGTTTGTAGTGAGGACTTTAGTCCTCTTGACCTCGGCTGCACTCAGTATCAATAATTTAAGGTGCGATAGCTACGGCATAACATACTCTACGTTTAAATTATATTTCTTCATATACATGGAATTTTTATCATTTACTTTTTAGGAAATACCTGAGATAAATCTAAAACTAAATCAGGGAAAACGGACAGATTCACTGTCTCATTAGGCAAGAAAATTAACTTGCGGCGATAGCCAAATTTATCTTGTAAATCTTGATAAGGTTCACTATAGCACTCTAGATAATTATCTACTAAATTAAATATCCAATAATTAGTAATACCTGCCTTTGCATAAAGCGGTAACTTTATCTCTTGGTCATATTTTAAAGAGGAATCAGCAACCTCAATTACCAGCAATATATCAGATGGCTGAGGATGAGCCGAAAGATAATTATCATCAACATTACGTACAATGGCTATATCTGGTTCAGGTTCACTTTGTTCGGAGATGATAATTGGTTGTTGACCTCGGACTAAAGCGCTGTCTGCTACAAGCTTGATTAACTCCCTAAATAAAAGTGTTTCACAAACAGAGTGTGGTGTACCTTTAGCAACTATCTGGACTATTTCTCCTTCAATTAGTTCAACTCGGTCATTCTCTGAGAAGAAGCCGAGTTCTGCCAGACGGTGATATTCATCTATAGTGAAGTGTTTAGCAGTAGTTAGGCTCATAACAGCTAAGGCATACAGGGTTATTTTTATTTTAATATATTGGCAAGGGATGATTGCTTATTTGAGATAAATAGGTCAACATAATTAAACATAAAATTTTGACTAGGTATTACGTTTTTTAAGTTTGAGCTACTTATCTATTCTTCCTCTTTAGAAGCTTCATCCGTACTTACAACCTTCCAATGAAAATCAAAATAATGTTGAATATTTTGCAGTTCATGAATAGATTCTATAAAAAACGATTTAATAACAGATAGTTGGTCTTCTTGAGATAAAAATTCTTGTAGGCTTTTGCGATAAGAAATGCTAGACCATCCTGGAGCAATAGTTAGATTATAAGAAGTCCATTTATTAGGATATTTATTAACTACTTCCTGCATTACTTCAACAAATTTTAGACGTTCTTTAAAACCAGGAGAAACTTCTAAGCATATACCTAAATATGGATATTCAGTCAAATTTTCTGGGTTTAAATTAAAATATCCCAGACCACACCAACAATTCCAACTATCAAAACGGTTATAGATAATATATCTCTTAACCGATGTCCATTGAGTCATACTTGCTGCGCCTTTAGTGACATTGCCAAAAGCCATATTAAATTCTTTTTCTACTTCTTCGCTGAGAGTAGATTTCATAAAATTCAGAGTTTTGTTGAAATTGACCATTGTCAATAAATCAACAGATGAAAGCTGATTAGTATGAGACATTCTGTGAATCTCCATAAAGGTTAATATTTCTTTAGCCAAAGTATCCGTTTCGTACTTCTTCAAGAAGCTATAAAACTGATACCACCTCAATTGAAAAAATTTTACGTTTGGGGTTAATTGTGGGAGTAATTTTTCAATTTCTTCCTTTGGTTCGTAATCACGAGTGATGTAAATTAGAGTTCGCTGTTGAGGATATGATAAACTACTCAAAATCTCAGCATACCTTTTTAATTGTTCCCATCCTTCAGTAGAACCAATTTTCGATTCAATAAATATGATATCTGTCTGATTATCATGTTCTAATTTAATGACAATATCAGGTTTACTACCGCTATGATGATGTTTAAGTGGCTGATAGGATTCTTGAGTTAAAAGGTTAATATTTATTTCATTTTCATTATTAATAATTGATTCATGTTTGAGCCAAGCGATTAAAATATCGTGATTGATATCTAGAAAATAAGCAATAATTTCTGTGAAAAAATCTTCAAGTGGTTTATTTGCTGAATGCAAATTTAGTAAGTTGGTAAATAATGACATTTTTTAGAAAAATAATATTATCATGCAAAAGCTACACATAATCACTCAAGGGATTCTGTATATTTTTTAGTTATATTTATTTTAAAGTTGTGTAAGTTTTAACTTATAATTTAAAATTTGGCAAGAGTGCTAATACTATCAAGTCTGGTTGAATACTTACGAAACACGAAAACCTGCCAAACTTTTGCTTTATCTCCCCTCCTCGCACCCCCCTCAATCCCCCCGCAACGGGGGGAGGAAAAGGATAAACCTTTGATATGGGAGGGGTTGGGGGTGGGGTGACATGATTATGGTAATCATGACTAATTAAATGGACATGATATACCTAGTTAAATGATTAAATTAAAGCAAATCTGTAATGGAAAATTGGCGTTGGCGATCTAATTCTTGTAGTCGCATTTTTTCGTTGTAAAAAGACTGATAATATGATTGCCATTTTTCTGGTTCGGCTTCGGGATCGGTTTGTTCCCAAAGTTCTAAGAAGTACCGATAGCGCTTTTCTATTAATACTCTCTCCATACAAGCAACAGTAGCTTGAACTACTTGGGGTGTCCGCAATATTTCTTTCTGACTTTTCTCGTTCAAATGAAATAAATGGGAAATTGATTCGATTTCTGCTGATAATTCTAAATATCTATCTTGTAAACTAGATATAATTTCTACCTCTTCTCCTGTGGATTCTAAAATTTTCTGCCACAATAATCGATGGTGAGAAAAGCTAAATTCTAAATCTCTTTCTTCTAAGGTGTTGAAAATAGTTTGACGCTGTTCGGGACAGTGCAGATAAATTCGTAATAGTAAACCTTCGGCTAATTCTAAAAGACTTTTATCCCCTGGGATTGGTGACTGAAGAGATTTGCGACTATCCCATTTTTTCTTCCCAGATAGAGGTTTATTTCTTATCGCCGTAGTTGGTGCAATTTGAGTTAAGAGATTTTCTGCTCGTAGTGGTATCTGGCTGGCATCTCTTAAACTTAATATTTCAGCACAGTGGAAAACATAATAATCACGTGTATCTTTATTCTCAATTTTTTTAAGTATTTTTACAAATTCTTGAGAAACTGCTTGAAAATCTGTAGCCTGTCTCAAGTCGCGGTTCTTCATGATTTGCTGGATTTGCCAATCTATCCAAAGTGGAGCGCTATCAAGGAGTTCTTTACGCTCAGTCGCAGACAGCTCATCTATATTCCTATATCTATATTTACGTAGTGCTGATATCCGAGCTATTGTAGTTGCTAGAACCTTATAGTCGGATGAGCCATGAGTTTTCAGAAACTCATCAGCATCTTTGCCATCAGGTACATTCAGAATCTTCAGTTGCACTTCGCCTTTGTATGCTAGTTCGGCAATTTCCCCAATGGCGCGTTCTGCTGCATTTATCCCGGCTTTGTCAGCATCAAAGTTGAGTATCAATTCTTTCGATTCGGTGTAGCGTAGAATTAACCGGACTTGTTCAATGCTTAAAGCTGTACCTAGAGAAGCCACAGCGTTATTAATACCCGCAGCATGGAGGGCGATCGCATCAAAATATCCTTCTACTACTACAGCTTGATCTAGTTGAGAAATACCGTCTTTGGCGTGATCCAGGGCGAATAAAGTTTTTCCCTTACTAAAAAGCTCGGTTTCTGGTGAATTTAAATACTTTGGTTGTTCTTCAGATAAAGTTCTCCCACCAAAAGCAATTACCCGCCCTTGGATATCGCGAATGGGAATCATTAGGCGATCGCGGAAAACATCATAATACCCACTTCCCTCCTTCCTGGGCTTAATTAACCCGGCTTTTTCCACCAATTGCACTGGGTAATGCTTATCTTCTACCAGATAGCGATGTAGAGTTTCCCAACCTGCGGGTGCATAACCTAAGCCAAACTGCTGAATAGTTTCTTCCTTTAATTGGCGTTCCGATTGCAAATACTGATATGCTTTTTGTCCTTGGCTTTGTCTGAGGGCGTGTTGATAAAATTGTCCAGTAGAAGCCAAAACCTCATATAACTGTTCGCGCAGAGAAATTTGACGCTGTAACTCTTGACGTTGTTCTGGTGCGAGGGTTTGCACAGGTACTTGATAACGTCGAGCTAAATCTAACACCACCTCTGCAAAAGATTGTTTTCCCACATCCATTAAAAACTTAATGGCATTTCCCCCGGCTTGACAGCCAAAGCAAAAGTACATTTGCTTAGATTGACTGACTGTAAAACTGGGGGTTTTTTCATCATGGAAAGGACACAAACCCACAAAATCCTTACCACGCTTGCGTAAAACTACGTGGTCTGAAACGACATCAACAATATCAGCACGTTGTTTAATTTCCTCAATTGTGTCTGGGTGCAAGCGGGGAATTTGCATTTTAGTCCATTGCTTGGTAGTGATAACTGCTGTGAGTTAACCAACTGATAGATATTATATTGTTGTTGCTAAGTCAACAATCCTGTATAAAATTGCTTCAGCTTAATTTTTCGAGGAAACACCGAGGATGGGACGTATTTTTATTTCGGCAGCTCACGGAGGCAGAGAAGCAAGAGGCATCGATCCAGGCTCCATAGCAGGTGGCACAAGCGAAGCCAGAGAAATGATTTTGCTGCGGGATTTGATTGTAACAGAATTGCGGGCGAGAAGTTTTGATGTTTTAGCAGTTCCTGATGACCTCAGCGCCGCCCAAACTATTGCTTGGATTAATTCTCGTGGTCGTCGGGTAGATGTCGCCATAGAAATTCATGCAGATACTGCTAGCAGTCCCTCTGTGCGCGGTGCGGGTGTCTACTACATCGCCAATAACCAGGAACGTAAAACTAATGGCGAATTGGTCTTAATGGGGCTTTTGCGCCGTGTGACTCAGTTACCAAATCGGGGAGTTAGGCCAGATACAGATAGCGGGTTGGGGAGTTTGGCATTTTGTCGCCAAATCACTATTCCTTCTTTGTTAATGCAAGTAGGCTTTCTGAGTAGTCCCGAAGATCGGGCTTTGTTGCAAAATCGTCGCCGTGACTTTGCTTTGGGAATTGCCGATGGTCTAGCATCCTGGAGTCGGGTAATTGACCCTAGTACAGCACCTGTAACTCCTGTTGAACCAAATTATCCACCAATTAATATTGATATTAATGGGCAAAAATACGCCGAGCAAGGAATATTAGTTAATGGTAATTCCTACATTCCTATTGATTTAGTAGATCAGCTACGAATTGATTTATCTAGATCCCCTACTGTTAACCGGATTAGTTATCGGAGAATTGTTTATATTAAAGCAGTCGATTTGAGAGATTTTAATGTAGCTATTGGTTGGGATGCTGCAACTCGTACAGTTAGTTTACGCTCAAATTTATTAGTGTGCGCTGATCAACTTGACCGGGTTATGTCACGGGGAAATACTTCAGAAATAGAATTACAATTATTCCTGAGAAATAATAATGAAAATGGTTTGCTGACTTTCCCTGACATCCCTAAATTGTATCGAGAAGAAGGTAATGCCGAGGGTGTTAACTATGATATTGCTTTCTGTCAAATGTGTTTAGAAACAGGATTTTTACGTTTTGGCAGCGATGTTAGACCTGAGCAAAATAATTTTGCTGGTTTAGGTTCTATTGGTGGTGGTGCGGAAGTTGCGTCTTTTTCTAGTGCCAGAATTGGTGTGAGAGCGCATATTCAACATTTAAAAGCTTACGCTAGTTTAGAACCTTTGGTCAATGCAGTTGTAGATCCAAGATTTCGCTTTATTACCCGTGGAATTGCGCCATCAATTTATCAGCTTTCTGGGCGCTGGTCAGTAGATTTGGACTATGGTATAAAAATATTAGCAATGATGAAACGATTGTATGAATCGGCAAGACTTTTGTAATTCGTAGTTCGTAGTTCGTAGTTCGTAGTTCGGAGGAGCTTCGGCAACGTAGTTTTTAATGGGCTAAATTAAGGTGACGGAGGATCTGTTTAAATGTTGAATAATCCAATCTCGGACTACGTGGTAAACTTCGTTGGCTACTTCGTCTAGTCCAGGATTGGCATGAGGATAATTTTGACTTTTGACTTTTGACTTCCGCCCTGCGGCTTGCGTTTGAGATAATCTACCGAGTCCTAAGAATTTTCCTAGTTATTTTTGAATTTTGAATTTTGAATTTTGAATGCGGATCATGCTGTTTTGAAAAAACGGATGATTTCCCGGACATGATCGAGAAATTGTCCATCGGTGGAAAGTTGAGCGATCGCGCTTCTGGCTTCTCTGGCTAGACGTTCATGTTCTACTTGATTTGTGGCGCGTAATTCTTCTAAAGTAGCAGTTATTCTGGCTAAACCTGTGCGCGTTTCGTTCGTGAAGCGTTTTTGATTTGCGGGTAATGAATTATCTAGTTGGGGATTAAGTTGTTCTTCTAAGCGTTTAACTGTCTCCTCTAATTGATAAAAGCGATTGCGGAGTTCCATCACGTCCTCACGGGGATATTGAAATTCTTGGCGAATCATCCTTAGCCGTGCATATAAATATTCGTAGGCGCGGATAGCTGGACGTAGAATGGTTAATAATAAAGCCGCACCAGAACTGATATATCCCACAGCGCTGATCCCAGTAGCGGCAAGAGTATAAAGACCAACTGCTGAAATTAAGTGTAAACCAATGGCTATCCAGAGCGATCGCTTGGCTAAAACTTTGACATAATTAACTTGCTTTTCGTCTACAGGAATTTCTTTTTCCCTAGATTGTGCTGCTTCTGCTAAAACTTCCTTAGCTTGAAAATGTACACTCCAAGGTACAGTTACAATCACTAATAACCACCAAAAACTTGCACCACCAATTACCCAATCAAGGAAGTTACCCGCAGGTATTTGAAACCATTGCAATCCGCCAAAACCCAGCAGAACTGCCAGAATAATTACCACAATAGAATTGATAAAAAAACTGAAATTCATTTTGCTTCATCCCTGCTAAAATTATCACCTCAATCATGGCTACGCATTAGAGTTTCTACGGTAAAGCTTATGATAGTTTTTTTAGCTGCACATCACATCAGAGAATTAAATAGCTACGCCAAGTTTGTTGAGTGTCTTTGCTATCCCGTTCAGGAAGTAGCAAGCGCCAGGTTTTACCTTCTTGCTGAATTTGGAGGTAAACTTCAAAGGGTTGTTGCAGTCGTCTCAACTGTCTTTTGGGGAGATTAAAAATTAAATCGTAGGTTCCCCGCACCCGGAAAGCTGGTAAATTTTGAATAGTCAGGGGTTGTTCCTGCCGAATTTTTAAGCGTTTAATTTCAAAACTTTGGAAATCTAGATCCAGTTTTTGGTTAAGTTGCTGCTGAGTTTGCTCAACTTGGAATGCGATCGCTTTTTGGACTAACTTGGTAGTTGGTAGCAGTCCAATACTTCCACAAGCAGTCAATAACGCCAGCAAAATCACCGTCACAAAAAGCCGTACCATGTTTTTTGATATACTTCCGCCAGCGATATTATATAGCAAAGTGCTGAGTGCTGAGTGGGTAGAGACGGATTTAAGCAGTGAGTCTGTGGTTCGTCGAAATCCTGATTAAACCCGCCCTACATCCGCTTAAATGAAATTTTTCAGATGTTGTACCAATTGTTCTGCTTGCATCACACCCTCAATTTTTTCCACTGGCTGACCCTGCTTAAATAATACCAATGTAGGTAAAGCATTAATTTCATACTGAGTGGCTAAGGCAGAATACTTTTCAGTATCAATTTTGACAATCCGCAAACTATTTTGTAATTGGGCGTTAACTTTTTCTAAAATTGGCACCATCATCTGACAAGGACCACACCAATCAGCATAGAAATCTACCAACACAGGGACATCAGAACTAGATAACATCTCTTCAAAACTGTTGAATTGTTTTTTTGTAGCCATGTGACACACACCAAATGTTTATTGATTGCTTTTAATGGTAATGTGTCCCTCAAAGAATCGCTGTAACATCATTTTGTTTTTATTGTTGCTAAATTTCCCACTATTTCCCAAGGTAGATATTTGATATACGGCTGGGTTTACGCAAGATTTCAATGAACCACAGACTCACTACTTAAACCCACCCCTACCCACTCAGAACTCAGAACTTTCCCCACTCAGAACTCAGAACTCAGCACTCAGCACTTTGCTATATAGGCACAAATCACCATAAGATAATTAGCGCGGTTATTGAAAAAGCAACAGGAATAATTTATGGAACTTTTACAGGGGCAAGTCGCTATTGTTACAGGTGCTTCAAGAGGAATAGGAAGAGCGATCGCATTAGAATTAGCCAAACAAGGAGCGACTATAATAGTTAATTATGCCAGTTCTAGCGGCGCTGCTGACAATGTAGTGGCAGAAATTAGTGCAGATGGAGGACAAGCGATCGCATTACAAGCAGACGTATCCCAAGCCGAGGAAGTAGATACACTAATTAGCACCGTCATGGACAAATTCAAGCGCATTGATATCTTCGTCAATAACGCCGGAATTACCCGTGACACCTTACTATTACGCATGAAACCAGAAGATTGGCAAGCCGTAATAGACCTTAATTTGACTGGTGTATTTTTATGTACAAGAGCAGTCAGTAAAATCATGCTCAAACAACGTTCGGGAAGGATTATAAATATTGCCTCCGTCGCCGGACAAATGGGAAATCCTGGTCAAGCCAACTACAGCGCCGCCAAAGCCGGAGTCATCGGCTTTACTAAAACCGTCGCCAAAGAACTAGCCTCTCGTGGAATCACAGTTAACGCCGTCGCCCCTGGTTTCATCGCCACAGACATGACCAGTAACCTCAGCAACACCGAAGATATTTTGAAATATATCCCCCTTGGTCGCTACGGTCAACCAGAAGAAATAGCCGGCATGGTGCGCTTCCTAGCAGCCGACCCCGCCGCCGCCTACATTACCGGACAAGTCTTTAACGTTGATGGCGGCATGGTCATGGCATAATCAGTTATCAGTTAACAGTGAACAGTTATCAGGATTTTTCTGTGACAATTTCAGAATTTAGCCCACGCAGGTGGGCTTTGTCTGTGTAGCCGCGAATTCCATTCGCCAGGGCTTATTATCAGTTAACAGTGTAGCCGCGAATTCCATTCGCCAGGGCTTGATATCTAACTCTTGATCTCCCCTCTCCTTCACAAGGAGAGGGGCTGGGGGTGAGGTTTCCATATTCGATTCAACCCGCATTTCTCAAAGAGTTGAGCAACTGTTCGGTTCACACCAACCAAGCTACCCAACTCAGTTTTATATTCAGATACCGTTGAATAATTGGTAAATCTGGCATTCTCTCAAAAATCTCTATCTCACAACCCACATTATTCACTGAATGAGACCACTTGACAAGACTTACCTATTTATGGATAATACAATATAGTTGTCGTACTGAATTTTAAAAAAATATCGACCGCCTTCGGCGGGGGTTAGGGAAAAAGAAAAAGTTTAGAGTGTTAGAGGGCAAGAGTGTAAAGAATTAAGTCCTCTCGGCTGAAACTACAACCCGAAAACCTATGTCGCTACTTCCATCGCCCCGGACGTATAGTTCACTATAATCAGAACGGCAAATCCAGGCATAGTCATTCCAGGAACCACCGCGCAAAGGCCAGCTTTGATGATCAGTCTCGATATTGTCTTGCCACAAAAAATCGCACCATTCATTTACATTACCGTGCATATCATACAGCCCAAAAGCGTTAGCTAATTTAAAGCTGCCAACTGGGGTGGTCTTTTCACGATATTCTCCCTTGGGCGCAGAAGCATAAGTATAGTTGCCGTTAAAATTTGCTAAGTCTGGTGTAATTGTCTCACCAAAGTGGAATGGTGTTGTCGTACCTGCTCGGCAAGCATACTCCCACTCAGCTTCAATAGGAAGACTATAGGTTTTGCCTGTGGCCTTGCTTAGTCTAGAACAAAACTCCTCCGCGTCATACCAATCTATTGTTTCTACTGGCAAATCATCTCCTTTAAAGCGCGATGGGTCTGGCTCAAGTGAATGCGATACTTGTTCAAAATTAGCCACAACTCGCCATTGTGCCTGAGTTACAGGGTATTTCCCCATAAAGAAAGCAGGAACCGTCACCTGATGTTGAGGGCGTTCATCATCCGCACTTGTTGCCTCACCTTCAGGAGCGCCCATAGTAAATGTACCCCCAGGGATAGCCACCATATCCAGAGTCACACCATCCCCCAGCTTTTCCACAAAATATTGAGCTTTACCCAGTTCCCGTTTAACTTCCTCACCTTTAGCATTCACAGTCACCACATCAAAGGTAAAATCCTCTAATTCCCCACCTTTCCCATCTGAAGGAATATCAAACTTTACCCCTTGAATCTCCAACTGACTACCATATTCTTGACGCAAGTTAGCAAACTCTTCCTCTGCTGTTTCCTCATCACCGCGTGCTTTTGCATCTAAACCACGAGATAAAATTAACAAAGGTTCAAAACCAGCTTTCAACAGTGGATCAGTATCAGCATAGCCCTCTATAATCGAAGAAAACTTGAGCAAATTTCCAGGCTGTTGCTTTAATGCTTTTTGCAACTCCTCAGCAATATCCTTAACCGCTTCTTCAGGTTTAATATAAGCCAAAGCAGTCCAATGTGGAGTTGCGCCCAAATCTTCATCAGCATAATCATTAGACTTTAATTGTTGGCGAATATAAGCCACCATAAAATCAGATAATTTACACAATAGTTTTTCATATAATTTTTCGTCACCTAGACGGCTTTTTAAATAAACAAGTAACTCATTACGTACCTCAGTATCTAGTTCATAAAGTTGATAACCTACAGTTTCACAGAGAAACAGTAAAATATCTGCAACAGCGATAAAAGGAGCATCAGGTGCAAAGTTTTCGCGTAAACAATATAAAAGTTCTGGTGTCAACGCTAAAGGAAAAGCCCCATAACAAGCTAAATCTAAATGCGCCTCACTAAAGCGATTTGCAAAATATTCCAGCCGCTTATGTTTAAATTTATCCTGTTTTTGAGACTTAATCATAAACCTTATAAATATTCAAAAGTTTGTAGTGAGGACTTTAGTCCTCTCCATGTAACTTACCCGCACAAAAAAGGGCTAAAGCCCTTACTACGAACTTATTTTACCCTTTACCTGAACGAATAGCAGCCTTCAAACCAGAAGAATTGAGTTCAAACATCTGCACAAATTGCAGAATCTCCTCAGCAGTAGTATATTCCCAACGTTCCTCCGGTGTAGGATTAAGCCAAGCAATATGACGGACACAACGGGCAAATTTTTTAATAAACTCCTCCGTAAATTCAATTCTACTAGGACTTACGCCCCCACGAGCCGCCCCGCCATCACTAACAATTAACACCACAGTCCGCTTACTATGCAATTTAGGTAATAAATCATCAATAGATTTTACTTGCGAACCCTGGGGATATAAATATAAATGATTTCCCGGACAGTTAAGAAAATAATAAACTTCAGCTTTACCCAAACGCCCGCCTTGTAAATTATCCACCAACCTCTGAGACAGCAAATTAAAAGGAATCATCGAATTAGAAACATCAATCAATAAAAGTAATTCCGCCCGATTAATCCTTTGAGGAATCATTACTGGTTCCAAAAAAATTCCCTCTTGACCAACTTTTTGAATAGTCGCGGCTATATCTATTTCAGTTAACGCACCCTCGCGCACAGGACAACGAAAATAACGCCAACTTTGCTGAATTTGTCGTTTCGTTACCGGAAAGTCATTTGCACTTAATTTATAGACCTCATTTTCGATAAATGGGTTTTTACGAAGCAGCTTTCCTTTAATAGCAATGGGAATTTGAGGAATAGGTTTAACGGCAATTTCTGGCTTTTTTGGCAGTTCTGGTTTAGTAATCGGTGGTTTTTCCGTTTTTATATTATCCGTTGAAGTAGAGGCTGGTTTTTCTTTTCCAGCTTTTCTTTCCCTATCATATTTTTGAAAATATCCATCAAAACATTGCTCAAACTGTTCTCTTTGCGGTGAAGACTTTGATTTCACCCACAACAAACGACAGATTTGTTTTAAATCTTCACGACTAGCAACACCAAATCCTCCTTTCAAAGCAGTTAATAGCAAATAATATTGGTCAATAGTCAGAGGTAAACCAGCTTCCTCTCGCATGACCATAAATAAATCAAATAAAGGGGGGGTTTGCTGAGTCATTGCGATTACTTCTTATAATAATCTTGGTCATCTTTAGTTTTCAGCAATGTTCCCAACAAAGGAAGATTATCGCCCAAGTTCTTAATAATAGCCAAAGCTTTTTTGATGATATCATCAGGTGAAATTTCTTCTGTGGTCAATTCGGCATTTATTTCCTTCGCGGCGTAATGCTTCAGCGAACTTATCAAATCAAGTAATTCACTGGTACTAGCTTTTTTACCATCTCTTCTACTCGCTCCTGTCTCGCGCAATCCAATAAATTTCTCAACTGCGGCTGTGACTAATTCCATATCCAGAGAATCATCAAAATGAGCATTAACAATATCAATTAACCTGTCTTTTTCAGGAAAATCTAAATAATAAAAGATACACCTCCGCAAAAAAGCATCAGGTAATTCTTTTTCGCTATTGCTAGTAATAATCACAATTGGCTGTTGTTTTGTTGGAATTTCCGTTTGTGTTTCTGTAATTGTGAATGTCCCTTCATCAAGTTCACGCAATAAATCATTAGGAAAATCGATATCAGCCTTATCGATTTCATCTATTAAGATAATAGGGCGATATGTTTCTTCTCGAAAAGCATTACCCAAAGCACCCCATGTAATATAAGCTTCAGGGTTTTCACACCGCTTCGATATTTTGGCTTTTTCTGCTTGATTAGAAACCGTCGCTACTAATTGAGCATCACGTAAACGTCCAATAGCATCATAAATATATAAACCTTCTTTAGCCTGTGTAGTAGATTTAATATACCAAGGAAAATAAGGATATTCTTTATCTTTAATTTTAAAAGTTTCTTTAAATTCTCTAGCAATAGCACGAGCTAAAAGTGTTTTACCACAACCCGGTTCACCTTGCAAAAGTAAAGGACGCTGGAGATAAAGAGCGAGGTTAACAGCTTTTACTAAATTTTCATCCGGTAAATAAGGATACTGTTTTTGTCCTCTGATATTGGCGTTGGAGTCTGGTAAAGACTGGTTTTCCAGCTTTTTACCTGTATATTTATAGTCTAGTGGTTTGTTCATAGTGCTAGTGTGGTTTCAATATCATGCCAGTTTAAATCACAACATTCACAAATTTTCGTGAAAACTGCTATGGGTGTAGTATGATTTTCCACTATTTGTGCCATTACATCTCTGTTAAATGTTGAATCATTCCAAAGTTGCGAGAATAGTTGATAATTACATTGGATACCAGCCCAACTTTCTACATCCTGTGGGTTGAAATGTTCTATCTGTTCTAATTTTAGGGGTTTGTAAGATTCATTATTATCTGGTTTTTCTAACAAATACTTTTTTACTTTTGCTTGAGAATTTGCATTATCAACTAAAAACAAAACCAATCTATTATTTTTTGACTCTGATAAATCAGCTATTACCATATCAACCAAAGGTTTCCAAAACTTATTAATAAATTCTTCTAAATAATTATCAACAATATGTTCTATATAGAGAACTAAAATTACTGGGCGGGTTTGCCAATGTTTGTACAGTTCATCTACAAGAGTCTGTGGGGCGGAATCTTGAGTATTGAGCAATGTCTGTAATTTTCGCCAAATGTTCTCAATATTTGCGTCACGACGCTGAATTTCCAATTTATGCTGCCAAACATCTGTTGTATATAAAGGTAGATGTTGGTATCTGAGCAAATTAACTAACCATTGTTGCCCGTAATTTTTTTTGCCGTGTATTAAAAAAGTTGCGGCTGGTTTTAACGGCTCAATTGCATCATCAAATAAGTCTTTTTGCTGTTTATAGTTTAATTTTTCTAAAGCGTTTTTAAGCTTTTCAATAGTAGGCTTATCATCCCTATTTTGGATATCTCGTTTTTTTGTTCCATTTGATGGTTCTTGCTTTGGAGGATTGTCATAGTCACTTTCCTCTAAATCAATGCCGAGAAAACTAAATAAAATATCAAGAAATTTACGAGTTACTGCTTTTTTAGGTTTATCTAATATTTTACAAAGTGTGTCATAGCTTATTTGTTCTGTACCTATTTCTTTATGCAGTGCTGATTTATTGACTCCATTCTCATACTTTTCCTTCAGTTTTTGATCTAATTTGTCTCTACCATCTTGGTTTAATATACATTGCTTGCCACTCTTCCCATTCTCAGACTCTGACACAGCCAAAATGCCAACTCCAAATAAAAATGCCGATGATCCGCAAATCTTGCCAAATCCTTCGTGTATTATATACATGAGGCTGAAAAGCTTGCAATAACTGCGTTAACAATATATAAGTAGAAATTATTTAAAATTGCCGATCATCGGCACTGATGATCCGCAGTGTACAAAGATTCTGGCTTCATAGTAGTAACAAGTTCAACCACTACTATGGAGTCCAACATGGCAAACAAAAAAGCTCGCAAATCTGACAAAACCACAAATGCTGTCAAGACTTGGCAGCAGCACCTTCAACCAGTGACAATGGTGTTTATGGGGTTACTACTCTCTGCTACTGTAGGCCTAGAAGCTAGTGATATGCTTCCACAGGGAACAACCATGTCACTGGGTCAGCCAGTTATTGCCATTCTTGAAGTGAGTAAAAAAATTTCCCAAGAGGATGATAATTCTTAAATCAGCTACGAAGACAAAGATCCCCGACTTCTTCAAGAAGTCGGGGATCTGAAGCGCCATGAAAAAATTAAGCTATTCTTCTCAATAATTTCAATATTTTCACCACAAAATTGAGTAGGGGCAAAAAAAATTTTCCCCTACATTGTGGTTTAGTTAAGTAAAATTGCTATCACTAACAGTGTTTAAACAGACATAAAATAACTCAAGATGGTTGGCTATCTTTGCGCCAGACAGTAAAACCCAACAAGAAAATGATACTAATGGCGGTAAAAATTATCACCTCCCAACTCATGTTTTTTATTCTCATTGCCAGCAAATTAAAAATTAGAGTAATTGACCACAGAGTTAACGCTGCATGGGGCTGGGAGAATCCCAAGGCCAATAAACGGTGGTGTAGATGGTCTTTACCTGGGGTACTGAGAGGGTTTTTTCCTGCTAATAACCTGCGGATAAAAACTTGTGTAGTATCCATAACTGGTAACAGCAGAAATAACACTGTCGGGCCAAGGGCAAAAATTGTGCTTTCTTGCAGATTACCTAAAATACTGGTTGCAGCCAGTACATAACCAAAAAAGTATGCGCCTGCATCACCCATGATAATTTTTGAAGGGTGGAAATTATGACGCAAAAAGCCCAAGGCTCCACCTCCTAAAGCTGCAAGCACTAAAATAGCTGCTGCCCGATTAGGAAATTGGGCTGCCACCCCTAATAAACTCATAGCGGTGATAAAACTGACACCTCCGGCTAATCCATCCATCCCATCCATCAAATTGATCGCGTTAGTGATCCCCACTACCCAAAGTACCGTCACCGCCATAGAAAGCAGCGAATCAATGGGCGTGTTGAAACCAACCTCGATACTAATGCCGTTCGCATACAACAACAGTGCGGTGACAATCTGCGCCCACAAACGCACAGAGGGCGGTAAACCGAACTGATCATCAATAAAACCCACCAGCACTAGGATGGAACCTCCTAGTAAAATAGTTAGCACTTGAGCCAAGACGTTTTGCAGGGCAATAGGTCGTAACAGGCTAGCCAGTACCATTGCGGCAATTACTCCCGCATAAATAGCTAAACCCCCGGCATTGGGCAAAGGCTGCTGGTTGAGTCGGCGAGCGTTTGGTTGGTCAGCCCAACCTACTCGTAGGGCAAACTGGCGGACTGTGGGAATTAATCGCCACGTCACTAGCCAAGCCAAACAAAATGTAAAAACTACTGCCAACCAGCCGGAGCCGCGAGGGTCGGCAATGCCGAGGGATTCAAGAAATTTGTATGGATTCATCCCCCAATTCAAGCATTACTGCCAGTATCCTATATGAGTATCAACTGTTATATTAATCAATTTTTTTTATTTGCATTTATAATCTGAGCTACTTGGGTAATTAGCACTCTGCTCTTGTGAGTGCTAAATTGTTTAATGGAACCGCTAGAGAAATTAAACATGGCAAAAATTATTTCCTTTGATGAAGATTCACGGCGATCGCTAGAACGGGGAGTCAATGCCCTGGCTGATGCGGTGAAAATTACCTTGGGGCCAAGAGGTCGCAACGTCCTTTTAGAAAAGAAATTTGGCGCACCTCAAATCGTTAACGATGGGATTACTGTCGCCCAAGAGGTTGAATTAGAAGACCCTTTAGAAAACACTGGTGCAAGACTAATCCAAGAAGTGGCATCCAGAACTAAGGATATCGCTGGTGATGGTACTACTACAGCCACTGTTTTAGCACAGGCGCTGATTAGAGAAGGTTTGAAGAACGTTGCAGCTGGTACTAACCCCATCAGCTTGAAGCGCGGAATTGACAAAACTATTGAAGCCCTGGTAAAAGAAATTGCCACCGTTGCCAAGCCAGTAGAAGGCAGTGCGATCGCTCAAGTTGCCACTGTTTCGGCTGGTAATGATGAAGAAGTCGGCGCAATGATTGCCGAAGCGATGGAAAAAGTCACCAAAGACGGTGTAATCACTGTAGAAGAATCCAAATCTCTAACCACAGAACTAGAAGTAGTGGAAGGGATGCAGATTGACAGGGGTTATATTTCTCCCTACTTCATCACCAATAACGACAGGCAAATCGTAGAATTTGAAAACGCTCGTATCCTGATTACCGACAAAAAAATCAGCAGCATTCAAGATTTAGTTCCAGTCTTGGAAAAAGTTGCCCGTCTGGGTCAACCTTTGTTGATTATTGCCGAAGATGTAGAAGGAGACGCTTTAGCAACTTTAGTAGTCAACAAAGCACGGGGTGTGCTGACTGTAGCTGCAATTAAAGCACCAGGATTTGGCGATCGCCGCAAAGCGTTGTTACAAGACATTGCTATCCTCACCGATGGACAGATGATTTCTGAAGAAATCGGTTTAAGTCTAGACACCGCCACTGTGGAAATGTTGGGAATAGCCCGCAAAATCACCATTGACAAAGAAAGCACCACCATTGTTGCTGCTGGTGAAACTAAACCAGAAGTACAAACCCGAATTGCTCAAATTCGTCAGCAATTGGCAGAAACTGATTCAGACTACGACAAAGAAAAACTTCAAGAACGCATTGCCAAGTTAGCTGGCGGTGTCGCAGTCATTAAAGTTGGTGCGGCCACAGAAACCGAACTCAAAGACCGCAAACTGCGGATTGAAGACGCACTCAACGCCACTAAAGCTGCTGTAGAAGAAGGCATAGTTCCTGGTGGTGGCACAACCCTGATTAACTTGATTACAAAAATAGACGCAATCAAAGCCAACCTCAGCGAAGAAGAAAAAATTGGCGCAGATATTGTCAAACGAGCATTAGAAGCTCCCTTGCGTCAAATAGCAGATAACGCTGGTGACGAAGGTTCTGTAATTGTTTCTCAAGTTAAAGACAGTGCTTTCAATATCGGTTACAACGCCGCTACTGGAGAATTTGAAGATTTAATTGCAGCTGGCATCATTGATCCTGCCAAGGTAGTACGTTCAGCCTTGCAAAATGCCGGTTCTATCGCTGGTATGGTGATTACCACCGAAGCCATCGTGGTCGAAAAACCAGAGCCAAAATCCGCAGCTCCAGCCCCTGACATGGGCGGCATGGGTGGCATGGGCGGCATGGGCGGCATGGGTGGCATGGGTGGCATGGGCGGCATGGGTATGTTCTAATCTCTGTTGCTTCATGTAAATATTTTGTTAGCAGTTTGTCTTGTGACGGCAAACTGTTTTTTTATACCCTTGCCGATTCGGAGACAATGAAATGATATGATAACCGCTTGCATACTGATGTTATATTTGACAAAACTAGGTCATTTATCAATCACATCCTGATATTCAAACTTGTAAAATTTCTGACAAAAGGTTAAATAAATACAGCTACTTTTTTAGTATGAAGGAGCCAAAATCCAAAAGTGAAATTTTTTGACCAATGACCAATGACTAATGACCAATAAGTAAAACTGTATGGTAAGAAAAATTCGCCGTATACCCAAAGCAGTGAAAAAGTTCTACAGAAAAGAATTTTATCACCAACCAGGAACGCTTCCAGGAACTATCATCGTTGATATCAATGCTGAAGAACCCAAAATTTGTTTGTTTGACTATAACCAAAATAACTGCATTCGCAAACAAATAGTAGTTCCTGAAGAATGTACTACTTATCTACATCAAGAATCTGTCTCTTGGGTAGATGTACAAGGATTAGGAAATCAAGACATACTACAACGATTGGGTAAAGTTTTTGAATTACATCCTCTAGTTTTAGAAGATGTAGTCAATATGGGAGAACGTCCTAAAATTGAAGATTATGAAGACCAATTACTCATCATTGCCCACATGGTCGTTCCCATGGAAAATAACTGTGGTTATTACAGCGAGCAAGTGAGTTTCGTATTGGGAAAATATTATCTGCTCACAGTCCAAGAAGAACCAGAACATGATTGCTTTGAAGACGTGAGGTTAAGAATTGATCGAAGTAAAGGGAACATTCGCAAACAAGGGGCTGATTATTTAGCTTATGCCTTGTTAGATGCAATTATTGATGGCTTTTTTCCAGTACTGGAACTGTATGGAGAGCGGCTGGAAGAATTAGAAGAGGAAGTAATACTTAATCCTACCCGAAAAACACTACAACAAATCTATCAAGTTAGGCGAGAACTTCTGCAACTACGTCGTGCTATCTGGCCGCAGAGAAATGCCATTAGTTCTTTAATTAGAGATGGTAGTAAACTCATAGGAGCAGAAGTGCAAATTTACCTACGAGATTGTTACGACCATGCAGTACAAGTTATGGACATGGTGGAAAATTACCGGGAACTGGCATCTGGATTAATGGATGTTTATTTGTCGTCTGTGAGTAATAAAATGAATGAAATTATGAAGCTGCTAACGGTAGTTTCTGCTATTTTTATTCCATTAACTTTTGTGGCTGGAATATATGGTATGAATTTCAATACCGAAAAATCTCCATATAATATGCCTGAATTGAATTGGTATTGGGGCTACCCAATTTGTTTGGCTGTAATGGCTGCGATCGCCTTTGGTTTGCTATTCTTTTTTTGGCGACGAGGCTGGCTTAAAGATTCTTCCACAATTAAGCAAGATTGGAAATAGCTTATGAGTCCCATATACAAATCTTCTATAGGGAGTTAATATTCTGATTTATGAGTAATGGTGATCAAAATTTAGTTGTTTTGACCCTTTATATTATTGGCGTTTCTTACGTCTTTAATCGTATGGTCGAGTCTATCGACGATAAAGTAAAATTTGATTTCAAAAAAGCAGTTGTTGATGAACAACTTAAAGAACAAAATCTGCAAGACAAGATTGGGGTTTCTTTTAAATTTCAACCCTCGTATGCTGTGGATGATGTCAAAGATTTATCGTTGAGTATCGATAATAAATCTGAGAATATTGCTATATATGTTGACTGGGACAATAGCTCTTTAGTTGTCGAACATAGCAAGCAATCGCGCCGAGTCATTCGCAAATCACCAGATTTGACCCGTGACTTAGCTGTTCCGCAAAGTCCTAGTTTGATTGCTCCTCAAAAAACACTTTCGGAAACAGTCACAGCAGAAGATGTCTTTGTACGTGATAAAGATACCGGAACCTACTCAGCGACCAAACCCATAATTAATATTACCGGACTCAGCAAAGCTGGGCCACCGCAAAAAAAGTTATATAACGACTTTATGAACGAAAGAAAGGAGTTGGAATTTTCACTACAGCTAGTGTTACGCATCTCTGAAGTCCGTGTAGGTTTAGCCCCAGGTCAAAATATCCCACCGATGTGCATTATTAATTGTCCCTTCACCATTAGAAAATTACCCTGGACTTATGCTCTGCCTTGGAAGAAAAAGAAGTAATCCGAACCGGACACATCATGCCATCCCAGATTACACTGGAGTTAGGGAGGGAGTAGGCGCAGGCGGTTGCAGATTAGTCGGAATGACTGGTTTGAGGAAAGTCCGGGCTCCCGAAAGACCAAACTTGCTGGATAACGCCCAGTGCGAGCGATCGTGAGGATAGTGCCACAGAAAGATACCGCCATCTTCAGTGAACTGATCACTGAAAATGGTAAGGGTGCAAAGGTGCGGTAAGAGCGCACCAGCACAACCGAGAGGTTGTGGCTCGGTAAACCCCGGTTGGGAGCAAGGCGAAAGGAAACTATGGTTGGTCTTTTACCAGTTTCCAAAAGTAGAGCCGCTAGAGGCGTTTGGTAACAAGCGTCCCAGATAGATAACTGCCCTCAAAAGTGTTTTTAAACACTGGCGAGAACAGAACCCGGCTTATGTCCGACTCTCTCCCTCTTTTTAAGTGCTGAGTGCTGAGTGCTGAGTGCTGAGTCCAGAAAGTTCTGAGTAAAGACAGTTCTGAGTAAAGACAGTTCTGAGTGCTGAACAAGTTTCCCCTGCCCCCTGCCCCCTGCCCTCCTGCCCATGACACTTGTTTATCCACGCCGTCAGAGACAGCTTGAAAGTTTAATTAGAAAGTTAGGTTTACCACCAGGTCTACCCATACAGTGGGATCTGTTGGATTTAGCTCTGACTCATCCGACTGTTTCCGAATCGGCAAATTATGAACAGTTGGAGTTTGTCGGTGATGCTGTGGTGCGACTCGCGGCGGCGATAGTTTTATGGGAAACATATCCTGACTGCCCAGTAGGAGATTTTGCAGCAATTCGTTCAGTTTTGGTCAGCGATCGCATCCTCGCTCAACTGGCAAGAGAATATGGTTTTGAACTATACTTACTTGTCGCTGGTAGTGCTACAAGTGATAAAGTTGGTCAAGAATCACGCTTGGCAGACGCTTTTGAAGCTGTGCTAGGTGCGCTTTACCTCAGCACAAACAATCTAGAATTAATTCGTCCTTGGCTCGATTTTCACTTAAAAAAGTTAGCAACGGAAATTCGCCTCGACCCCGCTAGACTTAATTACAAAGCTGCCCTGCAAGAATGGACACAGGCAGAATTTAAAGTTTTGCCTGAGTATCGGGTAAGAGAAGTTAATCAAGCTAACCAAAACCAAGAGCGTTTCGCTGCTGAAGTTTGGCTCTATGACAACAAACTAGGTGAAGGTAAAGGACGTTCCATCAAAGCTGCTGAACAAGCCGCAGCTAAAGTAGCTTTCTTAGCAATTTCTCAGCCGGAAAATTCTTAATCTCAACATTTTCAAACAATTTTCCCAACTTGAAATCCTATCTTTTACCTCACACCTAAGTTTTTATACGGTAATTATTCTGATAATTTTTCCGGCTATGTGGCTATGCTAAGTGAATAAACGGAATTAGAAGTTTATGCAACATTGATTCAATTAAAAATTAGTAGAAAATCTACTTAATTTTCCTTATAAAGAGCAACTTAATGGCTTTTTTTTCAGAAACAAAAGTAAAATGTCTTGTCAGTATCAATGTTTATGGCTATACTGCAAATGTAATGTTAGTTCAGTGATCGTAAACAATTAATTGCTCGCTAAAAATACCATCAAATATGTAAAAAGATGTCATAAACTTTCTAGGAACAGGGCAAAGCTACACAAGTCAAGCAAGTTTGTAGATTTTGATTAAATTCCTGTATTTGGTGGAAAACCATTGCTAAAAAAGCATCAGAGAATCAAATGAACTGAGGGTAGCGTTGCTATGCCGATAAATACTGATGGCAATAGTGCAGTTTACTTCATTTGAAAAAAATAAATACAACACTGGGAATTAATTGTTAGTTCAGTCAGTAGAAAGATTTTGACTAGGCCAATTTTAGATTTAAGATTAGCCATTTGAGTTCATTTAGTCCATTTTTATGGACTCAAAATTAGCGTGTTTTTTTAGATAGGTGATTAGAGGAGGAAATCTTTCATGAAAATCAGTACACCATCTGCAAAATTTGGTTTGAAAGTTGCAAGTAGCAATTTTTTAGCTATAACAATGCTTGCTTTCAGTAGTGCCAGTGCTTTTGCAGCGCAATTATCAATTCAAAGTACTGTCACATTATCAGGCACCATCGAGCTTCCGAGTTTTAATCCCAATTTCAATAATAGAACCACTCGTATTCCTACAGATAGCCAAGGGAGATATTACCGAAATAATCAACTTGTATACCAGTCAAATCAGGTAAAGAGAGATGCTGACGGGACTTACTATGTCGATTTTAAAGGTATTCCTTTTGTATCCTTAGACGGGGTTCTCAATTCACCAATTCTTGCTGGTGGTCAGTTGACACCTTATAATTATCAGGGTAATCCGGCTTTGCCAGGAGTAAAATTTCAAGGCGTAGTTCAGGATGAATTTGTTCTCGGCAGAGCCTTTTACGACGGTATTCTGACTGACCCCAGCACAGGTAAGCGGTATGAAGGCGAGTTTAGAATTAGTGGATTTAGCCCACGATATAGCAACCCTAACGGTGGCAATTTTCCCACAGTTTTTGATTTTAAATCTGATATTCCAGGATCACCAACCATAACATCTTTATCTTTAGATAATTTCGCGGTGAGTTTTAATGTCACAGTCGAAGGAGAGGGAGTGGAAATTATCTCAGAACCACCCAGCGATGTAACTTCTGTACCAGAACCTGCCACTGTCGGTGGTTTATTTTTAGCAGGTATTATGGGTTTGTTCGTAAAACGGAAATCAGCCTCAATTGCCAGACATTAAGGAATTGCCAATAAATAAACGACCAAGAAAAACCAACCAATTACCCAAAAGATGATAATTATTGAGCAGTTACAGGAAGTGATGACTTAAGATAACCACTTACCTTGTTTCTTCTTGAACTCTCTGACCGAAGAAAGGCAGAAGGCAGAAATATAATTTTTGCCCTCTGCTATCAGGGTAACAAACCCCTAAATTTATTGATGAAAAAATCAAGAAAAGTTAGGAATAAAGTCTTGCATTAAGGGCTAAAGCCCTGACTACGAGCTAAGTTATAATATTTTTAAGTTTGTTCACATAGTTAGGTTTATTCTCGTCAGGTTACTTAAATAATTAAGAATCAATCAAATGAAAATAGCTGTCATTGGTGTGGGACGTTGGGGAGTACATTTACTGCGGAATTTTTTAGCACATCCTCAAGTGAATGTGGTGGCGGTAGTAGACCCCCAAGCAGAAAGATTGGCAGCAGTAAAGCAACAGTTTAATTTAGATGAAAATATATTTTTGACTACTGAGTGGTCAGATTTACAGCAAGTGGCAGGATTGACAGCAGTGGCGATCGCTACTCCAGCTACGACCCACTATACTTTAATTAAAGATGCCCTCAATCTGGGATACCACGTTTTAGCAGAAAAGCCCCTAACTCTAGACCCAGCAGAATGTCTGGAACTTTGCCAAATTGCAGAGCAACAGCATTTAATCCTAATGGTTGACCATACTTATTTATTTCATCCAGCTGTTGAGCAAGGGCAAAGTGTTGTTAAGGCAGGTACATTAGGTAATTTACGTTACGGCTATGCTACACGTACCCACTTAGGGCCAGTCCGGCAGGATGTTGATGCTTTGTGGGACTTGGCGATTCATGATATTGCCATTTTTAACAATTGGCTGGGTCAGATACCAGTGAAAGCACAGGCTACTGGTACGGTGTGGTTACAGGGAGCAGGAAATGGGGAATTTAACAACTCTGTATCAGGATTAGCAGATTTAGTCTGGGTAACGCTGACATACCCAAATGCCTTTCAAGTATATATTCATCTGTGCTGGGGAAATCCTGATAAACAGCGTCGGCTGGCGGTTGTGGGTAGCCGTGGTTGCTTGATTTTTGATGAAATGTCCACTGCATCACCTTTAACTCTGTTACATGGTGAGTTTGAAGGTCAGGGAAATCAGTTTTTACCTGTAAATCAAAAATCAGAGGTGCTGGAAGTAAGAACAGGTGAACCATTGCAGCGAGTTTGCGATCGCTTTATTCTCAGTATGATCCAAAATACTGCCCCAGACATCTCATCTGGTTGGGTAGGCACAGAATTAGTAAAGATTCTCTCTGGTTTGACAGCATCTCTGAACCAAGGTGGACAGCCTGTTGTTTTATAGCAAAGTGCTGAGTGCTGAGTGCTGAGTGCTGAGTGTTGAGTGCTGAGTGCTGTGTGCTGAGTTTTGAGTGCTAAGTGCTGAGTGTTGAGTGCTGTGTGCTGAGTGTTGAGTGCTGAGTGTTGAGTGCTGTGTGCTGAGTGCTGAGTGCTGTGTGGGGAAAGTTCTGAGTGCTGAGTATAATCTAGTGATTTCAAGATTTCGAGCAATCAACCAGTTTCAAAGCACCTGATCTATTGTTTTACCGATTCTGGATTTCTCCTAATTGCAAAAGTTTATCACTATCTTCTAAAACTGGTAGTTCAGAACTTTCAGTATCTAATCCTGTTGGCTGAGATTCATTCCCAGAAGCCTTCAAATTTCCTTCTGTGGCGGGAACTGTTAAGAGAGTGCTATTAATCATCGACAATGTAATCTTTACAGTTGTGCCTTGGTTTATCCCCGCACTTTCCAAAGTAATGCTACCTCCCATCAGTTCTATTAAATTGCGGGAAATTGCTAGTCCTAGTCCTGTACCTTCAACTTTGCGTGCGCCTCCATCTAACATCACAAAAGGGCGAAATAGTTTGTGTTGCTGGGCTGGTTCGATACCTAAACCTGTGTCTGTGATGCTGACAATCACCTGAGACTCTTTAGTAATTGTTGTAGTAATTGTGATGTTTCCTTGGTCGGTAAACTTAGTAGCATTGCCAATAATATTAATTAATACCTGCTTTAACTTTGCTGCATCCGCTTCTACGGGAATCATGGCATCACCTAAAGCCGTTTTAAACTGCAAACCTTTGGTCTGCACATTTACTGATTGTAAATTAATCACTTCCAGCAGCACTTGTCGGAGGTCAATAGGTGCTGTCACCACGGAAAGCTTACCTGCTTCAATTTTGGAGATATCTAGCAGCTCATTAATAATACCTAGCAAGTGAATAGCTGTTTCGTCGGCACGTTTAAGAAACTCTATTTCTTCTTCCCGGCTATCACACAAGCCATCGTGAACTACACGCACACAGTTAATAATTACATTTAGGGGATTTCTCAATTCATGGGAAGTGGTAGCCAAAAACTGACTTTTGATTTGGTTAGCGCTTTTTGACTCTTTCCAAGCAATTTCTAGTTCTTCTGCCCAGGCTTTGAGTCTTTCTACCATTTGATCCATTGCTTGCGCCAGTTGATTGAATTCGCGGATTTTGAAATTGCGTGGGACTGGTTGTGCAGCGTGATGGCTGTGAAGATTTAGGGCATAGTCTCGCAATTCTTCTAAAGGATTGGCTAGGTAAGGGGCTAGATATAAAGATGCTAACAAACTCGCACCAATCAAACCAACTGTTAAAACTATTAAAATCAATTTAATTTCTTCTAAACCTAGCAGCGCATTATCTACCGTGGTGACAGCTAGGACTATCCATTTTTGTCCTTGCTCTTTTGTAATGGGGTTAGCAATAGCTGTATAACCAACTATTAGTTCTTTACCTTCTTGAGAGGGTATATTGATGGAATTACTTTCTCCCGCGATTGCATTTTTGACAATGTGTTGTAGTTGGGAAATATCTGGGTATTCTTGAATATTTTTCCCCACTAGTTCTGCGGATGGGTGTGCTAAAATCGTCCCGTTTTCAGCAATTACTAGGGTAGAGCCAGTTAAGGAACCCGGCTGATTTGTAGTTTGTTTGTATATTACTGATCGAATACTTAAGACAGATCGCATTTCCCTGTTGCGACTGTCAACCGGGATAGATAGCAATAATTGTAGCTGATTTTGGGGATTTTTCTTACCTGTGGTTCCTGCCTTGGGGGGGAATATTTTTGTGATATTAATACTTTCTTCTTCATCAGGAAAAGATAAACTTAATTCGGCAATTTTTTGATTACCACAACTACTAGCAATAATTTTAGTATTTTGCAGGTTAGTTAATTGTAAACACTCAATGTGTGTAGGCAATTGTTGTGCTATCTGAGTGAGATATTCTTCTACTTCATTAGTTGAGCCAGACTGAATGATTGTTGTTTTACTGACAGTTAACAAGTAAGTTTTGAGGGTAGCGATCGCATTAGCCATTTTCTCACCTTTGGAGATAGCACTCTCTGTGAGATTTTGACTAGCAGTTCTCAATAGGCTAGATTTAGCCTTATTCAAAGCCACAATCTCCCCCATCAACAAAACGGGGACCAATAACAGCAAAATTCTTGTTACTAAAATACGTCGAAAGGAGGATTGACGAAGTTTAGCCATCGAGTATCTCACTTCGCATCTGTAAACCACAAAAGTAACGATGTGCAATTAGAACATAGAACAGATCAAGGAGATATTCTGCTAAGTGATGAAAATTATCTTGTCCACCCTCAAAAGTTGCAAATGCTGAAAGTATAACCAGAAATCAGTCATACAAGAACTGATATCAAAAAGATGTGAACTTGACTGGTGTTGCATATAGATACCGTTATAAAATTGCTAAACAGTAGCTTGCGGGCAAATATTTTTTTTAATCAAACCAACCCCATGATGCAACTTCGTCCTCATACCACAGTAGTTTTGGCAATGAGTGCAGATGGTAAGATAGCAGATTTTAAGCGATCGCCTGCTCGGTTTGGTTCGGGGGCTGATAAAACACACCTGGAAAAACAAATTGCTGCCTCTGATGCCGTTTTACTAGGTGCTGGTACTCTTCGTGCTTACGGTACAACACTCACCGTATCACAACCAATCCTGCTGCAACATCGAATAAAACAGGGTAAGCCCGCCCAGCCGGTTCATATAGTTCTTACACAATCTGCTGATCTCAATCCGGAGATTAAGTTTTTTCAACAGCCGATTGAACGCTGGTTGCTGACGACAACAAAAGGGGCAGGTTTTTGGCAAACAAGAGAACAGACATTTCATTCCACAGAGTTAACACCCGTACAGGAGTGTACTGCCAAATTTAATCAGATTATAGTTTTTGACACACCAACGGGAAAGGTTGACACATCTGCGGCTTTGCAACACCTGACATCTCTACATATAACACGGTTAGCGGTATTGGGAGGAGGTGAATTAGTAGCTTCTATGTTGCAATCAGATTTAATCGATGAATTTTGGCTGACAGTTTGTCCATTAATTTTAGGAGGTGCATCTGCGCCAACACCAGTAGAAGGTGTAGGATTTTTATCTGAATTAGCTCCCAAACTAGAACTTTTAGAAGTTGAGCAAGTTAAGCAAGAAGTCTTTCTGCACTATCGCCTGCAACGATGAGCAAATTAGATTAGGCTAATAGTCATTAGTCATTAGTCATTGGTCATTAGTCATTAGTCATTAGTCATTAGGAAGTCACAACCTTTTCCCCCTGCTCCCTGCTCCCCTGTCCTTTATTCCCTAGAAAAGCCCCACAATGGTGGAACAAATCAAGCCTCGCTACTCTAGCCTTTGGATTAACAAAATCGTAGAAGTACCCCAAGATGCCTGGGATGCTTTAGCAATGCCACTGGAAACGCCGTTTTTAGAATGGGATTGGCTGAATAATCTCGAAATTTCCCAGAGTGCTACAGCTAAAACTGGCTGGTTGCCAAATCATCTGACACTTTGGCGAGATAGAACGTTGATTGCTGTTGCGCCACTTTACCTCAAAGGTCATAGTTATGGCGAATTTGTCTTTGATCACCAATGGGCAGAATTAGCTGATCGTCTTGGAGTACGGTATTATCCGAAATTGCTGGGAATGACTCCATTTACCCCGGCGGAAGGTTATAGGTTCTTAATTGCGCCTGGGGAAGATGAGGATGAAATTACAGCCATGATGGTGCATGAAATCGATTCTTTCTGCACTAAGAATAAGATTTCTGGTTGTCATTTTCTCTATGTCGATCCCCAATGGCGGGTGGTGCTAGAACGGCAAGGTTTTGCAACTTGGTTACACCATAGCTACATTTGGGAAAATGTGGAGTTTAAAAATTTTGATGATTATTTAAAATTATTCAACGCCAATCAGCGCCGCAATATCAAGCGAGAACGCAAAGCTGTGGAAAAGGTAGGTTTACGACTACAAGCAGTCACAGGTGATGCTATTCCTCAGTCTTTATTTCCTTTGATGTACAATTTCTATGCTGATACTTGTGATAAGTTCGGCTGGTGGGGTAGTAAATACCTGACAAAGCAGTTTTTTGAACAGCTACACACTAACTATCGTCATCGTGTGGTGTTTTTCCCGGCGTATCATGAAGAAAATCAGGATCAACCTGTGGGGATGTCCTTTTGTTTATTTAAGGGCGATCGCTTATATGGACGCTACTGGGGTAGTTTTCAAGAAATAGACTGCTTACACTTTGATGCTTGCTACTATACACCAATTGAGTGGGCGATCGCTAACGGTATTCAAAGCTTCGATCCCGGTGCTGGCGGACGACACAAAAAACGCCGTGGTTTTCCTGCTATGCCTAATTACAGTTTGCACCGCTTTTACAATAGTCGTTTAGACCAAATTATTCGCCCTTATATTCGGGAAGTTAATCAATTAGAACAGCAGGAAATGGCAGCGATTAACCAGGATTTGCCTTTTAATCAGGATACAAACAAATAAGCTGATGCGCCTCCTTGTTTATGAGGGAGTGACAAATTCAAAAATACTCAACCACCTAGCGGAAAAAATCTCTTTATTTCTTGGAAGTCCCTAAAGAAACATATAAGTTGGATGCATGAAATATATAAATATAGATGATGCATATCATTACCAGAAAAAGGCTGAATGAATTTGTCAGACTCCATCCAGATACAAATAACGCTTTGTCTCAGTGGTATCGATTAGTCAAGGTAAATCAGTTTGGATCATTTGCGGCACTTCGTGAGATGTTTCCATCAGCAGATCAAGTCGGTAAATTAACAGTGTTTAATATTAGTGGTAACAAAGTTCGACTGATTGCCGCAATTCACTACAACCGCCAAAAACTCTACATACGAGCTGTGTTGATGCATCCAGAATATGATGAGGGAAAGTGGAAAGAATAATGCAAAGTTTCAACCTTAATCAAACCGTCACTGCTTGGTCTTCCATTGCTGAAAATGTTTTTGTTCCTCACAAGGAAGAAGAATATGAACGCTTGGTTGAAATGCTTGATTGTCTGATCGATCAAGTTGGTGAAGATGAGAGTCATCCCCTTGCGTCTCTCATGGAAGTCATCGGAGTCTTAATTGAAAACTATGAAACTGAACACATTCCTCAGTTAGAGGAAATTGTATAACTTTACTAGATGAGGATGGTGCGTTGCGCTGGGCGACAACACACCCTACTGGAATACTGTTCGGGAGTTGTGGAGGTAGGCCATTCGTCAATATAAACTGGTACGTAACCAGGAGGAAGTCTCTGAAATTTAGGAGCTTCAGACCCTTGCTGTGCCGTATTAAATTGTTGTACCCAATAATCTATTAAAATAATGTACAAATTGCGTGATTAACTACTGACTAATAACTAAAGATTTTTAATTATGTTTAACAAAATTTTAGTTGCACTGAATACCAATGCAATTGGGCAACAGATTTTTGAACACGCCCTAACTTTAGCAACAGCCAGCAATGCCGAATTGTTATTGTTACACGTCATTTCACCTTCTGATGATGGTTATCTCGATGCTTCCACAATGGAAACATACAGTGTTTATGACGATGTGAACTATTATGTAAATCAATGGGAAAGTTTAAAACGAGAAGGAATTGAATTTTTAACACTGCTCAAGAGTCAAGCGATCGCCAAGGGGATAGCATCTGATTTTACCCAAAAAATAGGTGAACCAAGCCCCACTATTTGTGAAGTAGCCCGTAGTTCTCAAGCTGATTTAATTGTTTTAGGCCGTCGGGGACTCAGTGGCATCAATGAATTTTTCTTAGGTAGTGTCAGTAATTACGTATTACACCATGCACCCTGTTCTGTATTGACAGTCCAAGGTGTAAGAGCTATTTTGTAAACTCCAGCAAAATCTTTGTTCGGTAAAGGTTGGGGGCAAATGAGTAATCGCACAGCGTAACTTTATTATACGATTGCTCATTTAGCCCTGGTCTTAATTGCGACTGGCTGAATAAATGTAAAACCCAGATAATCAAAGGTTTGAGGCTGATAAACCCGAAAGTAGGTGCAAGGCTTCGCTGTGAGCGTCAGCCGAACGTTTTTTGAAGGGTGTACCATCAAAAGTGTGAATTTTGGGTTGCATAAATTGAGAAAATTTGGGGATAACTGTTCCCTGTTCCCTATTAAAATGGTGCATGACGCTGGTTGACAACACACCCTGGACTACTGTTCGGGAGTTGTGGAGGTAGGCTATTTATCAATATAAACGGGTACGTAACCAGGAGAAAGCCTCTGAATCAGTATATTGCCTGAAGTAGTTGCATTTTGGGTGGTAGTAGCTGTTGGAGTAGCTTGACGCTGTTGTTCGATCACTTGGGCAATTTTCTGCATTAATTGCTCGACTTTTTGGGATTCCTCAAGGTTGCCTTGTTCCTGGTATGCTGTGTGGGCGCGTTTCAATAACCTGTTGGCTTGATGAAGTTCACCTTGATTGTATAAAATCACTCCCAAGTTATAAAAAGCTTCAGGATTCTGACGATTGAGGCGAATACCTTGCCGATAAACTTCTATAGCTTCTGTTGTTTGACCTTGAATTGCCTTGAGACTGCCTATGTTATTGTAAGCCCTGGCATTTTGAGGATCAAGTGCTACGGCTTTTTTATAGGAAGCGATCGCAGATTCTATTTGTCCTTCTTTCTGCTGGGCGATCGCTAAGTTAAAATAAGCCTTGGCATTGCTGTTATCTAAATTTATCGCTTCTTCATAAGCGGCGATCGCTTCTTCTACTTGTCCTAATTCGTACAGTGCCAAACCCAAATTATACTGCGCGTCTGAAATTGTAGGATCAATCACTAAAGCTTGTCTATAAGCAGTAATTGCGGCTGCTTTTTGTCCTTGTCGGTGCAATGCTAACCCCAGATTATAGTAGGCTTCACCCAGATTAGGATTAATTCTGACCGCCTCTCCATATTCTTGCACTGCTAGATCCAGACGATTTTGCATCAGTAAAATATTACCCAGATACTTTCGTGCCATACCAAGGTTAGAATCACGTTCTAAGGCTAGACGAAAGGCAGATTCAGCACCTTGTAAATCGTTACGGTTATAGCGTGTGACTCCTTGCTGGTAAAGGCTTGCTGTTTCTAAATCCTGAGAAATTGGTTTTTGTGCCAGTAGCTTGCTTCCTGGTAATTCCATAATTGTCGGTGCAGCAAACACCAAAAAGGTAGATGCAGCACAGAGAAGTCCTAAATGTGGTTGCCGCCAATTGATCACCGAGTAATACCAGCCAAACCACTGACGAATTTTATGCTGTTTATACATAAGTAGCAACTCTGTACTTTTTTTGAACCCTATAATTTAGAGTACCCATTACGAAAGCAAAAATTAATAATTAACAATTAAAAACTTGTAGAGATGCCATAAATTGCGTCTTCTTGTCTCTAAAGAATGAGCATCGCATCACCAAAGGAATAAAAACGATATTTTGAGGCGATCGCTTCTTGGTATATTTTTAATAAACGTTGTCTACCAATTAACGCACTTACCAACATCAGCAAACTAGAACGTGGTAAATGAAAATTAGTAATTAGTCCATCTACTACCCGCCATTCATAACCGGGATAAATAAATAAGTCTGTTTTGCCACAAAATGGTTGTAAATCTCCAGATTTAGCTGCCCCTTCTAAGGCACGGACTGCTGTTGTTCCCACGGCAATGATTCGACCACCAGCCGCTTGAGTGGCGCGGATTTGTTCCACTGTGGCGGCAGGAACTGAAATCCATTCTTCGTGCATTTGGTGGCTAGTGACATCTTCTATTTCTACTGGGCGAAATGTGCCTACGCCAACGTGTAAAGTAATGAAAGCTTGATTAATGCCGCGATCGCGTAACTTTTCTAGTAATTCTGGGGTAAAGTGTAATCCAGCCGTAGGTGCTGCGATCGCTCCTGGCTGTTGAGCATAAACTGTTTGATATTGTTCATCGGCGGCAGTGGATGCCGTAATATAAGGCGGTAGGGGTATTTCACCAAATTGATCTAACACTTCCACCAGAGGTTTGCCTCCAGGCACATCAAACCGCAATAAACGTCCTCCCGTAGCTGCGTCTGTTTCTAAAACTGTAGCGATGAGTTGAGTGGGTAGTGGCTGACAATGCTTTTGATTGCTATTTTCTAATCCCCTGGGTTCAAAAATAATTTTGGCTCCTGGTTTGAAGCGTTTTCCTGGTTTAACTAGAGCTAACCAACAATTATATTGTCTTTCTTCTAATAGCAAAACTTCAATTTCCGCACCAGTACATTTACGGCCATATAGCCGAGCCGGAATAACTTTTGTATCATTGACTACCAATAAATCACCAGTACGTAATAGCTCTGGTAAATCTCGAAAAATATAGTGTAGAGGTGCAGTTTCTTGACCTGTTGCGGGAGAATTGACTACTAATAAACGGGAACTATCTCTGGGAAATACGGGATTTTGGGCAATAAGTTCGGGTGGTAATGTGTAGTTGTACCCTGCTAATGAACGATCTAGATTTACGTCTTGTGCCTCTGTTGGAGAAAGTTCATTTGAATTAGTGTGTGTTATTTCTGACTCCATTGAATTCATCGCATTTTAAATTATTAGCGCTAAGAACGCCGCACATTTAAGCAGCACCATTCTTTCTTTTTCCACAGGGTAGCAACAATCCAACCATTTTCTTCTAATACATCAGCAACAGCTGTAGATTGTTCGAGTAAAATACCGCTAAAAATTGCCCAAGTATCTGGTTTAGCGATCGCACTCATTTGTGGAACCAATTGAATGATTATATCAGCCAAAATATTACAGACAATACCATCCACTGGCTGATCCACCAGTTTGAGGATCATGTCTACACTACCTTCTGCTGATACTAAGCGTTCTGGGTTAATGTCGTTAAGAGCGCGATTGCTGAAGGTTGATTGCACCGCTAAGGGGTCAGTATCTACTGCATAGACTTTTGCCGCACCCAATAGTAATGCGCCAATAGAAAGTATACCAGAACCACAGCCGATATCCGCAATTACCAACGGTTTGTGTTGATCACTTTTGTCGGCAAAAGCCGCAGGTACTTCACTTAACCGCATTTCTAGGGATTCCAAACATAATTGAGTTGTGGGATGATTACCAGTACCAAATGCAACCCCAGGGTCAAGACGAATTACTAACCTTTCTGTTGTTTCTGGTAAGGATAGCCATGCAGGATTAATTAAAAAGCGATCGCCTATTTCTTCAGGTTTCCAGTATTGTTTCCAGCTAGTAGCCCAATCTTCCTCATCAATTAACTCCCAATTCAAGGTAGGAATAGACAATCCTACACAAAGAGCATCTTGACGCAACCACAGCGACAGCGCCGCTAAATCTAGCAATTGTGCTTGAATTCTCGGTAGATAAGCTTTGACGAGACAGACATTACCTTGACTTTCACTCGCTGTACCACGGCTACTAAAATCTTCCAGTCGCCACAAGACTGACTCTTCTAGCGCTGGATCACATAAAATCTGTAGTTCCCACCAAGTGTTTGCCATTTTTTAGTGCTGAGTTCTGAGTGCTGAGTTCTGAGTCTAAAAGAGTGATGAGTGGAACAGATTTATGAATTACTCCTAACCTTTTTCTTCACTCAGCACTCAGCACTTTATAAAGTTACTGTGTATGCGTCCCTAATTCCAGCTACTTTGACAATTTCTGCCAAAATGCCATCGGGTAAGGGATCATCGATACTGAGAGCCATTACCGCATCACCACGGACAATTTTACGGCCTACCTGCATACTGGCAATGTTGACATTAAAACTGCCCAATAGGGAACCGAGTTTGCCGATAATTCCTGGCATATCGCGGTGCAAGGTAAACAGCATATATTTGCTGGGTGGGACATTAATGGGGAAACCATCAACATCGGTGAGATGAATTTCTTTGTCGCCTAATAAAGCGCCTGTGACAGAATGAGTACCTAAAGTACCTGTAGCTTCCAGGTGCAATGAGCCGGCGTAGTCGCGAGCTGAGGCATCACGGGTTTCAATTACTCGAATTCCTCGCTCTTTAGCTTCTATGCTGGCGTTGACATAGTTTACTCGTTCCCGCAGGGCTTGGTAAAGTAATCCTTTTAGGGAAGCGACAACCAAAGGCTGACTCTTGTTGCTGGCTAGTTCACCTTGTAGTCGGACAGTCAGTGATTCCACCCGTCCACCAGCCAATTGTCCCACCAAGTTACCGAGGGTTTCGGCTAGTTGCATATAAGGCTTGAGTTCTTCTAGCACATCGGGGCCAAATCCAGGGATATTGACTGCTGAACGTGCGGGTAATCCTAAGAGAACATCGCGGATTTGTTCGGCGACATCAATGGCGACATTTACTTGTGCTTCCGTTGTGGAGGCTCCTAAATGGGGGGTGAGGATGATTTCTTTACCGAGCGATCGCAAATCAGATTCACCCAGTGGTTCCGACTCGAACACATCCAAGGCTGCACCTTTAATTTGACCTTCTTTAATCGCTACTGCTAAAGCAGCTTCATCAATGATACCACCACGGGCGCAGTTGATAATTCTGGCAGTGGGTTTCATTTTTGCCAAAGTTGTGGCGTTAATTAAGTGGGTGGTTTCAGGTGTTTTGGGGATGTGCAGTGTGATATAGTCTGCTTGCTGCATCAGTAAATCCATCTCTACCAACTGACAGCCAAGTTGTTCGGCGCGTTCTGTAGAGATAAAGGGGTCATAAGCTAGTAGTTTCATCCCCATTGCTCTAGCTACAGTGGCTACATGGGAACCGATTTTGCCCAAGCCGACAACACCGAGAGTTTTCTTATAAACTTCCGCGCCGACAAAGGTTTTACGATCCCACTCACCGCTTTTAACGGAAGCGTTAGCATCAGGAATGTGACGAGATAACGATAACATCATCGCCAGGGCGTGTTCGGCGGCGGCGATTGTGTTACCTTCGGGAGAATTGACAACGACAATTCCTCGGCGGGTAGCTGCGGGAACATCGACATTATCCACACCCACACCGGCGCGACCGATGATTTTTAACTGAGTTCCAGCTGCAATAATTTCTTGTGTAACGCGCGTACCAGAGCGAATCATCAGCGCGTCATATTCACCAATAATTTCGATCAGTTCTGCTGGTTTTAGACCTGTTTTGACATCTACAGTAGCTACTTGGGTGAGAATGTCAATTCCAGCTTGGTCAATGGGATCGGAGACGAGAACCTTAGACATGATTACTTCATTTCTTTTAGAGTTACAGGTTTTGCTGCACAAGACTTTTTAGTTTAGTCTTTATCTGTGGCAATTCAGCAAAAGTTAAGCATTTTCATATCAACCTCGTCTTCACTCACCTTTGACGGTGAATGTAATCAATTGCAGAGATAGTAGGTTATTTGTGCCACCCTTTCGGTAATATAAACCATGACTAGGGTTTTATTCGCTAAAAACCTCATATTTTTATAAAATTCTTTCCCGGCTAGAAATCAGAGTTTGTTCTAGTAATTTGACATTAGCATACACCGTATCCATGTAGGGTGTAGGGATCTGGGTGAGTTTGCCCAGTTCAATCACTGCTCCTAAGATGGATTCTACCTCTGTTGCCCGACCCGCCTCGATATCTTGGAGCATAGAAGTTTTATGAGCGCCGACTTTTTCCGCCCCATTGATGCGCTGTTCTAAACTGATACCGAATTCAATACCGAGTTTTTCGCCGATGGTTTGGGCTTCCATCATCATCTGCCTGGCCAGTTCACGAGTCAAGGGGTATTGGGCAATTTGCTCTAAAGTTGCACGAGTTAAGGCACTGATGGGATTAAATGCCAAGTTTCCCCATAATTTTAGCCAGATTTCTGTTCTAATATTAGACCGCACTGGGGCTTTGAAACCTGCTTTTTTGAAGCTTTGAGCTAGTTTTTGAATGCGTTCGGTTTTGGTATTGTCGATTTCTCCCAGACTCAAGCGATCACCTTCAATGTGACGAATTACTCCTGGTGACTGTATTTCTACGGCTGGATACACAACACAACCAATTACCCTGTCTACATCAATGTTGTTTGCAATTATGCCATCTGGGTCAATAGCGTGAATTTCTTGTCCTTCATATTCACCACCATGCTTCTGGAAGTACCACCAAGGAATCCCATTTTGGGCAGTAACCACCATTGTATCAGGATTGTAGAGGGATGATAGAGCCGGGGCTATGGCAGGTAAACTCTGAGCTTTGACAGCGAGGATGACGACATCTTGAGGACTGACCTGATTGATCTCACTAGTGGCTAAAGATGGATTTACTACATACTTTGACCCATCAGCCATGATCACCTCAAGACCCTGGTTTTGAATTGCCTCTAGATGCTGTCCACGAGCAATTAAGGTGACTTCTTCCCCTGCTAGAGCTAGTTTAGCGCCTAAATACCCACCGATAGCACCCGCACCTACGACACAGATTTTCATAAACGATTTCGCTATTCCTTAGACACGGTTGTTCGCGTCTCTACCTATGTTAAGGGTTTGTTCATCCTATTATGATCTAGGATTGCGGATAGCACCTCGCCAGTTAATTGTTTGTTTTGCAGAACGTTTCCCCAAGGTGCGAGTAGCCACCACCTCAATATCAACATTTACGCCAGGGCGTAGGGCATGATCAGGAATTTTTAGCTTTCCCAAAGCTAAGATAAAACGGTTATAGTCACGGGTAACAAGTTCTGCGGGAATCACCCCTTGGTATACAGTTGTGTAATTGGATGACTGAGCAAATCTATCTTGCGCCCGGAATTTAACCTGAAATTGAGTTTGAATGACTGCTGATTTTGCTGCCAAATCGACAATATTTAATTTGAGGTTTTCCCCAGCCTCCGCAAACTCTGCTACTGCTAATCGCGTGACATCTTTTTGGGAAATCGCATGGTTAACGGTAAATGTAGTCAAGTTAGCTTCAGTTTGAGAACTACCTGCAACCCATAAATCATCAGCAAAGGTAACTTCTACCTGTTCGCTATCAGTTAAACTAGCGGTTACAAATTGATTGTTAAAGCTAGTTATGGGTTCTTTTTCAGCCCAAACTAATTGAAAATCTGTTTCTAGGCGTTTTGCAAATTCCCGATACTCATCCGCAATTACAGAACCAGGAGCAAGTAAAGAGTTTCCTCCCTGGCGGAGATGCCACTGGTTTCGAGAAAGGTTAAATTGCTGACCTATCAGTTGAGAAATTGGTAACTTTAAAGTTGGATTATCGGTTGCTAAAGTTTCCTGACTGTTAATAATACGCAATTTTCCTAAGCGGCCTTGACTACCATTCCTGCCATTGATCCCATTATTTCCAATTCTGCCGTCATAACACCTGTAACGCCGCTTTGTGCATTTATAATCAGGATTCCCAGGGGTTCCTGTACAAGTTTCTATTTCCCAACTTCGTCTATGACATCTACAACCATAAGCACCCCGACCACCCCGACCACCCCGACCTCCGTCTCCTGGGTTAGCTACGGCAAAAATTTTCTGCAAGTCTGCTAAGTTAGTGTAATAGAGTGTGAGCGAGCCACCATTCCCCCCAATACCCCCATTACCACCATTCCCGCCAGTACCGCCACTGGGTGCATAGATATCATGGTGTGTTTTGTCACCCTGATGATGACAGTCAGGTCTATAACCACGTCTGCCATTTTCACCATCTTCACCATTTTCACCAGACAGGTCAAGTTTTACAGATGAACCATCGACAAAAATAGTTTTGTCCTCACCATCTCGACCATTTCTGCCAGAACGCCCATCTGTACCGCTACTTCCGTCTCTGCTATGGTTTCTACTAACTGGATCGTATTTGGTATGGGCAAAAACTGGACATAAGACTGAGCCAGAGGCAGGCAAAAAGCTAGTAAATAAGCTGAAAATTACTAAAAGTGGCAGCTTACGCCTAAAACTTCTGTGCATCAGGGTAAACCTCAATTGTGTCAGTCAGTCTTGACGCTGATGTTCCCAATTTTGCTCCCAAATAAAAAAAGTGGCTCTGTTATGCACAAAACCACTCAATCTGACAAAAAATTTAGTTTTCTCACTTAGTACAACACAGTGTAAATAAGGCGACTATTCCAAGTCAATAAAAAGCCTATAGAATAAAATTTTTGACTTCACGGCGGTACTAGCGTACTCCGCCATGAGTCGCAACAGTATCAATGGGTTTCATTAAGTACAACCGGAGGAACTGCCAAGCATGAGAGAGATAAATTGGGGCTTTCTGGAAGAATTGGAAGAATTTGGGGGTTTTAGACTTGGCGATCGCTGCCAATTTTTCGTTATTCTGAATACAGGTATCTAAACGCTGATAAAATTCGGGATTCTCCACATCCAGCATCAAAGGAAATACCCTACCAGCATTTTCATTGGTCTTTTTAATCACGTGGATGTCGTATTCCCGTGCATCTAGTCCAATGGCAGCATAAAAATCTTGACGCTGGATGTCATTAAGATACATAGTTGCAAACACTGACAACAGGAAGAAGCGACTCCAAAGCTTGGCCTTCCAATCATTCAACATTTGTGGCTGGGATCTCATAATCGCGTCAAAGAAATCTCCATGACGGTTTTCATCCTGACACCAGTTTTCAAAGAATCGGAAAATTGGGTAAATTCTATCTTGAGGATTTGCTTCTAAATGACGATAAATGGTGATATAGCGCCAATAACCAATTTTTTCAGAAAGATAAGTCGCGTAGAAGATGAATTTTGGCTTAAAGAAGGTGTAGGAGCGACTCTTGGTTAAAAAACCTAAATCTAAGGACAGATTGAAGTCTGACATCGCTTTGTTTAAAAAGCCTGCATGACGAGCTTCATCTCGTGACATCAGGTTAAAGCACTCGGCTAATACTGGGCTGTTACCCTTCAAACGACGGCCGAGTTCTTTATAAAGCAAAAACCCGGAAAATTCGGCTGTGCAAGAACGTTCGAGGAATTCTACAAATAATTGGCGAGTTTCTCCGTCAATGTGATCCCAGGATTGCTCAAATTCGGCATCTCGAACGAAGTGATGGCGGTTGTAGTCAACACGGAACTCTTCGAGAATGGCTTGTAACTCGTCTTCGTTGACGGATATATCCATCCGTGCCATTTCATCAAAGTCTGTGGTGTAAAAACGTGGTGTTAACAGGGTTTCTTTTGCCGGGGTTTTCACACCTGGCCGCATTTCTTCAAAGCCTGGTTTTTTGAGGGAATCTACCATATCTAAATTGCTCTTTTGTCTTTATGATCTTGAGTACACCAGAGAGCTAACACCAATTTGTAGTTTATATCCTCAGACTCCATCAGGGTTTCCCATGAACGAGTATGAGGGTGATGCTCTCACAAGGCGCAGGAGACGAGAATAATTGATTTGTATAAAACTCAGTCTACCAATATGCAGCCTAGAATTTAGTATAGAAAAAGTTAAGAGTTGCAACAATATGTCAACGCTCAAGGAACCAACAATCAAGAATTAGTAGTCAAAATAGATAATCATGTCTATTGCAGTTCATAAATTTGTTAGAGTAGCATACACTGACCAATATTCATAAAATACGCTTATTTATGTAACTTCTTGTGGTTTTTATTACAATGGTATCAAGCGATTTTTCATCAGTTATTCACTTCAATTTAACCAATATTCGATGAATGGCGTGATTACTGAATCCGATTCAATTGCTTTGCCTGACCAAGCTGATTTACCAGAGAACAGCATCAATAATCCATCTTCAACAACAAGAAAAAATCCAAAGGGTTGAAAACAAGATGAATCCTGACAATAAGCAGCACAAAGACCGTCTTCTTGTTTCTTATATTTTGAGTGGAGCGTTTTTTTTCGTTGGATTAGGAGGGCTACATCGTTTATATAATGGCAAAATCGGAACTGGTCTTTTGTGGTTGTTTACTTTTGGTATGTTTGGTATAGGGCAGTGTGTGGATTTGTTGCTGATCCCTAATATGGTTGATGATTATGAACAAAACCTCAAAGCCAAAGCAGGTTTATCTTCCTTGGGTGTGCCTGTAAATCAACCTGCGATCGCTTCTCAAGTTTACCGCCCCACTGGTAATCAACTGATGATAGAACTGCTACAAGCGGCAGAAAAAAAGGGTGGTACTTTGACTGTAACTCAAGGTGTGAGTGCCACAGGTGCAGGCTTTGCGGAAGTAGAAGCTATGCTTAAAGAGATGTTGAAATCAGGTTATGTAAGAATAGACAACGACCCCATTACTGGAGCCGTTATTTACTGCTTTGACGAACTTAACTAATTTCTACCTAGCCACTTTTGACCGTTCAAACGCTGCACTAAACCAAATACTAAAAGGTCTAGTGTAATTCGGCGCTCATCAATTAAAAATGACTCAAGTGTGCTAGGTTTTTTACCTTCGTTGCAAGAAAAGCCCTTTTGACCAGTAATACTTTCATCTGGGAAATACAAGTTAAATTGGCGTTGACCATTTTGCCAACTACCAATAACTTGCCAGCATTCTTCAGCTGACTGAAAGCCAGCAATGGGAAGTTTTTGTTTCGCAAAAGCCAGCTGCAAATCTTCTACACCTTGATCCGCGATCGCTTGTTGTAAACTTGGCAAGTAGTGTTGCTCCATAAACTCTACAAAGGGCTTATCTTCTACTGCCGGGAGTTTTTCCTTTTTTGCGGCTTTGGCTGCGGCTGGGGGCTTTTCTGCCTTGGGTGGGGCAGTTTTTGTCGTAGCGGCGTTGGGGTTGACTTCTGGGTTCGCTGCTTTGGGATCTGGCGTGTTGGCAGTAGGAATATCTGTTGCTACTGGTTCGTCAGTGCTGGGAGCATTTTTTTTAGCGACAGTGGGAGCTTGTTTGTCAACAGTGCTGGGAGCCACTTCTCCCGATTGATTGTGATTTTTTTCTTCTGCCATTGCTCAGGTCAATCCTTTGTCTAGCTTTGGGAGCGATTTTACCTTCATTTTGACATAGGAGAGCTTGGCGATCGCTGTAAACTATAAAGTGTAACTAAAACTTCCATCCTTTGAAGCCTTTGCAAGACTACACCGCTTTGATTCGTCCCGATGACAATGGCACATTTGTGGCTGATATCCGGTGCGATTGTTGGTTGTCATGCTTGGGGAGAAACACCAGATGCAGCCCGTACCGAACTCGTTTATGTGTTTGAAATGATTCAGGAAGAATACGAACATACATAAAGTCATTAGTTTGGAGTTAATTACCCACAAGAAGCGGGATATGCAACCCACATAACTAATGACTAATGACTAATGAATCAACCACCAGCTACAGCCGGGACAATACTCACTTCATCACCATCTTTGAGTGGTGTCTCTATCCCGTCTAAAAAGCGGATATCTTCACTATTCACATAGAAATTTAAAAATCGCCGCGCTTGTCCTTTTTCGTCACATAACCGGGCTTTAATTCCAGGGCAGTTTTGCTCTAGAGAATCGAACAGTTCCGAAACATTACTACCACTACAGGTCAGGGTAGCTTGGTTATTTGTAAATTTTTGCAGCGCGGTGGGAACTAAAACTTTAACAGCCATAGAAGTAAAAATTTAAGAGTGAAAGGGGAGAGTTAAGAGTACAGTTAGCAGTTGAAAGTTAGGAAGAAAACCCTTAACTCACAACTTCTAACTATACGAGGACTTGTTGCCATTCCAAGCGGTCAAGTGTACGAGAGCGCTCTAAGGCACGTTCAAAGCTATCTAATTTAGCATCAATTGTCAAAGGTTCGCCGACGTAGCCTTGGACTGCTTCTTGGGTTTTTAAACCATTACCAGTGATATAAACTACTGTGGTTTCATCTGGATCAATCTTACCGGCTTCGACTAATTTTTTCAGGACAGCAATAGTTGTACCACCTGCTGTTTCTGTGAAAATGCCTTCGGTTTCTGCTAGTAACTTGATGCCTTGAATAATTTCGGCATCATTGACTGATTCAATATTACCGCCAGTTTTCTTGGCTAGTTCAACAGCATAAATACCATCGGCAGGATTACCAATTGCCAATGATTTAGCAATTGTATTTGGTTTCACTGGTTTAATAAAGTCGCGCCCTTCTTTAAATGCTTGGGCGATGGGTGAACAACCTTCGGGTTGAGCGCCACTGAAACGGACATCTTTACCTTCCACTAAACCAACTTCTACAAATTCTTGGAAACCTTTATAAATTTTGGTGAATAGTGAACCAGAGGCGAGAGGAGCAACTACATGATCTGGTAGTTCCCAACCGAGTTGTTCTGCAACTTCAAAGCCTAAAGTTTTGGAACCTTCAGAATAATAGGGACGTAAATTAATATTGACAAAACCCCAGCCGTGTGTATTAGCCACTTCCGAGCAGAGACGATTTACCTGGTCGTAGTTGCCCTTGACTGCCATCAGTGTCGGACTGTAGATTAAGCTACCCAGGATTTTACCTGCTTCTAAATCTGCGGGGATGAATACACAACAATCTAAACCGGCATGAGCGGCGATCGCTGCTGTAGAATTAGCCAAGTTGCCAGTACTAGCACAAGAAACGGTGGTAAAACCCAATTCACGCGCTCGGCTGAGAGCCACTGACACCACCCGATCTTTAAAGCTCAGGGTGGGCATATTCACAGCATCATTTTTAATATAAAGCTTATTTAAACCCAGGCGACGAGCCAGGCGATGGGAACGAACCAGGGGAGTCATTCCCGTTCCCACATCAATTACATTATCAGTTGCGACGGGCAAAAAGGGACGGTAGCGCCAAATAGAATTGGGACCGGCGGCAATTTTCTCACGCGTAATCGTCAGACGTAACTCACTGAAATCATACTTGACTTCTAGTGGGCCAAAACATAACTCACAGACATGACTGGCTTTAAGTTCGTATTCTGTACCACATTCTTTACACTTTAAAGCTTTTAAAGTCGAAGTTGTTGATTGGGTATCTTTGATGATTGCCTGAGTCATAAATGAAGCCTTCCCTGTTTTGTCAGTCAACTGTCGCCTGATACTAACACGAGTTAAAATACCCGTCAAACATACCCGACTATTTTTATCGGGTATAGCTTTGTCATCAATCTCACAATTAAGTTTAATCAAGACTCAATCCCTGAGACAGAGGGGTAAATCCGGCATCACACACCACTAGTCAGAGGAGACACAACTTCTAAATTTTTAGGATGGACTTGAGGACATGAAAAGCCTTGAATCCTGAAGAGGCGGGACTGATTCAGTGAGTCTCACCCATGCTAAGTCAAGGCATTTTACAGGAGCGATCGCTATGACAATGACAGGACTGGATATTTTTGATACAACAGTTCAGACCACAATTCCTTGGGTAAATGACTTGTGTAATAAGCTCGGCTGGGAAAGTAAGCACCAAGTATTTCAGGCGTTGCGTGCTACATTACACGCTTTGCGCGATCGCCTAACAGTAGCAGAAGCCGCACATTTAGGAGCGCAGTTACCCATTCTCTTAGGGGGATTTTATTACGAAAACTGGCGGCCTGGAGCTACCCCCACCAAAGAAAGGAATAAAGCCGCATTTTTGCAGCATATCCGTGATTACTTCCGCAACACTGACCCCGAAATTGATGCAGAAGGTGTCGTGCGTGCAGTATTCCAGCTACTGGCTGAACGCATTACCAGAGGCGAAATTGATGATGTGATCAATATGTTACCGCCGGCTTTGCGAGAACTCTGGCCTGAAGAAGTCCGAGCTTAATAGACAAATTTAGCGAGAAACACAGATGGAGTACGAAAAATTTGTTGACGCAGCTAGTCAGTTACCTTTTATCCCAGATCGAGAAACTGCTGATGCTGCGGTGAAAGCAGTTATTGGCATTTTAGCCAGCAAACTAGAAGATGATCAAGCGCACCAGCTTAGTGATAGTCTACCTGAACCTCTAAATTATGAAAGACTGCATTCTCACCAAATTAGAAAGTTACCTATTTCTGCTGATGAATATATTAATGTGATTTGCGAACAATTCAAATTGGATGATATTCAAGCTAGTCAGCTGATCCAGGAAACTCTGCGAGTTACCAAAGAAGCAGTCAAAGACAAAATAAATGAATTTACATCACGTCTACCTGCTGACTGGAGTGCTTTGATTGAAGCGGCTTAATGCTGAGAATTAAATTGGGAGAAAAAAGCGGTTGGCATATTAAACCAGCTGCTTTTTAATGTAGCTAAAAACTCAGATCAAGTCAGACTTGCTTGATTACGAATTACGAATTACGAATTACGAATTACGAA
>NZ_JAYGHH010000001.1:170832-189550 GCF_034931045.1 Nodularia sp. UHCC 0506
AAACATTAACCCCCACTGACAGGGGGAATTAGCACAACTTCATCGCCATCTTGCAGTAGGCTATCTGGTTCAACAAATATTAAATTAATCCCAAAACGGGTAATATCACGCCATTGGTTGAGTTCTGGGTGTTCAGCAATCAGGCGATCGCACACTGCGCTTACCGTCGTACCATAAGGAAATTCCAGTATTAGTTCTGACACCCCATAGGCTTCTTGATAAGCAGCAAATAACTTGACATTTACTGTAATTGTAAACTGGGACATAAAAAATCATCAAAAGAGGCTATGCCTATCGCTCCCGAAGGGAATTGTCATGATCAGATTTTGATTGTTTTCAGAAGATGTTGATTAAGGTTCTTTAGTATCTATTATGCTAACTCTGCTTTAAAAAAGCCAGAATCCTGATCATACAAGGAACTCAAACTGATTATCCTCAATGTTTGGGAAAGATTTCTTTTTTATCCCTGTTCTCTGTTCCCTGTTCCTTGTGGCAGAATTTTAGTTTAATGTAACAAGTACGATAGAACCCTTATTAATAGAAATTTATAAAATCATAGACATAAACCTGAGCCATTACATGAGAACTACTCGGCTTCACATTAAGTTAAGCTAAAATTGTTAGATTACTAGTATTTTTGGGCATTTTAATCACAGTAATAATTTAACAGAGCAATTATTAGTCCTCCAGTATATGATACCTTCCACACCAAAATTCCCAGAAATTTCTGGTTACACCATCACCGAGCAACTCTATCTGGGTTCTCGAACATCTGTGTATCGAGCCATACATAATGACCAGCAATTAGCCGTGGTAATTAAGGTGCTACAACAAGAGTATCCCAGATTTGGGGAATTAATACATTTCCACAATCAGTATACGATCGCCAAAAATTTGCCCATTGCTGGCATTATTCAACCCCTAAGCCTAGAGTTATTTGGTCATGGCTATGTCCTAATCATGGCAGATTGGGGTGGTACATCCCTAGAAAAATATATCCAGCAACAGCCATTAGACATAACAGATATTTTGGAAATTGCCATCCAATTGGCAGACATCCTCCACGAACTACAACAACATCGAGTTATCCATAAAGACATTAAACCTGCCAACATCCTCATTCATCCAGAATCCAAGCAAGTTAAACTGATAGACTTTAGCATTGCCTCAGTGCTGCCCAAAGAAACCCAGGAAATCCAAAACCCCAACACCCTGGAAGGAACTTTGGCATATCTGGCCCCCGAACAAACGGGACGAATGAATCGCGGTATCGATTATCGCAGTGATTTTTATACCCTTGGTGTCACCCTGTATCAATTGCTAACAGATCGCTTACCCTTCTTTGCCGATGATCCCTTAGAATTGGTGCATTGTCACATCGCCAAAATTGCCATACCTGCCCATGAAATAAATACCGATGTGCCGGAAATGTTAGGGGCAATTGTCGCCAAGTTGATGGCAAAAAATGCCGAAGACCGCTATCAAAGTGCCTTGGGACTCAAACATGATTTAGGTGAATGTTACAGCCAGTGGAAACAAACAGGGTCAATTGGGGAATTTGGATTAGGACAGAGGGATTTATGCGATCGCTTTCTCATTCCCGAAAAGCTATATGGCAGGGAAACCGAAGTCAAAACCCTGCTAGATGCTTTTGAACGGGTTGCCCAAGGCACATCAGAAATGATGCTGGTGGCTGGGTTTTCGGGAATTGGCAAAACAGCCGCTATCAATGAAGTGCATAAGCCGATTGTCAAACAACGGGGTTATTTCATCAAAGGCAAATTTGACCAATTTAATCGTAACATTCCCTTTTCGGCCTTTGTGCAAGCCTTCCGGGACTTAATAGGGCAATTACTCAGTGAAAGCGATACCCAACTGCAACAGTGGAAAACTCAAATTTTAGCAGCACTGGGAGAAAATGCCCAAGTGATTGTAGAACTAATTCCCCAACTGGAACGGATTATTGGCGCACAACCCCCAACACCGGAATTATCAGGAAGTGCAGCCCAAAATCGGTTTAATTTATTATTTCAAAGGTTTATTCAAGTCTTTACTACTTCCGAACACCCGTTAGTGATGTTTGTGGATGATTTGCAATGGGCAGATTCAGCTTCGTTGAATTTGATTCAGGTGTTAATGTCTAAGTCGCAACCGGGCTGTTTATTACTATTAGGCGCGTATCGGGATAATGAGGTGTTTGCCGCCCACCCGTTGATATTGACCCTCAATGAGATGGAGAAAACTGGTGCAAAAATCCACACCATCACTCTACAACCCTTAAGTTTTAGCAGTCTCAATCACTTGATTGCTGATACCCTTCATGCTCCCACATCCTTGGTGCAACCACTGACAGAACTGACAATGCAGAAAACTCAGGGTAATCCCTTCTTTGCTACCCAGTTTTTGAGAGCATTATATCAAGACCAGTTAATCAGCTTTGACCTGGATGCAGGACATTGGCAGTGTGATATTGTGCAAGTGCAAGATGCGGCTTTGAGCGATGATGTGGTTGAGTTGATGGCGCAGCAATTGCAAAAGCTGCCAGAAGCAACCCAAGAGATTTTAAAACTAGCGGCTTGTATTGGCGCACAGTTTGATTTAAATACGCTGGCGATTGTTTCCCAGCAATCTCCAACAGAAGTAGCAACGACATTGTGGAAAGCGTTACAGGAAGGGTTAATTCTACCCCAAAGCGATTTGTACAAATTTTATTTGTCAGAAACGCAAGCAAAACAGCATACCCCACAGGAAACCCTCCATTATCGGTTTCTGCATGATCGCGTCCAACAAGCTGCTTATTCTTTGATTCCAGAACAGGAGAAATCTAAAACTCATCTCAGTATCGGACAATTACTAATACACAATTCCTCGGAAATGGAACAACAGGAGAAATTGTTTGATATTGTTGGGCAGTTGAATTTAGGACAATGCCTAATTAGTCAACCAAGCGATCGCCAAGAATTAGCTCAACTCAATTTACAAGCTGGAGTTAAGGCAAGAAATTCTACAGCCTATCCCGCAGCAAGGACTTATTTACAAACAGGACTTACTTTATTAGACAGTAACTGTTGGCAAAATCAATATGAATTAACTTTAAATCTGTATATCACATCTACTGAAGTCAGTTATTTGAATGGCGACTTTGAGGGTATGGAACAGCAAGCAGCATTAGTTTTACAGCAAGCGCAAACAGTTCTAGACCGCGTGAAAATTTATGAAATTCAAATTGCCGCCAACACTTTACAAAGTCATGTTTTAGAGGCGATCGCTGTGGGCAGAACAGCTTTATCCCTATTGGGAGTTGAACTACCCGAAGAAGCCAACGAAACAGAGATTACTACAGCACTACAAACCCTCAGTACCCAGTTGGAAAATATTCCAGTAGAAACATTAGTCGATTTACCAGTTACCAATGATAGTGTTACCCAAGCAGCAATGCGTATTATGGGCATCTTATTTCCACCCATGATTCAAGGTATGCCCAGTTTATTACCTTTGCTAAGTTCCAATATGGTCAGTCTATCTTTGCAATGGGGAAATACAGTATCATCAACCATCGGCTATGCCATACACGGATTAGTCATGTCTGCCTTTTTAGGAGATAAAGCTACAGGCTATGAATTTGGCAAGGTCGCTTTAAATTTACTAGAAAAATTTAATACCCCAGAAATTAAGCCCATCGTTATGTTCCTGTTTGGCAGCTTTATTCAACTCCATAAAGAGCCATTGCAGAACTCAATCCCAACCTTGAAAACAGCTTTTGATGTGGGGATGGAGACTGGTAATTTTATGTACGCTGGTTTTTCCTTAGCCATCCACAGCAATTCCCGATTTTTTAGTGGTGGAGAATTGAGTGATTTTGTTCAAGACATGGCTCACTATAGTCTGGCTTTAGCTCAGGTGAAACAATATGCGGCTCAAGCCTATATAGATTTAGGAAAACAAACAGCAGAAAATTTTATGGAGATAGTTAGTCAACCACATTGTTTAACCGGAAATTCTTACAATGAAATAGCGATGCTGCCTAAGCACCAGCAAGATCAAGATGGCACAGCGATCGCTGAAGTTTATATATATAAGTTATTACTGGCTTATTACTTTGGTAATTATCAAGATGCAATTAATTATGTGACTCAAGCACAGTCATACATAGCAGCTTTATCAGGCACATTTTTTGTGCCTATTTTTTATTTTTATGCAGCCCTGACTTATTTAAAATGCTTACTGAGTCAACCAGAACAGGAGCAAAGTGAAATTCTGGCAATTGCTCAAACCCATCAAACGAATCTGGCTCAATTTGCACATCAGGCACCCATGAATCACCAACATAAGGTGGATTTAATCGAGGCAGAAAAACAACGGGTGTGGGGAGAAAATTACGCAGCCGCAGATTTATATGATCGCGCCATTGCGGGAGCAAAAGCCAACGGATTTATTCAAGAAGAAGCCCTGGCTAACGAACTTGCTGCCAAATTTTATCTCAATTGGGACAAAGAGAAAGTCGCCGCAGGCTATATGCAAGAAGCTTACTATTTTTACAGTCGCTGGGGTGCTAAAGCCAAAGTTGTTGATTTAGAAATCCACTATCCCGAATTGCTGCGCCCCATCTTGGAACAAGGAACATCGGTTGATGTGTTAAGCACACTGGTAACTCTTGTCGCGCCTACGACATCAGTTGATAACAGCACCTATCACAGTTCCAATAGTAATAGCATTAACCAAGCTCTCGATTTTGCTGCTATCCTCAAAGCTTCTCAAGCCCTCTCCAGAAACATTCAATTGAATGAGCTACTCCACCAACTCACCCAAATTATTTTGCAAAACTCAGGAGGCGATCGCTGTGCCTTAATACTCCCCAACGAAACCGGAGAATGGCAAGTACGTGCCATCGCCTCACCTGATGATGTACAACTGATTGCTGAACCTCTCACCAATCATCCCAATGTCCCGGTCAAATTAATTCAGTATGTGAAAAATACTCAAGAAACGGTGGTGATTGACCAACTAAAAACTGACTTACCCGTAATTGATGAATACCTCAGACAAGGCCAACCCAAGAGTATTCTGTGTTTACCACTGCTGAATCAAGGTAATCTGATTGGTATTTTATACCTGAAAAACCGCCTCACCAGAGGTGTTTTTACCAGCGATCGCCTCCTGATTCTCAATTTCCTCTGTACCCAAGCCGCCATTTCCCTAGAAAATGCCCGCCTCTATCAACAAGCACAAACCTACAACCAACAGCTTGAACAATCCCAATTGCAGGTGATTCAAAGCGAAAAAATGGCATCTCTGGGAAATCTGCTCGCTGGGGTTGCCCATGAAATCAATAACCCCATCGGTTTCCTCAATGGCAGCATCAACAATTGCAAAGAATATGTGCAAGATTTACTGGGACATTTAGCTTTTTATCAACAGCACTATCCCAACCCAATTGAGCTAATTCAAGAAAATGTCGAAGATATCGATTTGGCATTTCTGCGGGAAGACTTACTGAAGTTACTCGATTCGATGAAAGGAGCAGCGAATCGCATGAAAAATATAAGTAATAGCCTCCGTATCTTCTGCCGTGCTGATACCGAACACAAAGTCAGAGCCAATCTCCATGACGGACTTCATAGCACGTTGTTAATTTTGAAATACCGCCTCAAAGCTAACGAACACCGTCCAGAGATTCAAGTCATACAATCCTTGGGAGATTTACCCATCATCGAATGCTTCCCTGGACAGTTAAACCAGGTATTTATGAATATCCTGGCCAATGCCATTGATATGTTTGAAGAAATGGCGCAAACTCAATCCTTCAAAGAACTGGAAGCCAATCCCCAAATAATTACTATTCGTACTGAAGTTAGATCAAACCAGGCATACATCCATATCCACGATAATGGCAAGGGGATGACACAAGAGCTACAAGGAAAAATATTTGACCATTTATTCACTACCAAAACTGTGGGGAAAGGTACGGGATTGGGATTAGCGATCGCCCGCCAAATTGTGGTAGAAAAACATGGTGGTAGCTTAAATGTATGGTCTGAACTAGGTCAAGGAACTGAGTTCACGGTACAAATTCCAATGTAACTTCCTGGCTGATTGTCATGTACTAACGGCCAGGACAGTTGTTATATCTATTCATCAACAGCGTATCCGACTAATGGGGATACACATTGGTGTCCCAGCAACGGGGTCTGTAACAATCTGAGAATCTAACCCAAATACTTCCTGCACAGTAGTTTTATTCATTACTTCTTCTGGCGTACCATAACCATAAATCTTACCCTGCTTTACCGCTACCAAATAATCTGCATAACGACAAGCTTGATTTAAATCATGCAGTACCATCACTAAAGTTCTGCTATGCTTTTGGTTTAATTCCCATAGCAAATCTAAAACTTCTATTTGATGGGCTAAATCTAAAAAAGTTGTTGGTTCATCTAACAGCAATATATCAGTATCCTGCGCTAGTGCCATTGCAATCCAAGCTCGTTGTCGCTGTCCACCAGAGAGAGTATCTAACTCACGTTCAGCGAACTCTTTCATTCTAGTGGTTTCTAAGGCCATGTCTACAAATCTTTCATCTTCTTTAGTCCATTGCTGCATCCAGTTTTGATAAGGAAATCGTCCACAAGCTACTAAGTCTCTAACTGTTAAACCTTCTGGTGCAACTGGCCCTTGAGAGAGAATTCCTAATTTTTTAGCAACATCTTTTGTTGATATTTTAAATAAATCAGCCGCATTTAAATAAACTGTACCTGCGTGGGGTTTTAGTAATCTTGCCAAACCCCGGAGAAGTGTAGATTTACCGCAACCATTAGCACCGACTAAGGCAGTAATTTTTCCTTGGGGAATGGTCAAATCTAAATTTTTGATAATGGTGACACCATCATAACCTAAAGTTAAGTTCTTTGCTGATAATTGATGAGAAAGCTGAGTATCTAATTTCATTTTTTCCGAGTTGTTATTAATAGATATATAAAGTAAGGAGCGCCAATTAAAGCGGTGACAATTCCACAAGGAAGTTCCACGGGTGCAAATACAATTCTGCCCAACAAATCAGCAATAACGACAATCATTGCTCCTAGTATTGCCGATGTGAGAAGTAACCCTTGATGATTACCACCCACTAACTGACGGGCAATGTGGGGAGCAATTAATCCCACAAAACCAATAGTTCCCGCAGTGGCGACTGCTGCACCAGAAAGTGCCGCACTAATGAATATTAAAGAACTGCGTTGCCACTCGACTCGACTACCTAAACCTGCTGCTAATTCATCCCCTAAAGCTAAAGCGTTTAATTGTGGGGCGTTGGCTAAAGCTAAAGGGATAAATACTATTAACCAAGGTAACAAAGCTGTTAGCTGTTCCCAAGTGCGGCCATAAACACTACCAGCTAGCCAAACTAAAGCTTGATTAACACTATTAATGTTACCAAATGTGACTAATAAGCTAGTAAAAGCACCAGTGATAGTAGAAATTCCCACACCAATTAAAATTAGGCGAATGGGGTGAGTACCACTATCCCAAGCCAGTAGATAAATAGCCACAGAAGCTGTTAAAGCCCCAATAAAGGCGGCTACAGGCAAAGTTCCTGCCGATAAATTGGGAAACAGCACAATCAAAGCCACCGTCGCTAAAGCAGCACCAGCATTAATCCCAATGATACCAGGGGCGGCTAAAGGATTTCTGGTGATGCCTTGCATAATTGTTCCAGAAGTTGCTAAAGCCATGCCCACAAGTCCGGCTGTTAAAGTTCGTGGTAATCTGAGGGTTTTGATCACAAAAGCATATTCGGGATTTCCTGTATCTATGCCCAAAACTGTTTGGATTACGGCTAGGGGTGGTGTGGGATATTCGCCGACGGAAGTGCTAATTATCATTGTTACCAAAGTGATAATTATTAAAATCAGTAGAACAATGGGAACACGTTTTTGCAGGCGGAAAGAAATCGGCAATGTTTTAGAGCGGAAAATTAAGCTATTATTCCTCATTTTTTGATTTTATTTTTGGCTAAATAAATGAAGAATGGTGCGCCCACAAAGGCTGTCATAATCCCTACGGGGATTTCTTGGGGTCGAATCACCAATCTGGCAAAGATATCGGAACTTAACAGGAAAATTGCGCCGAAAAGGGCGCTATAAGGTAAAATCCATCGGTAATCTACGCCAACGAAGAAGCGAACTATATGGGGAACAATTAAACCAATAAATCCAATTCCACCAGCAACGGCGACTGCACTACCTTGTAAAAGAAAGACACTAATGGCGGCGGCAATTTTTATCCAGAGGGTTTTTTGACCTAATCCTTGGGCGATATCTTCTCCCAGACTGAGAATTGTGATTTGTCTTCCCAGGAGGAATGCCAAGATTAAGCCAATACAAATGTACGGCAATACTTGAGCAATGATTTTGGCATCAGCACCTGCTAGGGAACCTGCTAACCAAAAGCGAATTTCTTCTAATGTGCGTTGACTGATGATTAAGATGGTGGTGATTAGTGAAGCAAGTAAGGCGCTAATAGCTGCACCAGAGATGGTGAGATTGAGAGGTGTGATGCCACTATTACCAAGGGAAGCTAAGAAATAAACGCTGATAGCGGTAATTCCAGCACCTGCGAAGGCATACCAAATATAAACATTGGGTGCAGATGCACCAAAGATAAAGATAGCCATGACAACAGCGAAGGATGCACCGGCGTTAATTCCTAAAATACTGGGGTCGGCTAAGGGGTTGCGGGTTATACCTTGCATCATTGCACCAGATACGGCAATTGCTGCACCCACTATGATAGCGAGGAGCGATCGCGGTAATCTGACTGTACGAATAATTAAATGGTCTTTAGAACCATCAAAGTCAGTTAAGGCTGTATAAACCGTATCTAGGGAGATATCTGCTGCGCCCAGGGTAACGCTGAAAATCAGACATATTACGAGAATTAGTAATCCTATAGCTAAACCTGCAACTGGTAAAGTTAGGGACTGTAAAAATCCTCTGTTTAGAGAGGAAGTTGATTTACTCATTACCTATTTGGTATTCTTCTCAATAGAGTTTAAAATGGTTGATAATTTATATCAAGTATATATAGAATTAAATAGCATAAATTCTTATCTATTTAAATAGATAAGTGGAATTAATCCGTTAAAAGCCGAGATTTAAATTGACTTCAATGCCACCGCCAAGGTAGTTAAAAAATTGTTAATTGCTTGCAGTCTGGGGAATTTAATTCGGGTTTGCTGTTCGCGTAGCGTGCTGTTAGGCATAAAATTTTTGTCGTGGAGGCAGGGAACAGTTATTTGTCATTCCCAAAGTTTCTGATTTATTCAACCCAAAATTCACACTTTTTGAAGTTCACGGCGAAGCCTTGCACCTACCTGCGGGTTGATCAGCCTCAAACCTTTGATTTATCTGGGTTTTCTATTTATTCAGCAAGCTCTAATTCTTACTCCCAAATGCTATATTTCTTTCCAGGTAAGCATTTGAGAGATGTTTTCAGACAAATATGAGCCTTTGTTAATCAAGCTGCTCTAATTTTTGGAAGTCTCGCTGCACTTCTATTGACAGAGCTTTATTATTAGGGTCTGTTTTCAGGGCTTTTTTGAGATATATTCTAGCTTTTAACAGCTGATTTTCTGTCAGTAACGCCCGTCCCCAGATTTGATAGGCGATCGCTTGCCATTGACGCACTTCTGTGTCTGTGGGTAAACGTGCGGCCAAAGCTTCCACCAAGGCGATCGCTTGGGGAAATCTTCTCTCTTTTAAAAACCGTTGCAATTGCTCATAAGTCTTCCACTTCAGTCGCTGTTCTATTTCCACCAAATTCGGCGGCTTTGCTGCTTTAGGTGGCTTGGGTTTTGGCGGTTTTTCGGCTGTGACTGTGCTTGTTGGTACTTTTTCTGAGCGTGTGGGCTGAGTAGCATCACGCCTAGAAGGAGAAGAATTAATTAACGGTTGAGCGATTTCCTCAGAAGGTACTACTGTTAAAAGGACTTTGTAAGCCTCTGTTAAAGCAATAAACTTATCTTTAGCTCTGATATCATTTGGGTTAATATCGGGATGATATTGCTGTGCCAACCGTCTGTAAGACGATTTGATGTCAGCAAAGGAGGCTCCAGACCTTAAGCCCAATAAACGGTAGCAATCTCCAAGATCCATCTTGATCTATCTAGCTATCAGCTTTTAGCTTTAAATTATTAATTATATCGGAATATCGGATTGCCGACGCTGGGAAGCACCGAAGAAAACCCCAAAACGATTTTATGTCTGTTTAGTCTAGATATATCGGGTTTTGGCTAATTTTTCCCAATGGTGAGCCACAGTAGTTTCTGAGTTTTCCGGATGAATTTGTGGATCTGTAACCATTTTCTGCGGCGGTGAGTCATGCGAAACGACCCGGTTGATGGGACAATGAAAACGAGAAATCAAGCTTGTCTGATTTCGTTTCCAGCCCAAAGGAATCTTGAGAAATGTGGAAAAAAATTGTATTTATTTTGCTATTGGTGTTGAGTATCAGCTTCAGTAATCCTGGTGTAGCTGCTGCGGCTGGATTCAACAGCTTTGTAGACTCTTATGATGGCTATGAGTTTTTATACCCTAATGGCTGGGTACAAGTTAAAGTTGCCAATGGCCCGGATGTGGTGTTTCATGATTTGATTGAAATATCGGAAAATGTCTCTGTAGTCATTAGTCCTGTACCTGATAACAAAAGTTTGACAGAATTGGGAACACCCACAGAAGTAGGATACAAATTAGCAAAAGCGGCTCTTGCGCCTCCTGATTCTGGTCGTTCTGCGGAGTTAGTTAACGCTTTTGAACGAGAATCTAAGGGAAAAACATATTACATCTTAGAGTATGAAGTGAAATTGCCTAATCGGGAAGACCGACACAATGTCACTAGTGTTGCTGTCAGCCGTGGCAAGTTGTATACTTTCAACGCTTCAATTCCCGAAAGACGTTGGTCGAGAATTCAAAACTTGATGGACAATGTTGTAAGTTCTTTCTCGGTGTATTAATAAGAAACGGGGAATCAAGGGAAATTTCTAGATTCTTCCCTGATGCCTAATTGAAAATTGCCATTTTTAGCAGAAATGAAAACACCTCAATTTGTACTTGCTTCAGCTTCCCCGGCGCGCCACCGCTTGTTGCAAACTGTTGGGATTACGCCGATAGTTCAGCCTAGTGATTTTGACGAGTCGCAAATTCAACTCAATGAACCTGCACAGTTAGTACAAATTTTGGCACAACGCAAGGCTGAAACTGTAGTTCCCCAGTTTGAATCAGCTTTGATTATGGGTTGTGATTCGGTGTTGGCGGTGAATGGCGAGATTTACGGTAAGCCAGCCGATGCTACCGAAGCGATCGCTCGTTGGCAATTAATGCAAGGTAAGTTTGGTGACTTGTATACTGGTCATGTGTTGATTGACCTTAGCCAAAACCGTACTTTAGTTAAGTGTCAGGTAACAAGAGTATATTTTGCCAAAATGAGCGATCGCACTATTCAAGCTTATGTTGCTACAGGCGAACCCCTCAAGTGTGCTGGTGCTTTCGCCCTTGAGGGTTTTGGTAGTTTATTTGTGGAGAAAATCGAAGGTTGTCACAGCAATGTCATTGGACTGAGTTTACCCCTGCTGCGTCAGATGTTAGAAGATTTGGAATATGATGTAACTGATTTCTGGCAATAGCGAATTTTGCATCAACCAGTAGATGTTGAAAAAGTAAGTTGAATTTTAACGTCGCAAATGCTTACACTGTATGGTTTTAAACCCTCTAAATCTAAAATTGAGGTTGACGCAAAGGCATGAAACTATTGCTATAGTTGTTTTTGAGGATATTTGCTCAAGTGTTAGTATTGACACCTTTGTGCCTGAAAGGTTATTGTTGTTTTGGATTGATGCAACTGCACCTTGAAAACTACATATTTATTTAAAGGTTTTGAAACCTGGGCTGTTAAAATCACCAATAATCCCTATTAGGGATTGAAACTCCATTCTTAATCTTGGGTGTCAAGGGTGAAATAAGTTAAAATCACCCATAATCCCTATCAGGGATTGAAACGAATATAGATATAATGTGAAGTTAAGGAAATAAGCGATCGCTAAAGAAGTATGCCAGCCAAAACCATTACAGGTATAGCTTGAGAATGAACCTGGATTGAGTTTAAGAGTGATAAGAAGAGAATTCCCTCTTCAAGTTTGAATTTTGACTTATCAAAGGTACTCAAAATGAGCGATAACAAATTGCTACAAAGGATTAAATTTGACAAAAATATTTTGGCTGGTAAACCAATTATTCGGGGATTAAGAATACCAGTAGCAATGATTTTAGAATTACTAGCTAAAGGTGCTAGTAATCAAGAAATTATGGAAGATTACCCGGAATTAGAACCAGAAGATATCCAAGCAGCGTTATTTTACGCTTATTATCTGGTTTCTCAAGAAGAGGTTGTAGACAGAGCAACTGCATCCTAAACCATATAATATATGAAAATCAAATTAATTTATTGATCTTTTTGTATTAGCTATTATTCTTGATCCCTAATAACTTATGCTGCGTTTTATGTATTTTTCTGACAAAAAAAATACCTGTAAAAAACATCATTAAAATTAAAGACATCACACATTCTGTGTTGCACCAGCTGCTTGAATTTGGATATATGAAATTTTTAATAGATGTCAATGCTAGTCGCACTTTGGGTAATTGGTTGCAAAAATTAGGTCATGATGTAGTTTTTGTAAGTGACACCAACCCCGAAATGATAGACGAGCATATTTTAGAATGGGCAGTTGCGGAAAAAAGAGTTATTGTCACTACAGATAATGATTTTGAACAGATGATTTGGCAGCAAAGAAAGCGTCATTGTGGAGTTTTACGTTTAGAAAATTTACCTCGTGAAGCTAGAAATGAGTTATTAATAGATACTTTAAACTTATATAGTGAAGATTTACTTAATGGCAGAATTGTAATTGCTATGAAAAATAAGTTTCGGATTCGTCAGGCTAATTTTGAATAGGTTGATTTGAGATTATTTCAAGTTTATTTACCCAAAAGGTTGGAGAGACGCGATAAATCGTCGTCTCTACAGAAAATATATCTGTCAATTATTTTTTGACAAAATACTACCCACCACTGACCTATTGCGGTCTTCTTTGCGCCTTTGCGCCTAACGTACTTCGTACTTCGCTAGAGCATCCGGCACGCTGCGCGAACGCTGATGCGCGAGAAAAAAATATTTTCTTATATTACCGCCAAAACAGAAGTGACACAGCAGCAGGTAGACTGACTACTAGATAGCATTTGCAAGAAAAAGATGTCAAACACTCCTACCACTTCGCTGAGAGAACAACAACATCCCTTAATTCATCAACTAGCTGATTGCATAGAAGCAGTTTGGCATAAACACTTAGAACTATCCCCTTACCACTTACCTGCTGAACTAGGGTATGTAGAAGGAAGACTAGAAGGCGAGAAACTGGTTATAGAAAATCGCTGCTATCAAACACCCCAATTCCGCAAAATGCACTTAGAACTAGCAAAAGTGGGAAATATGCTAGATATTTTGCATTGTGTAATGTTTCCTCGTCCAGAATATAACATACCCATGTTTGGTTGTGACTTAGTTGGAGGTAGAGGTCAAATTAGTGCCGCGATCGCAGACCTATCTCCTGTAGACTTAAATCGCACCTTACCAGAATCATATAACACCGAACTCAGCGCTCTCAAACAGATAACATTTTCCCAACCCCGTGATTTACCCGAATGGGGTCATATATTCTCAGAATTTTGTATCTTTGTGCGTCCTGGTTCCCCAGAAGAAGAGACAATGTTTCTGTCTCGTGTCAAACAAATGTTAGACATTCATTGTACCCAAGCGATCGCCTCCAGTCCAGTTTCCCCAGAAAAAGCCCTGCAAATTCTAGCTGGACAACGCAACTACTGTACCCAACAGCAACAAAACGACAAAACCCGGCGAGTATTAGAAAAAGCATTTGGTAAAGATTGGGCAGAAAATTACATGACCACAGTATTATTTGACCTCCCAGAATAAAAGTGCTTTCTTCCTAAATTAATACTGATTAATCCCCCATTATCCTCATCTCCTCCATCTGTAGGTTCTGTTACGTTTTCCCGTAACTGATGAATGTAGAATTGATTTATTCAATGAGAGTTTAATGGAGTTAGGCAACAACAGAAAAGTCTTGGAGTAAATATTCCCAGTATAAAGGACTGCAAAAAACTTACTAATTGGTTCACCAAAAAGTTAAGGAAATTGTAATGTTAGGAATACTCTCTTTGACATATATTTGTAGTAGGTCGTTGATTAATCCCATTTATAAATGATAGCTGGCATAAAATAGCCATAAATGTGCCTAATTAGCCTGAATAGGCAGGCTTAGTTTGTCAGTCCGTGGTATTGGTTATTGCCTATAAAGCACCAGCTATCGACATTTGACCGAGTGTTCACATCTAATTGGTATGACTATATACTCACTTTTGCCGCAGACAAATTTTTTGAGTCTGTTGATATAGCCTCTAAAAATTTCGCATTAGTGATCTAAGTTTGAGAAAACACGTGTGAGATTTTCCTCACAAATACCAGTCCGCGTGATTATATTTACTAAGTTTATACCAGGCTGCAATCAGAAAACCACTGTTGTTTGTTTTTGTTGTTATCAGCGTGCGAATTACTAAAAATTGCTTGAATCAAGCTAACACCAATTAAAAAAAAGAGTGCAATGGATACAAACCAAAAAACTGAAATAAAGTCTAATGCCTCTTAATTACTAATTGCAAATTACGAATTACTAATTACGAATTACGAATTACGAATTACGAATTACGAATTACGAATTACGAATTCACCTTTTTACTTTCATAAGCACAATTCAACAAACGGGCAACAACCATGTCAAGGGTGACTGAGAAGCAAGGCTCAAGAGAGCTGCTACTTGATCCGGAACAACCTAAGATTTGGTGGGGTATCGCTGTAGCCCTACCAATTGTAATCGCTGCGGGACTACTAACTACTGCCAAAGTTGAGCAGCTAAAAAAAATAGGCGTACCTGTACCCGTAAAACCACTGGCTAATAGCATTAGTTCTGTGGGGCGTTTGGAACCAAAAGGGGAAGTTTTGAGACTTTCAGCCCCCGCAGCTGGATTGCAATCTTCATCACGAATTCAGCAGCTTTTCGTGCGTGAAGGTGAGCGAGTGAGAAAAGGTCAAGTCGTGGCGATTTTAGATAACCATGATACCCAACTAGCTGCTCTAGAAGAAGCAAAAGCCAGACTACAAGAAGCACGGGCGAATTTAGCTCAAGTCAGAGTTGCTTCACCCAGAGATATAGAAGCACAAACCGCAGTCATTGCCCGTTTACAAGCCCAGTTAAACGGAGAAAGGGATGCTCAACAAGCGGCAATTGCGCGGATAGCTGCCCAGCTAAGTGGAGAAAAAGTTGCTCAACAAGCAGGTGTTGAACGCTTAGAGGCTGAACTCAGAGGACAACAAGAAAACTTAAGAGCAACAGTTGCTCGCATCCAAGCCGAACAGCGTGATGCTCAAGTTGATGCTGGACGGTATGATTTCTTATATCGAGAAGGTGCTATTTCCCAGCAAGAACGGGATAGCAGAAGACTCAGAGCGCAAACTGCTAATCAGCAAGTTAGAGAAACCCAAGCTAGTCTGCGAAAAGCGCAGGAGACTATACGGCAACAACTAGCCGAGGCTAGAGCTAATCAGGTAAAAACTATTGCCACTTTGCAACAACAACTTGTTGAAGCTAGAGTGACTCGTGATCAAACTATCAGGACTTTGGAAAGTCAAATTAACGAAGAACAAGCCAGATTGAGCCGAATTAAAGACTTCCGTCCGACTGATATCCAGAGGGGACAAGCTCAAGTTAGTAATGCGATCGCTAATGTAAAAAGAGCCGAAGCAGAACTAAAATTAAGCTACGTTCAAGCGCCAATTGCTGGCGAAATTTTAGCAGTTCACACCAAATCAGGAGAATCTATCAGTGCAAGTGGCATTGCTGAAATTGGCGAAACCAATCAAATGACTGTTGTTGCTGAAGTTCCTGAAGACGCTATTTCTCAAGTTCGCATAGGTCAAACCGCTACTGTCACGAGCGAAAATGGAGCATTTGCCGGGGAATTAACAGGAACCGTCACTGAAATTGGCAGAAAAATTGGCAAGAAAGATGTCTTAAGTACAGATCCCGTAGCAGATGTAGACGCTAGAGTTGTGGAAGTCAAAATTACCTTAACTCCAGAAGATAGTCAGAAAGTTTCTGGTTTTACAAATGCTAAGGTACTTGCCCAAATTAATAAAGAATTAAATTCTAATTCTAATTCTAATTCTAATTCTAATTCTGAGTCTAATTCTGATTCTGATTGAGCCTTAATTCCAATTCCAGACAAGAATTTGACAAAAAAGAAATTTTAGATTTTGGATGAAATATTCCCATCCAAAATTTAAAGTTAAATCGCTTTCTTAAGTACGAATTACGAACTACGAACTACGAACTACGAATTACGCATAATGGCTCGTAAAATACCCCTGTCTTGGCTACAACTGACGAGAGACAAAAGTCGCCTAGCCGTGGCTTTGGCAGGAATTGCCTTTGCCGATATTCTCATGTTTATGCAAATTGGTTTTCGGGATGCCCTCTATTATAGTAACGTGCGGTTACATGGTAGCTTAAAAGGTGACATCGTTTTAATTAATAAACAATCTAATGCTTTACTAGCAATGCAAACCTTTTCTCAAAGAAGGTTGTATAAAGCTCTAGAATTAGAAGCAGTAGAGTCGGTACATCCAATCTATTTAGATTATACCACCTGGAGAAACCCCGTCACGGGTCGTCCTCGAAGCATTCTGATATTTGGTATGAATCCAGAAACTAATATATTTGATTTGCCAGGGGTTCAGGAAAATTTGGATAAATTAAAACTACCTGATGTGGTTTTATTTGACAGTTCTTCTAGAGAAGAATATGGACCAATTGCGGCTGAGGTAAAAAAAGGAAATGCTGTAACAGCAGAGGTGCAAAGAAGACGAGTTAAAGTAGATGGACTGTTTACTTTAGGTGCATCTTTTGGCGCAGATGGTAATTTAATTACCAGTGACGTAAACTTTTTGAGGATATTTGCCAATCGTCAACGAGGATTAATTGATATTGGTCTAATAAGATTAAAACCAGGACAAAATGCTAATATTATCGCTCAACAATTGCGGAATTATTTACCTCAAGATATGAATGTTTTAACGAAACAAGAGTTTATTGATTTTGAGCGCAATTATTGGGCAAGCAGTACAGCTATTGGATTTATCTTCACTTTAGGGACAATTATGGGTTTTATTGTTGGGACTGTAATTGTTTATCAAATCCTTTATACTGAAGTTTCCGATCACTTGTCAGAGTATGCGACATTGAAGGCAATAGGTTACACACAAAAGTACCTATTAACCGTTATACTTCAAGAAGCATTGCTGTTAGCTTGCTTAGGATATATTCCAGGATGGATTGTAGCTATGTTTATGTACTCTAGTGCTAGAGATGCTACACTACTACCAGTATTCATGAGTTATGAACGGGCAGTAACTGTGTTAATTTTAACTATAGTTATGTGTTTTGTTTCTGGCGCGATCGCTGTACGTAAATTACGCTCTGCCGATCCAGCAGATATCTTTTAATAATTACGAATTACGAATTACGAATTACGAACTAAATCTAAATTATAAATGTTAATGAATAAATTTGATTTATAATTGGTAAGTGATACGTATTCATTATTTACAGGCAATATACTTCCGTCTCGGAAAGAATAACACCTAATTACCCACTTGAATATGAGACAAGAACCTGTAATTTCCATAAAAAATCTCAACCACTATTATGGTAAAGGCGCACTAAAAAAGCAGATTTTATTTGACATTAACCTAGAGGTTTATCCTGGGGAGATTGTCATTATGACAGGCCCTTCAGGTTCAGGTAAAACAACATTACTGAGCTTGATTGGTGGATTAAGGTCTGTGCAAGAAGGCAGTTTACAGTTTTTAGGTGTAGAAATGTTTGGTGCTAGTCAAAATAGACTAGTACAAATTCGGCGTAATATTGGTTATATTTTTCAAGCACACAATTTGTTGGGTTTTTTAAGCGCCACACAAAATGTGCAAATGGCGGTAGAACTGAATAATAATGTCACTGCCAATGAAGCCATTTCTAAGTCACAAGCCATGCTAGGGGCAGTTGGTTTACAGGATAAAGTGACTTTCTACCCAGATAGCCTTTCTGGTGGACAAAAACAAAGAATAGCGATCGCCCGCGCCCTAGTCAATAGTCCTCCATTAGTTTTAGCAGATGAACCTACGGCTGCTTTAGACAAACAATCAGGACGTGATGTAGTGGAAATTATGCAAGGTCTGGCTAAAGAACAAGGAACTTCCATCTTGCTAGTGACTCATGATAACCGCATTTTAGACATAGCAGATCGCATTGTCGAAATGGAAGATGGTCTTTTAACCCGTGATTCCCCAAGCGCAGTAACTGGTGAACAACCATAATTTTTATCTAACTCATATCATCTATAGCCTTAACCATATTCGGTGAAGACAATGCTGATCATGTTTATACTCAGCACTCAACACTCTTATCTAGCAGGATCAGGTCTTTTCACTTCTGAAAGTTTATCCTGTACACCCGCATTTGGTTGGCGACTTGTGCGAAAAG
>NZ_JAYGHH010000001.1:189575-196815 GCF_034931045.1 Nodularia sp. UHCC 0506
ACATTCACACCTTCGCTAGATTGTTCTAGAACTAATAGGGGTGTAGGTTTAGCTTTTTGATCCCAATGCATACGGGCAATCCGTCCTTGAATTGTTGGTTGCCAATTATCCTCACCTTCCACTGGGCTAAGATAAGTTTCAACACAGTCAATAATTTGGCTAATAGTAACAGAAGTCGCTTGTGTTGGTAATTTGATTAACCGGACTTGAATGCGAAACAGGACTCGTTTAGCCACACTTGCGCCAGTACCAGTTTCATATTCCACATCAAATATTTCATCTACCTGCCGTCCAGCGCTACTAGCAATGCCAATAATTCCTTGTTGTGCTTGATTTGGACGCAGTGCTTGAGATATTTTCTCTTTGACCTGAATTTTAATTTGATTCACAATCGCAAAGTGAAAAACATCTTCTGACATCCGCATTCGCAGATAATCTAAGTTAAAATCCCGTGAATTCACCAAATCGGGATTAGTTTCCATTTTGCGAATAGTTTCCAGGGCTAGTTTAAACTTCTTTTCTAGTTCTCGCACCCGGAATTTTTCAAATTTAATTTTTTTCTCTAACTTCTCCACCTGGAGTTTGCCATATACGATTAAAGCAATCACTGATAAGGACAGTCCACCAGAGGTCATAACTAAAATTGGTGGTAACTGAGGCTGAGTTTCTATAACCTGCTGGGAGATATTTGTGGTTTTTGTTAAAGGAGATTGGGCAATGAACATGGAATTTCTCATGACTGGTCACTATAAACAAGAAATGCTTGACTTATTTTCTAGGATGCCCAAATTATGAGTCCCATCTAGCTGTATGATGGTGATTTTTGACAACTGATCATAAATTTTATATGTATAGTCACTCAAATTTCACAAAGGGACATCCTTTAACTCTAAAACAACTGTCCGAGGATGCGTTCAGGAATATTCGCCTAATTGCTACAGATATGGATGGTACGCTGACGACTAAAGGCAAATTCTCGGCGAGATTACTGCAAACTTTAGAAAATTTAGCTGCTGCTGAAATTAAAGTCTTAATTGTTACCGGGCGTTCAGCTGGATGGATGAGTGGATTAAGTAACTTGTTGCCTGTGGTGGGTGCGATCGCTGAAAATGGTGGTTTGTTCTATCCACCGGGGCATAATCAACCAATCACTTTAACCGCGATCGCTGACTTAGAAGCCCATCGCCGGAGTTTAATTGGAGCTTTTCAATCATTAAAAACCAAATTTCCCCAAATTCAGGAATCTGCCGACAATCGTTTTCGAGTTACAGATTGGACATTTGATGTTGCAGATTTGAGTCCAGGGCAATTAGAAACACTGTGTAATCTTTGTCAAAAAATGGGTTGGGGATTTACTTATAGTAATGTGCAGTGTCACATTAAACCCCAAGGACAGGATAAGGCCAGAGGATTATTGCAAGTGTTACAAAAATACTTGCCTGAATTTTCATCAGAACAGGTGTTGACCGTTGGTGATAGTCCCAATGATGAAAGTTTATTTAACCAAGATTATTTTCCTGTTTCTGTAGGTGTGGCCAATGTATTGCAATATGCAAATCAGTTGCAATATCAACCTACTTATATGACTACGACGGCTGAAGGGGAAGGATTTTGTGAGTTATGCCGTTACATTTTGGCCAGCCAGGAAATACAAGACAAAGTTTAATTCTTATACCTGCCCTTCTATGGAAAATGGTAGTATTATTCTAATCTAATTTTAACGTCTGCCTGACAGTGGAGTTAAGAAATATTTAACTAATAAGTAGTTGCCATAGAGGATGGATTAAGGGTAGTGTTATGTAGAAGTGTTAACTTAGCTCAATTTTGGGTAACTCCATATCCAAAAATATCGTCATTGACCAGTAGGTAATCTCATATCTTGCAGCTAATGATTAGAATTGCGGCTACCCACAGGAAGCCTCTTGAGCCAGGCTATAAAACCCTTGATATTGATTTCATGGTCAAAACCTGGCAACTTTGTTTGTTTAACCAAGAAAGCGGATTTAGACAGTCCAGTTTTGCTGGTGTTGCTCAGGGAAGAATTACCATAAAGCCTATGGCTACGCTACGCAAGAAGCTATGTATCGGGAGGCATTACCCCAGGAGGGGAAGTTAAAAATCAAAAGTCAAAAGTCAAAAGTATTAAATAACCCCGTAGCGAATGCAACAAACAAATTTTTGTTGTTTGGTTAAAAGCTTTTCTATATAAGGGTTATAAACTATGTTAGTTAGGAGTAAGGCCTGAACAGTTAGACGTTATCTGTGATGTTGATGATTCCTAAAATCTAATCTAATTCTATATCAAAAATTATTTATGTCAGTCCAAGAAAATAGTTTTGGAGAGAACGCACATTTAAGTAACCAAGAAAATCATTACTTGCAGCAAAATGCTATTTCTGTAGGTAATTTGGCTCAAAAAGAAGGCACTATTTCGATGTTTCTGGCTCCCTTGACTCAGGATACTTTCAAACAAGTTGTCACAGAAGTTGAGCATAAATTACAGATTGTTCATCAAACTCTAGGAATGTTAGATACTCAAGGGTTTGAAACAATTCTCCAAGAAATGTTGCATTCCATTACCTTCAAAACCGGAGAACTATTAGGAGCAGACCGGACAACAATATTCTTGTTAGATGAAGATAAAAATGAGCTTTGGTCAATTTTAGCTGAAGGAGAAGGAAAAGATTCTCTAGAAATTCGGATTCCAGCCGATAAAGGTATTGCAGGTGAAGTTGCTACTTCTAAAAAAATTATAAATATTCCTTTCGATTTTTATCAAGATCCCCGCTCAGTTTTTGCTAAAGAACAAGACAAAAGAACCGGCTATCGTACCTACACAATGTTAGCGTTGCCACTATTGAATGAGGAAGGAAAATTAGTGGCAGTGGCACAATTATTAAATAAATTAAAGTTATCGAATCAGGCAGATGATCCGATTTCTGAACGTATTGATCAGGTAGGCTTTAGTCAGGCTGACGAACAATTGTTTCAAGAATTTGCTCCTTCAATTAGATTGATTTTGGAGTCATCACGCTCGTTTTATCTAGCAACTCAAAAACAGAGGGCGTTAGCAGCGTTGATGAAGGCGATTAAGTCTTTAAGTCAAAGTAGCCTGGACTTAGAAGATACTCTCAGACGGGTGATGCAAGAAGCTAAAGAACTGATGAATGCTGATCGCAGTACTCTGTGGCTTATAGATCGCGATCGCCATGAATTATGGACTAAAATTACCCACGATGATGGCTCAACTAGAAAGTTACGAGTACCTGTGGGAAAAGGCTTTGCTGGTATCGTCGCGGCATCTGGAAAAAAGCTGAATATTCCCTTTGACTTGTATGACCATCCTGACTCAGATACTGCCAAGCAAATGGATCAGCAGAATGGCTATCGTACCTGTAGTTTACTGTGTATGCCAGTATTCAACACTGATCAAGAATTAATTGGAGTGACACAATTAGTTAATAAAAGAAAATCAGGAGATTTTGCCGCATATAATCCGGCTATGTGGCCAAAAGCCCCGGAATGCTTCCAAGCTAGTTTCAACCGCAACGATGAAGAGTTTATGGAAGCTTTTAATATTCAAGCAGGAGTCGCATTGCAAAATGCTCAGTTGTTTGCCACAGTCAAGCAACAAGAACAAATGCAACGGGATATTTTGCGTAGTCTTTCTGATGGTGTGATTTCCACAGATCAGTCCGGGTCAATTATTGCAGCCAATGAAAGCGCCAGACAGATATTAGGATTAAAACCCCAAGACCGTTTAGAAGGTAAATTAATTACTGAAGTAATCACAATTAAAGAAGGTGACTTTAGTAAGTGGTATAGAGACTCTTTACAAACCAAAAATCTCAAGCTTCGCCAGCAATATTACCCTGACCGGACATTGATGAGTGATGATCTAGAACAGCACAGTATTAATTTGTCGATTAACACAATTGCTGATGCTAGAGATCAAAAGCAAGTGCGGGGGGCGTTGGTAGTAATGGAAGATATCAGCGATGAAAAACGTCTCAAAAATACCATGTACCGCTATATGACTCAGGAATTAGCAGAAGAATTGCTGAAATTGGATGATGCTAAACTGGGAGGCGATCGCAAAGAAGTTTCCATTTTATTCTCTGATATTCGCGGTTACACCACTTTGACCGAAAGTTTGCAAGCAGAAGAAGTGGTGAGTATGCTCAACGATTACTTTGAGTCAATGGTAGAGGCAGTTTTTAAACATAAAGGCACTCTAGATAAATATATCGGGGATGCTATCATGGCTGTTTTTGGTTCCCCCCTACCTTTGGAAGACCACGCCTGGATGGCTGTGCAAACATCGATAGAAATGCGCCATCGCCTACAGGAATTTAATCAACGTCGCTCAGTTGATAGTAAGCCTGGAATTAAAATCGGCATTGGGGTGAATTCTGATACTGTGATCAGTGGCAATATTGGCTCTAGTAAAAGGATGGAATTTACAGCAATTGGAGATGGAGTTAATCTTGGTTCACGATTAGAAAGCATTACTAAACAGTACGGTTGCGATATTATTATCAGTGATAGTACTTATAAACCTTGCAAAGACAAAGTTTGGGTTAGGGAATTAGACCGCATTCGTGTTAAAGGTAGAAATGAGCCAGTAGGTATTTACGAATTAGTAGGTTTGCGTTCCGACCCCATTAGTAGTAAAAAATCACAAATAGTTGAACATTATCAGAAAGGACGCGAGTATTACCTCAATCGCAGGTTTACCTCTGCCAGAGGTGAATTTGCCAAAGTTTTGGATGTTGACCAGCATGACCAAGCTGCTACATTGCATCTCATCCGTTGTAACCACTGGTTGCAATCACCGCCCACAGATTTGGAATGGGATCAGGGAGTTTGGACTTTTGAAGAGAAATAGCAATGAAATTGAATTGGATTGCGGCATTGCAAATTTGTAAATTCTGAGAACATTTGCGCCTAAATACATGAAAACTGCTGTAAGACATAACTATCGACATTGCTTAGATCAGATTTATATCAGAAAATCACAATTTGGAGAAAATTTCTCCGGGAAATGGTAGAGATACAACGAAGATTAAATTGGTAGATGCACCCTGATAACTAACTCCCCTGACCGGCTAACACTCGTTGGGGGATTTTTTTATGCAATTCACAGTTTGGAGAAAATTTCTCCGGGAAATGGTAGAGATGCAACGAAGATTAAATTGGTAGATGCACCCTGATAACTAACTCCCCAGTCTTCTGCCGATAGCCTTGGCTCATTTGTAGATGCTTAGGAAAATATTATAACTCAAGATTCTAAAAATATTCTACTGTGGATAGTTTTTTATTTTTATGATTATCATACTTTGTTAACCAAACCTAACTTTAACCCAGTTTTCAGGATTTGTACAAAACTACCTATAAACAAATAGATAGAACTGGACAAATGGAAGTAAACACTTTATTTTCTGTTTATATCAAGCATTTCATATCTGAGTTTTTTCACAGTTTAACTTGATATTCCCAATAAGAGACTGTTAAAAAATTAACAGATGACTTAAGTTATTAGTGTTTGTATAATTGGCTTTTCCCAAGTATTTCAAGGTTATCACACCAATTAAGCTTTTGCATCCTGTATCAATCAGACGTTGGTTGATAGTAGCACAACTAGCTTTCCCTATGATATGCCCAAACAGAATGAACTGTCTAGATATATTTACAAATTATGCTAATTCCCTAACTACTTAGTAACCTCTGCACCGAAGAGGTTTGTCAAATATTTTTAGTGCTGATCACACTTTCTAGGCTATTTCACCCTAACACTATTATCTTTGAGGCATACCAGTATTGCATTTGTGCATTACTTTTATGGAGTTGCCTAACTTATCGCCTAGCTATGAGACTAAACTACATTTCGTAGATGTATTAATGTAGTTTTATCTAGCTTATCATAATTTTTGGCTAAATATCTATATTCTTGTGGGCTATCTTTGACATTTTAAATAACCTCGCGAAATTCCCCATCCGAATATTACAGGAATATTGCGTTTGGTATTTGCTCAAAACATTAATTTTCCCATAATTTTGTTGTTGATTTTTTATTGCTGTGGTAAGCTCCCTAAAGCTTATATTCACATAGCCTTATGAGTTTAGCTGTTATTAAATTTTCTTCAGAAGAGTGCGGCATCTGCCACAAAATGTCTTTTTATGACAAAAAAGTTGCTGAAGAACTGGGGTTGCAATTTATTGATGTAAAAATGCAAGATACGGCGAGTTACCGCAAATATCGCCAAGTTTTGTTGTCTCAGTATCCAGATAAATCACAAATGGGATGGCCTACTTACATTATCTGCGAATCTCCAGAAGGAGAATTTCAGATTAAAGGTGAAGTTAAAGGAGGACATCCCAAAGGTGAGTTTAGAACTCGTCTACAAGAAGTTATCAATTCGGCGGATAGTTAGATTACTTCAAATGATTTGATTTCCAGGACAGGGCCTATCATGGCCATGGTCATGACATCTTCACGTACCTGTCCTGTCACTTTTGCTGTTTGTCCGGCTTTAAGCAAGTTTTTGTCAGCACCTCTGAAGATTTCATAAGTATTACCCTCATCTGTAACTAACGCCCAAGCGCCAGTACCAATATCTCGACGTTCAATTTTACCTGTAACTGTAATGCTCATAAAAAAGTGCTGAGTGCTGAGTGCTGAGTGCTGAGTGCTGAGTTCTGAGTTCTGAGTGCTGAGTTCTGAGTGCTGAGTGAGGAGTGCTGAGTGCTGAGTTCTGAGTTCTGAGGGAAGAAAGTTCTAAGTAAGTTTGTTCTCCCCCTGCCCCCTGCCCCCCTGCCTCTTCTCCCCTGCACCCTGCACCCTGCCCCTCTGCTTTTTGTCTATTATGCTGTTTTAGTTTCGGTTTTTAATGCTAACCGTGCTAGTCCATAACAGAGTACGGCGTTGATGATTAGAAAACTCCGTGCTAGGTAGCTACTTCCTAAGCCCCACACTGCTGGGTCGTAAATGGCACTAACTGTTAAAAATGCTGCGAAGCCTAGACTGGAACCTATGGCAAACCATTTCCAGCTAGGATGTCCTAAGAATAATGCTATTAAGACTACGGGAATTAGGACGCTGGCAAATATGGGATTTAAGGCGTTAGTTCCTTGTAGGGTGTTTCCTAGTTCGGGAATGGAACTGCCTAAAACTCGGAAAGGCCACTGGGGGAGGTCAAATATATATAGTCCCCGGAGGAAGAATAACCCAGAACTACCA
>NZ_JAYGHH010000001.1:196869-225167 GCF_034931045.1 Nodularia sp. UHCC 0506
CACTGGATAAAGACCAACTCCAGGCGAAGGGGAAGTAAACCCGCAAAAACCAAGCCAGCAGATAGGAACCCAGTACCATGAGTAGTTTAGGTACTAGTGCTACTGCACCGCCATCAATCCAAAAACGGGGGTTGAGATAGCCGTTATCTCTTAACCAACGGAAGAAGTCTTGGAAACTGATTTGTCCTGTGGTGGCAAGTTTTACTGCTGCTTCGGCGTTAAGTTGTCCAGCGCCATAATAGTTGAAGCTATCTTCTTGGATAACTCGTGCTGACTGCTTGAGGACTTTTAATATTTCGTCTGGTTCTGTAACTCCAGATGCTTTAATTAATGCGGCTACACCGGCAACGTGGGGAGAAGCCATGCTTGTTCCCTGGAGTGCGAGAAATACTCCTTCACCGTTGTTGTCGGGGTCGATGGTTTCTTGGAGAATTGCACCTGCGTCGCTACCACCAGGGGCAGAAATATCTACACCTGCGCCAAAGTTGGAATAGGGGGCTTTTTCTCCGTCTGGGCCAAATGCAGAAACGCCAATTACGTGGGGGTAACGTGCGGGATAACTTGCGCCATTGGCATTTTCGTTGCCGGCTGCGGCTACAATGGTTACGCCTTTGTTGTGGGCATAGTCAATGGCTTGCTTCATTAATTGGCTTTCACCACCGCCACCTAAGCTCATATTAATTACGTCTGCACCGTTGTCAGCAGCAAATTTAATCGCTTCGGCAATATCGGCAACGGTTCCGCCACCGTAGGCGCTGAGAACTTTTAAGGGCATGAGACTGGCTTCGTAGGCAATGCCGGCTACACCATAAGTATTATTGGTGGCTTGGGCTATGGTGCCGGCGACGTGAGTACCGTGTCCGTTATCGTCTGTGGCTTCTTCGCGATCGCTGACAAAATCATACCCTTTGACAAATTTCGTGTCTACCAAGTCACGGACGCGAGTTATGCCAGTGTCAATGACAGCTACTGTTACACCACTGCCTTTGGTTTGACTCCACGCGCCTTCCATGCCGATGTTGTGTAGGTTCCACTGTTTGCTGTAAAATTGGTCGTTAGGGCCAATTAATGTGGGATTTGCTTGATTATCTGGAGATTGTAAAATATCTTCAAACCAAGTTGCTTCGGCTGGTAGAGGAATCTTTCTATAGATGTAATTTGGCTCGATTAATTGGATGAACTCGGCGAATGGAGATTTTTTCAGCTTTTTCAGTCTCTGGCGATCGCCTTCAATAATATACACATTATCTGACGCTGAAAATTTATTGTCTAATCTGGGTGTGACGTTGTATTCTTGAGCGATCGCTTGTAAGTTCTGCTGTACTACTTCGGTAGGAATATCTTGCCGAAAATCTAGCAAAATCGTCTCAAACTCGCCTTTAGCTGCTAAACCCTGACAATTCAGGAATCCCAATACAGCAGCCCCCAGCCCGATGACAAACAAGCACAATAATATAAGTCTTTTCATATTAACTGATCACCGCTTTTTGCCAGTTTGCTCACTACCATAACTTATCTTCGGGCCTCATTGGTGTACTTTGGACAAATTTTACTCAATATTTAGGACTATTTAAATAATGGAACGTGGTCTTTTATGGTTGCCTTTACTAGTTGCATTTTTCTGGTTGGCTTGGCAAGGCTCAAGGGAATACCAGAAGTTGGAAGCATATCGTGTTTGGGCAGAGCAGTTTGACAAAGCCAAGTATGATATTTATGCTGTGCTGGGTTTAAAAGATAACGATGTCACTTGGGGAAAGCCCACAACTCAAGGCCCCATTAAATTAAAAACTTTTTCTTTGCTAGACGTTAAAGATATACGTCTTTTGATAGATGATAAAGTAGTAGAATTAGAAAATTCTACTCAAAAAGGTCGAGTTATTGAGTTGGAATTTCTTTTGTCTGAATCTCAGTCGATACGCATTCCATTTACAGAAGTCCCTCTAGCGGCAAAATGGGGTAAGTATTTGCAGGGAGTTTGGCAATGTTTAAATAGGGAACAAAATCAGTAGTATTTAAAAAATCACATTTCTTAACAAACTGCAAAGTCACAGAAATATCCCCGACTTCTTGTAGACATTTTATGGGTAGCTTCCCGGAGGGTAAAAGTTGGGGATATGAAGTTTCTCAATTATAGATTAAGTAAGTTGGCGAGAATAAAGCTAATTATGTAAAGTAATGTAAAAACATGATAATTTATCTCGTAGTAAGGGCTTTAGCCCTTAATTCAGGACTTTAATCCTGACTACAAACCTTTAATTATTTATAATAACTTACTTAAAATCTGGAATATTATTAAGAATAAATGTAGTAAATTATCTAGGCAAAAACAGCAATAATCCTATAATTACAACTTTAATCATGAAATCATTTATTCCATTTTTCGGTATTATCTTACTACTCAACTCCTGTGTTTCCGTCCCTAATAGTTCTGGACAGACAGATAATGTTGTTAAACCTCAAATAGAAAATTGTCCCCAGGATACAGTTGTGACTTTACCTGTTAACCAGCCGGATAATAATTTTTATGATAGGTTTGATTACCACATTTATAATATTGTGACAGATACTGACACGGTGAATTTTCAAAGTTTAAGGCAGGATTTTATTTTTTGCCGAGGTAACAATACTTGGACAGTGCAACCAGGAACTTTATCAAAAGATTTACAGCCACCAAATAACTATACAGAATCAGTCCAAGAGTTAGTAAATCCTAGTTTAAAAAATATTGACCTTCAGGGAAAAATTTATCAGTATCGAGTTTTGAGAGAGCCTTCATTTTCTCTAGAGGATAATACCTTTATTACCAGAGAACAGGAGCCAGAACCAGCAGAAGATAAAGTTGTATTTGAGTTATTTATCCCTGATAATCAAACTTCTCAGAAAAAAACACTCTACACTCTTGAAGATTTACAAGCAGCAACAGCAGAAAGTCAATTAGGTTTTCCTCGCATTACCAGTGCGGTGACTTATGGAGAACGTATTTGGTGGACAGTGGCTTTCGAGCAAGGTGAAGGAAATAACGGCATTACTACTATTATTAGTTATGATCCACAAACTAATGAGTTTACTTTAATTCAACCAGAGGAATTAAAATTTATACAAGTTACTGATTTAACCATTACCGGAGATGTACAAAAACCAACTTTATGGATGGGGACTCAAATTAGTGGCGAAGGAAATCCCTACATTTCGGCGAAAGGACTAGTTGCTTATCGTCCTAATTGGCAAAATCCTAATTCCGGTTCTTTGACTGCATATACTGTTCACAATAGTCCTTTAGTGGGGGCAATTCCTGACAAGCTGCGGTTAGAAAATGAATTACTGTGGGTGGGTACTGCTAACGGTGTTTGTCAAGTACAATGGCAAACTGCTGATAATTATGATAGTTGGAATTGTTGGCGATTTGCAGCAATGGCTAAACTACCAACGGAGGAATTACCGCTTTACAGTGCATCGACTAATACAACTGCTGCTGCCTCTTTATCTCCTAAAAACGGCGAGGAAACTGTAGAAGTTCTGTGGTGGAGTCCGATTGATTTTCAGAGTCGTAAAGGACGTTATGAAGTGAGATATCCTCAAGGCTTGACAGCAAATTTAGATGAGGGTGCGAGTTTTGATAAATTTTCTTTATCACCAGGAAAACCACCTGTTTATTGGCCTGGTTCTGATTGGCATTGGAATGGTGGTCGCTTTGTGCGAGGATGGGATGAAGTAACTTTGAATTTATCCGGTGGTGGGCCTCAAGGCATTGGTTCTGGACTATTCCCATCGAATGCTCCCATGAATTGGTATGCCATGCGTGGCGATTTAGAGTTACTGGAGCTTTCTACAGAATCTACTACGTTAAAATATTACTCTGCTTGGGTTGATGACACTAAGCTACAACCTTATTTAACAGTAATACCGCAAAAACTAGCACAAAATCCAAAACCCAATCCTTTGGCAGCAAAAGCCCAGGAATTTTAGTAAAGTGCTGAGTATAAAGCCAATAGAGGCGGGTTCATTAAAATGATTGTTAGTAATTGAGTATATCTGTAAATCCTTGAGCTATAAGAACTGTGCTAAATCTATGAAACTACAGCACAACAGCTTACCATTTCGCCCATAATTTCTATGAACGCCGACATAACCTCTAGAGTACCTGTAGCTTTAACCATTGCTGGTTCAGATAGCGGTGGTGGTGCGGGTATTCAAGCTGATTTACGGACTTTTGCTTTTCACCGTGTCCACGGTACGAGTGCTATTACCTGTGTGACAGCACAAAATACTTTAGGAGTGGCGCGGGTTGATGCTATGCCCACTCAGGCGGTGATAGCTCAAATTCAAGCAGTGGTGGAAGATATTGGTGTACAAGCGACGAAGACTGGAATGTTGCTGAACCAGGAAATTATTTCTGCTGTCGCCCAGCAAGTGGAAGCATTACATATTAATAACCTAGTTGTTGACCCGGTGATGGTATCACGCACAGGGGCGCAATTAATTGATGATGATGCGGTAAAAACTCTGTGTCATGCCTTGTTACCTCAAGCGGCTATTGTGACACCCAATCGTTATGAAGCGCAGATTTTAAGCGGTTTAGCAATTAATACTTTAGATGAGATGCGGGCAGCAGCTCAAGTCATACACCGAAATTTGAAGGTAAAAGCTGTTTTAGTCAAAGGTGGTGGGATGCAGGGCAGTTTGCGGGGTGTTGATATCTGGTTTGATGGGCAGAAACTGGAAACTTTAATCACAAAGCAAATCGAGACAAAAAATACCCACGGTACTGGTTGTACACTATCAGCTGCGATCGCTGCAAATTTAGCTATAGGTTTGGACTTATGGCCAGCCGTACAACAGGCAAAAGAGTATGTTACTACTGCACTAACCTACGCCCTCAATATTGGTAAAGGCCAAGGGCCCGTGGGACACTTTTTTCCCCTGTTACAAAATTAACTCTGAGGAATTGTCAATACTTTGCTAATATCTCTGTACGAACTGATAAATTAAATTTTTGATACCAACTTAATCTATGCAAACAACCCCAAATTCTGTTCACCGCAGTTCAGCAAACCCACCAAATTCTACAACCCATACTACATCTGTACCATTGTATGTGTACCGAGAATTGGCCACAGAGTTACAGGCAACAAAAGCAAAATTAGATACACTCACTAGCCAAAACCACCAATTAGAACAAGAGAATCAATTACTACGCCAAGAAATTGCTAAAGTTGTGAAGTCTTTGTTACATCTGGAAAAGTTTGTAGATTCTAGTCCTAAAGCGAGTCAACCCCAAACTAACCATGCTGCTGGTGAAGCAAAAATCCCAACCACACCACCAACCACAGCAGTCCACCCACCTCAGCAAGCTTCTCGTCAGCGTCCACCCGTTGTTAAGGAAAAAAACCATCACGCGGAATTTTCCGCACCTGTAGACACAAATCACCCAATACCAGAGATATTTTTTATAGAAGAACAAGAGGTTAGCTATCATCACCCGACGGAAAAAAAAGTCAAAGAATTTAGTGGCTGGTGGTTAGCTGTTACTATCTTGTTAATCATGTTCACTGCTTTTGGAGCTGGTTATTTGATTGTGCGTCCCTTGTTTGAAAACCAAAATCGTTAGTTCACCTCACCTATGTGACTACGGTTATAAATTAGCTTGTTCTGAGCATTTATTTTTGAGTTACAAAAATTACATACAAATCTCTGCACTGAGTCAGAATTATTTTGGTCAGGGGTATACAGTTTAAAAAAGGGGCAGTTTTTATTTACATTGTTGAAACTGATTAAAATTAGCATTGGCACGCAATCTCTAATTTGAAAATATGGAGTTTTGCCCCTATCGGGTAAATTGATAAACGAAGCTATTAGTAGTTAAGGAGTCAAACTCATGAAAAAAGTAGAAGCAATTATTCGCCCATTTAAGCTTGATGAAGTGAAAATTGCTTTAGTCAACGCTGGTATTGTCGGTATGACGGTTTCTGAAGTCCGGGGGTTTGGACGGCAGAAAGGGCAAACAGAACGCTATCGCGGTTCTGAGTACACTGTTGAGTTTCTACAAAAACTGAAAGTGGAAATCGTGATTGAAGACAGTCAGGTTGATATGGTGGTGGATAAAATTATTGCTGCTGCACGCACAGGCGAAATCGGCGATGGCAAAATTTTCATCTCGCCTGTAGAGCAAGTTGTGCGTATTCGTACTGGGGAGAAGAACACAGAAGCAGTTTAAGTCTTGGGTGCTGTTCAGTAACTCTAGTTTGGCTTTGCTGATTTCAAATATGAATTTGTCGGGCTACGCCCCGCTTCTCTGAAAAAGAAGGGCAATTTTGGCATTTCATACTCTGATTCAGCAATGCCACAAATTTTTGATAAATTATCGGTGATTAGGGGGCAAGATGCCCTCTGCACAGGAAAGTTTAAAATATTTTTTATTTTTTATTTAGGGCTGGCTGAATAAATGTAAAACCCAGATAAATCAAAGGTTTGAGGCTAATAAACCCGAAAGTAGGTGCAAGGCTTTTGAAGGGTGTACCATCAAAAGTGTGAATTTTGGGTTGAATAAATCAGAAAATTTGGGAATGACAGATAACTGTTCCCTGTTCCCTATTCCCTATCCTCACAAATAACTTTTATGCCTAACGGCACGCTACGCGAACAGCAAGCCCTATTGATAAAAATTGGGATAGGAAATTTTAGAAATATTGTGTCCAAAGTAAGTAGGAAGAGAGGACAGAGTTTTAGGGCTGGTTAAAGCGGGGCAAACTTTTTTCGCATATTGTGGACATTTAACTAATGTCAAGTCTTAGTAAATAAAATTTATTTTACTACATAAAACTTCATCTCTAAATATTAAGATAATTTGCGTAATATCACTTTTTTTGTCATCTCCTCAGATTTTTTCATTACACTTGAGTTATAAATAGTTTTTTTTAATAGCTGATGGGCTGATTAATCAACAAGATTAATTTTAAATACACAGATTTTTATTATGAGGATTGTAGAATATTATGAATTACTGTCCTTGTTGTTCAAGATTACTTTTGCCGCATATACGTGTTTCAGGCCTTGCTTGGTTTTGCCGTCATTGTTGGCAAGATATGCCAGTATTTTATCTGGAAGATCCTAGTTTTCGGGAAAAGATTTTTGCTAATAAGTTATCCGAAAATATCCAGTCTAGAGATAACAATATAATTTACCCTAGTAAAGATAAAACTATCACTGGCTGGATTGGAGTACAAGATGTACCAGCCTAATAAACATCTTCACTGAATACTGATAGGGACACTTCATGAATTATCCCTATTAACTAAAATTCCCATTTCCAATATCCCAATATTGTCAGTATACGGGGATTTTAAAACTTCTATTTACGGCAATTTAGATAAAATACTATATTCTATCTAAATTGTAAAAACGCGAATTAAATTTAAAACCCCCGAATCAATTCGGAGGTTTTTTTAGAATCAATCTTCTTCCCATATTTCACTACTCAATAGGTCAATAATCCTATCTCTAAGCAAAAACTCATGCTTTTCTAGCTCCGTTTCAAACAATATCCAGTCGCGATTAGGAATGTATCTACATAGAGAATAAATTGGCTGTTGGCGGTGAAGAAGTCCCTTTTTGACAAGTTCATGAGCTTCTTCCCTAATCATCCCAATATCACATCTAACAGCAGTATCCATAGCTCATTATTTTGCTTTTGCTCAAGGAATTGATATTTAACACAATAATTTTTGGCTCTATCTTTAAGTTATCAAAAAAAATAGGGTAAATTGTGAAGAATCAAGACATTTCAATTTATGAGAGCCATTTTTCTCTAATACTTAAGTTGCAGTTGCAGAGGCGATTGGCCTTTATGAGTATAGCTTAGACAAACTCTATGTTTATACACTTTGCTCAGAATCGCATATTTAAACAGGAATTGGTATCAGTCTTTAGATAGACTCATCCAGATGTATAAACAAAGAAACTCGGCGCGGTTTTTCTCTCGAAAATATTATTCCCACAAGAGGATGCAGATTGCCAGGAATCCGATTTTTTGAAGTATCTCAAGCCAAAAATAATCCATTGAGGTAGGCTCATTTAAGTCTTAGCTTTAACGTAGGCGTAGCCCGAAATAGATATTTCTCTATATGTTAACGGTTAGCGCTAAGATAACTATGTATTTTTTTGGCAAGTATAAATATGGTACAAAGATTTTACGTAAATTCGGCATTGGGCAGTGATACCAATTCTGGTAGCCAACAAACCCCTTTCAAAACCATCACCCAAGCCCTAAAGTTGGCTACTCCTGAAACTAAAATTCAACTAGCAGATGGTAATTACAATGCCGCTAGTGGTGAAGCTTTTCCTCTCACAATTGGAGTGGGAGTAATAGTTGTAGGGAATGAAGGTAATCAGGGTAGCAGCGTATTGATTGAAGGTAGTGGTAACTATCTCAGCCGCACTTTTGCGGGTCAAAATGTTACTTTTGTGATGCTGAATGGCTCCGAACTTCGGGGGGTGACTATAACTAATCTAGCTAGTCGTGGTAGTGGAGTTTGGGCTGAGTCAAGTACTCCTACTATTGCTAATAACACTTTCACTAACTGTAAACGTGAGGGAGTATTTGCTACTGGCGATGCTAATCCAGTTATTCAAGGTAATATGTTTACTGAGAATGCAGCCAATGGAATAGCGATCGCACGCAATTCTCAAGGTAAAATTCAAGGTAACACCTGCCACAATACAGGCTTTGGCATTGCGATTAGTGATACTGCATCACCGACACTTGTAGATAATAAAATTTACGAAAACCGTTCTGGGGTTCTTGTCTCTGGTAGTGCGCTGCCTATACTGCGTAATAATCTCATTGAAAATAATACTGATGATGGTTTGACAATTATCGGTACAGCTTTACCGGATATTGGCAATGCTAATAGTCCAGGGGGCAATATTATCCGCAATAACGGTAAATTTGATGTGCAGAATGCTAGTTCCAACAGGCTGCTTTCTTTCGGAAATCAAATAGACCCCAATAAAGTGAGCGGAAATGTAGAGTTTGCAGGTATTGCTACACCCACACCAACACCGACACCAACACCAACACCCACACCGACACCAACACCGACACCCACACCGACACCCACACCGACACCCACACCCACACCCACACCCACACCCACACCCACACCCACACCAACACCGACACCGACACCCACACCGACACCCACACCGACACCCACACCCACACCGACACCGACACCCACACCCACACCGACACCCACACCAAGTCCTATAAACTTAACCGATATTGGTAATCATTGGGCGGCAGAGTTTATTCGAGAATTAGTCCAAAGAGAAATAGTTAGCGGTTTTCCCAATCGTACATTTAAACCTGATGCAACGATGACACGGGCGCAATACGCTGCATTAATGGTAAAAGCTTTCAACCCACCAGTTAAACGTACTGCGATCAAATTTAAGGATGTAGCCGAAAATTTTTGGGCATTCAAGGTAATTCAACAAGCCTATCAGGGGCAACTTCTTTCTGGTTATCCTGATAATACTTTTGGCCCTAACCAAAATATTCAACGTGTACAAGTGCTAGTATCTCTGGTGAATGGACTGGGTTTATCTGCTGATAATACAACTTTCATTAAAACTTTTGATGACCAAGTAAAAGTTCCTGGCTATGCTAAAAATGCAGTAGCAACAGCTACCCAGAAGCAATTTATTGTTAATTATCCTAATCTCAATTTACTCAATCCCACCCGCGATGCTACAAGGGCAGAGGTGGCAGTTATGGTATATCAAGCTTTAGTGGATGCTGGACGTGTAGCGGCGATTAACTCATCTTACATTGTGACTGCTTAATTCACACAATTAGCCGCAGAGTTAAAGTCTGTGGCTAATTGAACTATTTTTTAATGTGAGTCTCTGGCAAACGCAGTTTTAACTTTTATAACAATCGATACATCTACATTTCATGCCTAGTAGTGTTACTCTAGATGTTTGACGGGAATCGCTGTTAATTCTTTTAGTTTATTAGCAACTTCTGTTCTATGACAATGGCTTGCATTTTTCTCAGCACAAAGTAAGAGAATATTCCCTAATTTAGCAATTTCTGCAACTTCATCTAATTCTTTTTTTGCGGCTTCTGGGTTTTCGGGTATCCAATTTTTATTGCCTGATGTGTTACCTAATTTGGTCTTAGATATGTATTTTATATTATTTAAATGGCAGAAGTTATTAATTTTCTCACCGTACCATTGACGACTCCAAGCCCGCGTGACTTTCCTGACATCAACTACATATTCAACACTAAAGTCTTCTAAATATTTTAAAAATTCTTCATAGTTTTTGCGATTACCATATCCAAAAGTTAGTATGTATCTGTTTAAAAAATTAGATTCTTCCATTTTCTTCCTTGTGAATTTTCAAATATATTTAAAGGACAATTATTTTTTTCTAGCATTGGATAGAATAGCCCAATAATCATGAAACTATTTTTGTGATTTTTTAAATTGCCTACTATAAAGTATAAATCTTTTTTTGCTAAAAATTCGTCTTCTAATTTCTGTCTGACTTTTTCTAAGGCTTCTTGTTCTCTTTCTTTTAATGTTTTTGCCTGGGAATTGTTTTTACATTTTCTGTAAAGTTGTTGAATTTCCCAATCGCTTATTGATAGGCGATGGTTATCCCCATCTCTAGACAAAAATTCATAGCCAAATCTATATGGTATTTTTTCTATCTCTACCGAAGGCTCAAATAAATCGCCTTGGTCTAGTATGGCTTGCTGTTTTAAATTCCATTCTCTTGCCGTTTTTTCATAATAGTATTTTTTTATAGTTTGGGGTTTTATAATACCGACCGATTTTCCTTTTTCTTTGATATCTCTAAGAGATTTAAATTCTAATGGAAGAACCAATGATTTTCTTTCCTCCCAATTTTTCTTGGTATCAATTTTTCTCAGTATTTCTATTGATGAATCATTAATTCGATAACTTTCTTCCCTATAATCTTTATCATTATTTTCGATCTCAGCACTGATAATAGACCATCTTGGATAGCGTTTATCAAAATCTAATTGGCGAAAACGAATGGGGTAAATACGAATCCATTGTTGGGGGTTTTCGTTATCATCTAATAATATTCCTGCGGTGCATACAGTTTCACGGTATTTTGTACTAATTGAAGGATATGTTTTGGTGGCAATTAAAATTTTTCTTCTTTCCATATTTGCCGGTTTACTGCAATCTACACCATTATGAAATATAACACCTCTTGTTATACACGCGCTAACCCGACCAACGAGGGAACTTTCCCGGAGCTTAACATCTGTGTAATGTGGCAAAGGTATTGATATAGAAACCGCTTATTCTAAATGTATGGATCTTGATTGCTATCGATATGCTCATGATCAGTAAGGGTGGGATAGTAAATCAAATAGTCATTCATCTTAAGTCCTGATTCCTGCGGTTTGCTTGCAGCAGCCCTCAATCGCATCCCGATGCCAACTCCTGAGTTATGCTCGATTTAAACTATTAACAGGGGAAATTGCACCTATCTTGTTCGGTTCTACCACTGTCGCCAGTACACAAAAGAATATAACCTGATATGTAGTAGTTAAATACTTAATTTAAACGCTGCTGTCGCTCTTCAATCTAGGGGTGAGTACCTGTGTATCAATGGATATTGCCAAGTCTCAGTGAAATTTTAGCCGCAAGTGAAGCAGCTACGGCTAAATGCTCACCAATAAAAGCAGAGCGACAATGGCGCGTCAGTTTAGCAGCGACAGAACAACTGCTAATCAAAACTTTAGTAGCTACGTCACCTGAGATCACCAAAGGATTAGTGTTAGCTGCACCCGCACCTCTATTTAGTCAGCCAACATTAACTCAAAGCTTGCAAACCGTCACTTTTACGGCAAAACCATTTAACCCCCTAGCACTGATGCCATTTCAAATGCCTACTGCGATCGCAGCAGCAGATCAAGAAGTGGTTCCTCACGAGTCAGTGTTACCTTTACTACCAGCAGATCCACTGGCGACAGAACGTTTTTGCTTGGTATTCACAGACAAATTTAGATTAGTTCTAGTTTTAAAAGAAGATAAAAGCGGTAACAAAGCATTTAAATTTTCCTTTGATCCAGAAGTAGTACAGCAAGCCTGGCGATCGCTTGGTGCAAGAGTCATGCTAACTAATCCAGAATTGTTCGCGGAACTGGATACATTAATACAAAACTATGCTCCCGTAGCACCAGATTACCGCACTGTAATTCACTTTAGCCAGTTGTTGCTTCAGGAATTAACAGAGCCAGACGCGATTAAGGAACCATCAGAAAGCGCTGGAGACTGCAAACCCAAGAGAGAACCTCAGCCACCATCCCCAGTTCCTGATGTAGAATTACTCCAAGCTTTTGCTCACGAAGTTCGTACACCCTTAACCACAATTCGCACATTGACTCGCCTATTATTGAAACGGCGAGATTTACCTCCTAACGTCAATAATCGGTTAGAAATTATTGATCATGAGTGTACCGAACAAATTGACCGGATGGAGTTACTGTTTAAAGCCGCAGAATTAGAAATTTGTCCCTTGGTGAAATCTCCAAATACTCAACTTACAGCAATGTCGTTAGATCAGGTGTTGCGGCAGAGCGTCCCCCGTTGGCAACAAGCGGCACAACGACGAAATTTGACGTTAGATGTGGTTTTACCCCAACAACTGCCTACAGTGGTCAGTAACCCCAATATGCTGGATCAGGTACTCACCGGGTTGATGGAAAATTTCACTCGCAGTTTACCTCCAGGGAGTCATATTCAAGTGCAGGTGATTCCGGCTGGCGACCAACTCAAGTTACAATTATCACCTCAATTCCATTGCCAAGGCAATAGCCCAGCCAGTGCAAATGTCACGCCACCAATTCGCAAAGCCCTTGGGCAATTGCTGATGTTTCAACCAGAAACAGGTACGATTAGTTTAAATCTTGCGGCAACTAAGCATCTATTTCAGGCTATTGGCGGCAAACTAATTGTGCGTCAACGCCAACATTATGGAGAAGTTTTAACTATTTTCTTACCTTTGGAAGTTACCAGTAAGCAAAAATTAAAGCTGTAATTGGGATTATACTCAGTTTCAGCAAGCCCTCGGTAGTTGTACTATAAAGGTAGACCCTTGGTTTAGCCTACTTTTAACATAAATAGAACCACCACAACGCGACAACAAACGTTTGACGATGGTTAACCCCAATCCAGCGCCACCTAAATCTTCGGTGACTCCCGAACGGACTCGATAAAAGCAGTCAAAGATATTGGAAATCTCATTTTCACTAATACCTATACCTGTATCACGAAATTCTAACTGCACATAATTGCTTTGAATACGCGTTTTTACACAGACTTGACCACCATTGGGGGTAAATTTAATACTATTCTGCAACAAAATTATTACTATCTGTTTCACTCCACCAATTACACACCAAACATCTGGTAATTCAGGGGATATTGTACAAGATAGGATAATGCCTTTTTCTTGGGCTACGGGCTGGTAAGTGCTGACTACCCCAGGCACAATATCCGCAAGGTTAATCAATTCTAAAGCTTTCTTTTCCAAATTATACTCCAGATCCACTAAATCCAGTAAACCTGTAATCAGATTACTTTGGCGATCGCACTGGGTCTTGAGCATCTGTAAATAACGTTGTCGCTGTAGAGGTTTAATATTAGGCGAATTCAACAACGACAGGGCTGTTTTCATCTGTGTTAAGGGTGTACGTAATTCATGGCATACATTTTTAAAGTATTCATCCTGTCTTTGCTCTTTATTCTGTAACTTTTGATTTTGCTGCTGTAATTGCACAATGCGTTTATTCGAGATGTGGCGATTAATTTCATTCTGTCGCTGGATTTGTCTGGACAACAGCTGACTGATGATTGCTGGCTCGGATACACTGGGGTAAATAAAATCAGTAGATGCGTTTAGGGCTGATTTTCGGACAGTCGCTTGTTGGATGCCATCTAATACTGGTTGGATGACTTTGCTATCAATAGTAGTCATAGCCAGCATTGGCGGGTTTTGCTGGGTTTTGCTGATTCTTAATGGTCGATGTGCCACAATTAAACTACAAAACTGCGGCGACAACACCATCAAAAAATATTCGCGCCGCAATTGCTTGTTTGGTAATAACTGTACGCAGATATGGTGAGGTGAGGAAGTAATTTCTTTTGGATCTTCGACTTGTTCGTTTTCTTTGATCTGGCAGTTATAGATTGTCCCAGATGTACCGATGAAAGATTGATAACGTAATAATTCTGATTGCCAAATTTTTCCCGGTGGCAGTTTAACCCAAAAAGTTGCCGTGATCTGTTGTGAAATTAGTAAGTCTATTTGTGACCTCACCAGTGATAGCAGTGTAGCAGGATTGAGAGGCAATGGTTCAGGAGGCGTTTGCACTTCCAAAGCCAGCCGATAAACGGACAAATCCTTACGCTGAAAATCATTCATGAGTCAAGCACAACCAGGAACAGACAAAAATAAATAAATATAAGAAGAATGTGGAAAACTCCACCAGAAACAGCAATTTAGTTGCGCGTTTCGTACTTGAGGCATTGTATGAAAGTTAACAACATTATTGAGGATGCATTGATTACTCTAACACGGGAACAGCTTTCGCGTAGTGTACCAGAGGTTTAACAACTCAAAAGTAACGGGTAAATAAATCTCTCAATTTTTCTGCTTTCTTTCCTTCTTTGCACTCTTTGTATCCTTTGTGATTCTTTCCTTGATCCGTAAATTTGACAGACTACTAGAGGTTTGCCAAGGCTTGAGTTTAGCTAGTAGAGACACGAGTGGTATTTCTACCAGCTAAAGAAGTACAGGATTAACTTTGGGTTTTTAGTCTTGCGTGTAAAGCGTCTTTGGCGTGTTCTCGGTCGTCAAAATGAATTTTTTCAGTGCCGAGAATTTGGTAATCTTCGTGACCTTTACCAGCCAATAACACCCCATCACCGGGTTGTGCTTGTAAAATTGCTGTTTGGATAGCGATCGCGCGATCGCAGATCACTGTAGGTTGAACAGTATCGGGAATTCCTGCCAAAACATCTTGTAAAATCCGTTCTGGGTCTTCAGTCCGGGGATTGTCTGATGTCACCACCGCGATATCGGCTAACTCAGCTGCAATTTTACCCATTTTGGGGCGCTTAGTGCGATCGCGATCGCCACCACAGCCAAACACACAAATCATCTTTCCGGGAATAAACGGCCGTGCAGCTTTGAGCAAATTCTCTAAACTGTCAGGAGTATGGGCATAATCCACAATTACACTGATTTCTTGCTCAGGATTAATTTGTACCCGTTCCATCCGTCCAGGAACCCCAGGAAACTCAGGTATAGCCGCCGCCACCAACTGCAAATCTAGTCCCAAATGTAAAACCGCACCCACAGCCGCCAAGAGATTTTCTAAATTATACTGCCCAACCAGGGGAGAACGAAAAGCCACATCACCCTTTGGTGTATGTAACATCCCATTCACCCCATTCGGTTCATAACTTAAATCACTCATCCACAAATCAGCACTGTGATTATTAACGCTGTAACTCCAAACCCGTTCGGAACTTAAAGAGGCAATTAAGCGCTGACCGTAGGCATCATCAGCATTAATTATCGCCCGTCCCTTGAGATAATTAGGACTAAATAATAATGCTTTAGCATTAAAATAATCCTCCATATCTCTGTGATAGTCGAGATGGTCTTGAGTCAGATTACTAAACACCCCCACCTCAAACTCACACCCCAAAACTCGACCTTGCGCCAAAGCATGAGAACTAACTTCCATCGCCCCAAACTCACAACCAGCATTTACAGCTTCAGCTAGTTGCTGTTGTAATTCCACAGCAAAGGGCGTAGTGTGGACGGCAGTTTGTTCAAAACCAGGCCAACGAGTGTAGAGAGTTCCCATCAAAGCCGTAGATAGATTGGCTTTAGTCAGCAGAAATTCAATTAAATGAGTAGTGGTAGTTTTACCATTAGTCCCAGTTACACCCACCAGCTTGAGTTTTTTCCCCGGATAACCGTAAAAAGCACTTGCTAATTGGGCGCAGGCCTGAGTCATATCCGCCGCACTCACAACCACAGATGAATCAGTAGGGGGATTTTTCTGTATAGCCTCCAGTGAAACAATCGCCGCCACAGCACCCAATGCGATCGCACTTGGCCAAAAATCCCCCCCATCTACCCGCGTTCCAGGCATTCCAATAAACAAATCACCCACACCGCAAGCATGAGAATTCGTCTTCAAACCCTTGATTTCCGCATCCGCCACAGCCGAATAATTAACAGAATCGACAGCCGCTAGTAATTCCCGCAATTTCATTTAGTGAACCTCGCCACAAAAATCTCTTGCGATTATTCTGCATTATTTTTTCCTAATTGGATAAATACTTAGCCAACAATTGCGTCAACTGCTGCACACTAGCACGAGGAGAAGGACGTGGCAAACGCTTTTCAATCCCCTCCCCCTCTGCGTCCTCTGCGCCTCTGTGGTTAGATAAACAAATTACCGGCACCTCATACTGATAAGCCAAAAACCAATCTTCACGAGTCGTAATATCCCGAACTTCCAAATCAAAACTGAGATTTTGGACTTGTTCTAACTTCTCCTGTAAACCCTCACACAAATGACATCCCGGCTTGCTGTATAAAATTAGGCGCATTTTCTCAATACATTACATTGATAGCTACCTTAAACTCTATCAAAATAGAGACAAACCTACGGTAAGCTACGCTAATGTTATGACTCAACTTACAGTCCAAGAATTCTTATCTCTACCAGAAGGAGATATCACTTTTGAATTAATTGATTGTGATGAGAGTTTGGGTTGTGGATGCCAGAGCGAAAACCGTGACAATATTTTATTCTGATACCCGACCGCAAACAAAAACTGGTACAGATAGTTTAGCAGATTCTCTATTAGAAGGGTTACAAATTACACCCCAACAAATCTTTGCACAGGCGGGAATTCCTTAGCGATCGCTGTAAAATAAAATTTGACAAATTTGAGTCAATAAAGTGTATGATGTATATTTTAAATTTCAACTACGCGAGATTATATATACTATGTTTACTGTGTAGATGTAAGAGTGCCAAAAAAGTCACGCCTTACCCCTATATCTAAAACTAGGAGTTTCTTTGGTGCGGAGGTTCTCATGATTTCTCAAGATTACAACTCAATTGATACTGTAGATGAAATAGTCAGAAAAATTAGAATAAAAGAAAGTCAATTGCAACTCGCCCAAACATCTAATATGGTTTACACATCTGAAGTATTAAAGAATCAAATATTAGAATTACAGAATCAATTATCAGAGTCACAAGACCCAGAAATTCACGCATTGATGAGTTTATTAGACGATTAAAAATTCAACTTGCGATTTATCGGTTTTGCGTTGCGAACCCAACTATAAATTAACACCAGTGTAAAACTGAATTCAACAACAATACATTTGTTGGCGATCGCCTAATTATATTATTTTGTAAAGCATTAGTATTAAGAAATGTAAAAACCCCACTCAGAATTGAGCAGGGCTTGATCAATTTTATTTGCTAAAGTTTACAGTTCTGAAGCTTAGAACATATTCATGATGACGATAACACTAATGCTGGTCAACATGATTAAACCACCCATAATCATAGATTGGCCGAATTGATTAGTCAGATTTGAATTATTCATTTTTTGTAAAATCCGTTATTTTTTATGATTCTCTTAACTTATCAGGAACCCCATAAATAGATATAAAACTAGTGTAAAACTTAAAATATCGTTAATTTTCTTCGTAAAAATCAGAGTATTTGCTCAAAAATTCGTTATCAATCTCCTAGAGTGCTAAAACTTGACCGTAACCCTTGTATAATTACTGTTGACCAGTATGTATATCAACTTCGTTTTGAGATATTGGCAAAAAAATGCTAGGTCATTTCCAGGTAATTGTGACAAAGTTTGAATTCCGTCCATGTCTATTAGTATGTTAGACAAAGGTCAACTGACACCTGAGAAATATGATTAAAATCCTGCATCTCTCCGATATTCATATAGGAAGCGGTTTCTCCCACGGGCGCATGAATCCCGTGACAGGTCTAAATACACGATTGGAGGATTTTGTCAAGACATTATCTCGATGTATTGACCGGGCGTTAGAAGATACGGTGGATTTAGTGATATTTGGTGGTGATGCCTTTCCAGATGCTACACCACCGCCTTATGTGCAAGAAGCCTTTGCTAGTCAATTTCGCCGGCTTGTGGATGCAGATATTCCCACAGTGCTGTTAGTTGGGAACCATGACCAACATTCTCAAGGAACGGGAGGAGCGAGTTTAAATATTTACCGCACCTTGGGAGTTAGGGGTTTTGTTGTGGGTGACACTGTAACCACTCACAGTATTGAAACTCGTCATGGCAAAGTGCAAGTAATTACTTTACCTTGGCTGACCCGTTCGACTTTGATGACTCGTCAGGAAACCGAAAAGTCGTCTTTGGCTGAAGTGAATGAATTATTAACAGAACGTTTAAAAGTGGTTTTAGAAGGAGAAATTCGCCGTCTTGACCCTGATGTACCAACGGTGCTTTTGGCTCACTTGATGGCTGATAATGCAACTTTAGGAGCCGAGCGTTTTTTAGCAGTGGGTAAGGGTTTTACTTTACCTCTATCTTTGCTGACGCGACCTTGTTTTGATTATGTGGCATTAGGACACGTCCACCGTCACCAGAATTTAAATAAATCGAATAACCCGCCGGTGATTTATCCCGGAAGCATTGAACGGGTTGATTTTAGCGAGGAAAAAGAAGATAAAGGCTATGTGATGATAGAACTGGAGCGAGGCAGCGTTCATTGGGAATTTTGCCCTTTACCTGTTCGGACTTTCCGCACTATAGAAGTGGATATATCTCAAGCCGAAGATCCACAAGCTGCTTTAATGAAAGCGATCGCTAAACATAATATTGAAGATGCTGTAGTGCGATTAATTTATAAACTCCGTTCCGAACAGATGGATATAATTGATAGCGCTTCTATCCATACAGCCTTAACTCCAGCGCACACTTACACCATTCAAGCAGAATTAGTCAGCCAGTTGGCTCGCCCCAGAATTCCCGAATTGACGGCCAGCAGCAGTATTGACCCCAGGTCAGCGCTTAAAACCTACTTGAATAATCGGGAAGATTTGAAGGATATCGCCGCATCTATGTTGGAAGCAGCTGAGAAGTTACTTGCAGATGATGTGGAAGTTTGCTTGGAAGGGGCGACGCTGGAATAGTGCTTAAAACCTTGACGATATATATCCCCGACTTCTTAGAGAAGTCGGGGGTCTGGATATTTACCTAAATAATACAAATCATAACAAATTCTGCTCAAAAAATATATCTTCTGGTAGTTTTTAATTGCAACTGCGGCTGAAAGCTAAATTTAACTTTAAAAGAAATGAAATATTTACCAATCATCTATGTGCGTGGATATGCTGGCTCAGATAGAAACGTTGAGGAAACAGTTGAAGATCCGTTTTATGGATTTAATCATGGCTCGGCACATATTCGGGTGGGTGTGCAAGGAAATCCAGAGCAGTTTTTTTTCGAGAGTCCACTGTTACGGCTAATAACTGATCACGGTTATCGTCCTGTTTTTGATCATCATAATCAGCAGTTGAGCAATAACCCAAAATCTATTTGGATCTATAGATTTTATGATGAAACCACCGAAAGTTTTGGTTCTCAGACAGCTATCAGATTGACAATAGAGCAAATTGCCGAGCGTTTAAGAGACTTGATCAACACTGTAAAATCTAAGACGGGTGCTAATAAAGTTTACTTAATTGCCCACTCTATGGGGGGTCTTGTTTGTCGCAGTCTCATGCAAAAGATTTATCCCGAAAATAACGAGAAAGCTATTGATCATGTTGATAAGTTATTTACTTATGGTACACCTCATGGCGGCATTCATTTTCAACTCGGTGGTGGCGTACTGGAAAAAATTAGAGACACACTCAAATTAAATAATAGTGATGACTTTGGCCCCCGACGGATGTATGAATATTTAACGCCTAAACCACAGCAAAAAATTTTATTACCTGAAAATTTTGATGCCCAAAGCCTTGATAATGCTTTTCCCACAGACCGAGTTTTTTGTATTATTGGTACAAATGCCCATGATTATGATGTAGCTTTTGGTGCTGCACAGAAGACTGTCGGGCCTCAGAGTGATGGTCTAGTTCAGATTGAAAAAGCCTATGTTAAAGGATCGCATCGCGCCTATATTTATCGGACTCATGGTGGGCGTTATGGAATGGTCAACTCGGAAGAAGCTTATCAAAATCTGCAACGATTTTTATTTGGTGATATTAAAGTAAAACTATCTCTGAATCAGGTCGCATTAAGCGATCGCAAAGATACTTTTTATCAAATGGAAGTCCGGTCTGCTTTGCGTGGTCTTCCTGTTGCTATACATGAACAAAGTATCGATCATTATTGTCCCATTACACTAGAGTTAACCAGAGGAACACCCATCCCATTATTTACAGCTTTCATGGTTCCCAGTTACTCAGTTAGTGGTGATAGTACGTGCAGATATGCGATTAAATTAGCTTTACATTCCTTTGTCAAAAAAGAGCGAGACTGGTTATTTGGTAGCCATATTGATCAATTACCTCTTTGGTCTGACTATCTCATCGTCGATGTCACTGTTTTAGATGGTGTATATGAGGCGAAGTACACCTGGAATTATGAAAGCGAAGAACCGCACATTCCCATAACCCCTAATCCTAGTGCAGATGGTTTTATCGCTAATATTGCCTTACCGGAACGAGGGAAAAAGATTTTGGGGAATGAAGCAACAGTTCATTTGGAAATTTTTTCTTGGAATTAGGAAATGGGGGAATAAGTCAAAGTACATTAAGTAATGTAAAAATATTGAGATTGTTTCGTAGTGAGGGCTACAGCCCTCAAATAAGGACTAAAGTCCTTACTACAAACATTGAATTATTCCTGCTGCTCTACTTAGTTCAACGAATAGAGGCGGATTGAGAGATATAATTCGTGATTAACCAACATATTTGTCAACCCTCCCCTACAACTAGACGAATTGCGGTATCTCACCCAGAGGTGGTTCTCTCTAAGAGCGTTAACTTTTGGTATGCCCTACCGTAGTAAAGTAAATTTACCACTACTCAAACTTATCAGTACGGTGCTAGGCTAGTGTATTCTTATAAACATGAGTTAAATGACTAACTTAATACCAGCAACTTTAATCACTACAGCTTTACTATTAACATCAACTAATGCTTCACAAGTCACCCTAGCTGGAACCTGTGCTTCTAACTGTGGCCTGCGTCCTATACAGTTTAAGCCTGGTCAATTCATTAGAGTTCAAGTTGTTAATCGTACTCCCCGTTTACTTAAATTACAAAAACTTGCCGCTACTGATATTATTTCTCTGCAACCGGGAAAGGAATTAATATTGGAACATGGACACGGAACACAACCAAATATTTCTTTGATTTTTTGGGATGATACAGGCTTATCCATAAAAGCGAATGTCTCGAAACCTAACTTTGGCACATTACATCTGGAATTACGTCCTAATGAGAGTTTCCCAGGCGATCGCTCTGTGTATATCCTGAATGATGGTCGGGTTGATGTGTTTTAAGGTGAACGCCCCAGAAGGGGAAGTCAAAAGTATTAAATACCGTCGCAGGGTTATAAAATGTGTTTCTTGGAAGTTAAGTCATAACTTTTTGGAGCAACACTCACAACTGATAATTGATGTTAGATCAAGCTTTCCCAAAATCGTCAACACCTGACAAGCATTTACCTAACCAACGTTGGGAAATTTACCCACAGCAACCAGAATTTGCCCAAAATCTGGCGAACGTTATCAATGTTTCCCCTATTATTGGTCAGTTATTGATTAATCGTGGCATGACAACGGCAGAAGCTGCACAAGGATTTTTAAATCCAGAGTCTTTAATTTTGCCTTCTCCCTTAGAAGAATTTCCTGATTTGGCGGTGAGTGTGGAGTTATTGCAACAGGCGATCGCATCTCAAGCTAAAATTGCCATCTGTGGTGACTATGATGCTGATGGTATGACTAGCACGGCTTTATTGTTGCGTAGTCTCCGCAGTTTAGGGGCGCAAATAAATTATGCTATTCCCAGCCGAATGCACGATGGTTATGGAATTAATAACCGCATTGTCGAAGAATTTCACAGTGAAGGTGTAGAACTGATTATCACTGTAGATAATGGGATTTCGGCTTATGAACCCATTGCTAGAGCTAGAGAACTTGGTCTGAATGTGATTGTCACAGACCACCACGATATCCCCCCAAAATTACCCCCAGCTAACGCCATTCTCAACCCGAAACTAATTGCAGAATCTTCACCCTATCGCAGTGTTGCGGGTGTGGGTGTCGCCTACATTTTAGCGGTATCTTTAGCGCAACAGTTAGGAGAGATTAAAGGCTTAGTTCAGCCGATGTTAGCTTTATTTACATTAGGAACAATTGCAGACTTAGCTCCCTTAACGGGGGTAAACCGTCGCTGGGTAAAACGTGGTTTAAAGCATTTACCTAAATCTAATTTACCAGGAATTAAGGCGTTAATTCAAGTAGCTGGCTTGCAGGTGCGGGAAGAGGGAGAAGAGGCAGGGAGCAGGAGGAAAGATGCCGGGGAGCAGGGAGCAGGGAGCAGGGAGCAGGGAGCAGGGGGAAAGAGTCCCTCAGTCTCGTCTGCCAAGTCTTTAAAGCCTGAAGATATTGGCTTTCGCTTGGGGCCACGCATTAATGCTATTGGTCGCATTGGTGATCCTCAAACTGTGATTGAATTGTTAACTACTGATGATATGGCGATCGCATTAGAACGGGCTACTCAATGTGAGTTAACGAACATTAGCCGTCAGCAAATGTGCGAGGAAATTGAACAGGAAGCGATCGCTTATGTAGAAGCCAAGTTTGTATCTGATCTCCCCAAAGACCGGGTATTAGTGGTTGTACAACCTGATTGGCATCACGGTGTCATTGGGATTGTCGCCTCTCGTTTGGTGGAACGTTACGGTGTGCCTGTGTTTATTGGTACTTATGAAGATGAAGGACACATTCGCGGTTCGGCTCGTGGGATTCCTGAATTTAATGTATTTGATGCTTTACAATATTGTCACGATTTGCTGGGTAAGTTTGGTGGACACAAAGCCGCAGGGGGTTTTTCTTTCCCAACCGAGAATTTGGAGATATTGCGATCGCGGTTATCTGAGTTTGCTAATCAGTGTCTAGAATTACAACACCTAAAACCACTACTCAAAATTGATGCTCAAGCTGATCTACATCAACTTCATCAGCAGCTTTACCAACAAATTAATGCTCTGCATCCCTGTGGTATGGAAAATCCTGATCCCTTATTTTGGACATCTGGGGTGCAAGTCATTGAGCAAAAAATCGTGGGTAAAGGTCACATTAAATTGACACTGAGCCAAACTATTCATGATCAACAGTATAAAATAAAAGCGATCGCCTGGCGTTGGGGCGACTATTTCCCCTTACCGCCGCGAGTCGATATCGCTTACAAGCTGCGAGAGAATCACTTTAATGGCAATACTACCATTGAGTTAGAATTACTCGGTGTCAGAATTCCAAATGAGCATTTTAGCGAGCCAGCTATTAATTCCCCACAGCTAACACTATCTCATCTGTTTAACCAGTCCTCTGCTAGTCCCTTAAAAGCTCACTTTCAGTACCAGCAGCGATATTATACTTGTGGTATCTATAAAAATGATATTTTATCAGAATTAAGAATCAAAAATCCTGAAGGCAAAGTTTTAGTCATGCAACCAGGACATACAAAGGGTCTATTAGGCAAAAATCGTCAAGATTCCAAAGAGATTGATATATCTCAACCACAGTATGACAACATTATCCAAGCTGCTCTTCAGGCATTATCGGCACTGAGTCCTGAGTTATGAGTTTTCCATGTACTCAGTACTCAGCACTCTGCCGTTTACATATTGCCGTTGCGAAACGCCAGTACAAATATTACTACTGGGCCAGCAATGATGATTAGTCCAACGGAAACTAGTTGGAAGATAACTTCCCAATTGAGATTGCTTATAGCGTCAAACATTTTTCCCTTGTCCTCTTAATTTCTCAAAATACAGTAACTTCAGTTGCAAAACTCGCCATTAATCATATCTGGCTGTGGGCTGTTACATTTAATTTACTTAACAAAATTATAGGAAAATCAATAAAATGGCAAACTGGCAATGTGTTAAACAATGTGGGGCTTGTTGTAATCTTGACCCCTCAGAACGTCCAGATTTAGAAGAGTATCTTGCACCAGCAGAACTGGAATTATACCTGAGTATGGTGGGCGAAGGCGGATGGTGTGTGAATTTCGACCATAACAACCGAGAATGCAGTATTTACGCCAATCGCCCCCGGTTCTGCCGTGTAGAACCAGAAATATTTCAGGATATGTATGGAGTTGAGCCAGAAGAACTTGACGATTTTGCCATTGACTGCTGTCGTCAGCAAATAGAGGGCGTTTATGGCGATCGCAGTTTGGAAATTCTCCGCTTCGACAAAGCCATTGGATTTTAGGAGACTGGTGGGACACCCATCCCACAAGAAAATATGGATACCCTTTCAAAAGCCCAACGTAAAAGCTTTTTGAGTTCCGCCTTGCGTTACTAGGGCGGTTATTTCTACCGGGAAATTTTAAAATAATTTGTCAAAATTAATTATAACTGGAGAGTCAGAACATGAAATTTTCAATCCAATTACTGTACGCCTGGTATCGCAATTTGCTTCGTAATCCCATGTACCGTTGGTGGGTAGTTTTAGCAACGCTGGTTTATATTCTCAGCCCTATAGATATTGCTCCTGATTTTATCCCCATTCTCGGTCAAATTGATGACGTTTTACTTTTGTCTGTGTTATTTTCAGAGCTGTCTGGATTAGCCCTCGCTGCTTGGAAGGCTGGACAGGGTTCTGAGGAACCTAGTTCTGAAACTGTTGATGTGGAAGCGGTTTCTGTTGAGTAAGAGTTTAAACGCAAAGGTTCGCGGAGGTTCGCGCAGAGGTTCGCAAAGAAGAATCTGGCTCTGCGTTACTTTGCGTTTACCTTGGCGTGACTCTGCGTTTAAACATCTGTGACAAATTCTGTTAAGAATCTAAAGGCTTTTAATATATAATTCACACAATCTTGAGGTGAGGTGTTATAGAAGGAATTCCAGGCTGAGGCTTTATCTTCGTCGTAGCGATCGCTTCTTTCAGGATGCTGTTCTAACCATGCTAATCTGACTGCATGGCCAATTAATACGTCTAATACTATATATTCTTCTATTTGTAGGCTGGGATTATTGGCGACAATAGTTGCTAGTTCCATTAAGGCTTCTATGTTGACTTTGCGGTATTCTGGAGCTTCAATTTTATTCAATAAATGTTCGATTCTCAAGGCAAAGTTCTTTTCGCCAGGGGTCATTTCGGATAAAATCAATTCACTATCTAGACGATTGCGGCGCTCTAGTTTATCGCCAATTACAATCCCCTTACAATGTTTCATTAATAGCCAAACCTGCTGAAAGAAGTCTTGTGGTACACGGTTTAGCGCACCTTCGGCTTGGCGAAACTTCCGCCAACCACCAGGGGGAATGGTGTTTTCTTCTTTTTCAGTTGGTAGCACTACCCAAGCAATATCAGTTTCTTTTTGCTTAACGTGCAGTGATTCTTGTTGGCGTAATAATTTACTAATACCTGTATAACCTGTTAATACTTGATGCAAGCGCATTTTCACTTCAAAGGGTGACAGTTCCATCAAGCGTTCATAGGCTTCATCTTGAGTTACACCTAATTCTTGGGCTAATTCACTAGTAATTAACAAGATGAGATAACCAACTCTCAAAGTTAGCAACCCTTGAAACAGTTCAGGTTCTGATCGCATTAAGACCCCAAGATAAATGATAATCTCTTGAGTGAGGACGCGATCGCGGATATCTTCACGACAAAAATTATTAATTTTCTCAGTAATTTCCCTGTGGGGCATAGGTACAGAAATCAGTGATGATTGACTGTAAGCTCTACCAACAGCAATTTGCTTACCCCTGACTAAAATACTCGTGACTGTATCTGACAAGCTGATATCAACCATTTGTCTTAATCCAGCCGCCCGACGTACCACTGCCCAAATGCCTAAATCCCCGGCTTTGATGTAGACTTCATCCAATAAATCAGCTGCTGTGACGGGACGCTGTGGACCACCAAAACCCGTATCAAAAGTTAACCCTTGCAAACGAATTAAAGTTTGTAATAATTCAATTTGTTCATAGATATTTTCCGATGAACGCAAAGCAGAAAGCAACAATCCCAAGTTAGTTTCGCATTCCATCTGAAATTCTTGGGTATGTCCTAAACGCCAGTTTTCCCCAGGATGATTAGCCAAGTAATAGCAACGAAGCCCAGCATTTTGCATCGGTGCTTGGGAGAAGTCCCCATCTGGGAGAAAATCAATCCTTTGCATCCTAGCTGTCAGCATGAGTTGATTTAGTCGCCCCAATTTTACCTTGACACCATTACACACACCATCTTTAAGTTCTTGCATCAGTTCTAATAACGCCTCAGAACCGATTTCTAACATAGTATGGGTCAACATTAAAGTTAGGGTAGGACGACCCAAATCAAGCCAATAATCTTGAATGTAAGCCAATTCACTTCTAATTTGGTCGATTAGAAAGTGGTAATCAAGGGTTAAATAAAACTGTTGGGAATCTAAAAACGAAGGTAAAAATACAATTGTCTCATTGTGAATCCGAAAAAATCGAGATGTGGTCAAACTCCGCAACCGCCGCACTGGACGACCAGTTAAACCCAGTTTGTTGTTACGTCCAATTTGAGTATAAATAGCAGAAAGTTCGCCAGCTTTTCTGACTTGAATTGGTTCTACTTGCTTGGGTGTTTGGGTTTCGATTCCATAAACTGCTAGTTTTTTTTGTAAATCTTCATCCTCAGATATCAAGGCAATTTGTACTAAAGCCTCGCGTTTTCTTCCCCCAGACAAATGTCTTCCTAAAGGGTCAATATCCCCAACTGCGATTAATTCTTCATTTAATAGCTGACCGAGAAAATATAAACTTTGCGCCCATACTAAAGGGATATTTTCATTCGGTAAGCGAGTTTGAGTTTGAGGCTTTAATCTTTCAGCTTCGATGTTTTCGGCTGGGACATAATAAAGTTCTGGTAATAAACCTATGCCATCACGTTCAATTAGTAATGACTGTAAACGTTCTTGGTAATCTTTAGCTTGCTGGCTGTCACCACGAAATAACCCATCTAAAAATAAATAAGTGAAAAATAAAGGCCATTCACATTCAATATGCTCGAATTGCTTCAGTTCCCCAGGTTCGTAATGTAAGCGTTTGCCATCTTCTAAAACCGTTTGGTGTCCATCACGTAAGAAGCGTTTACAGCCGTATTTGCCTTGGAGTTTAGTCACAATATCATTAAATGTGCGATCGCGTAGCGTCTTTGTTCGTGAAGCGTCCCGTAGAGAAGGAGAATCGCGCAGTGGGATATCTTCAATAGCAAAAGCTGGATAACTAATAATACTCAACAGTGCCGCATCAATTTCTTTAGAAGCCGATTCTCTCGGTAATAGAGATTCCAAAGTTATCCGGGCGCGGGCGATTTCATCTGGTAAAACATGAATTACTGAAGCTTGACTACCACGCACACCAAACAAATCTAATCCATTGATAGCTTCTAAGGCGGCTTTAGCCATACCGACTGAACTAGCATTTAACTCCGCACTACCATGATTAATTTTATTACCTCGTTCCCAAATGCCGTAATCTGGTGTGCGGTAAGCCCGGCCAATGTAGTAAACTAAGTTTTGGACAAAATTTACTTCATCAATTGTATAAATAATTTGCAAACCCGAAGCGGTCATTTGTGCCAGCATCAGTAAAAATATAGATGTGGCATCAAGTTGTAAATGTCCCCATTCGTCATCACCAACCACAATATCGGCGGTAGCGGTGTTGTATTTAGCGTGTAACCCATCCAAGGGGGACTGAGTATGTTTAAATTGTTCCACTTTATGGGATTGACGCAACATCGCAAATAGTAGCCCCCGCATCAGCTTGGTGACACTATGCTCTAGTTCATAGGTGCGTCCCTTATCTTCGTCAATCTTGCGGTATGCCAGGGCTAAACCCCAAACTCCCAAAATACTGTAAACATTATCTCGTACCCAAGCATCTGTATAATCACCGTGGGCGGTTATTGCGGTACTCGCAGGAAGC
>NZ_JAYGHH010000001.1:225192-239382 GCF_034931045.1 Nodularia sp. UHCC 0506
CCAGTGATGGGATTCTGACGCGATAGGATAATCGTCTTGATTTGCTGGTAGTAATGTTCCAATCGAGCTTGCAATTCGGTGACTGTTTTCATAATTTTATTTTGGGAAAGCTGGCGAAATTAGAATGGGTAATTAACAGTAAGACTTACGCAAAAACTCTCTGAAACCCTCTTAACTTAGTGTCCTTAGTGTCCTTCTCCCAAGGGGAGACGCTACGCGGTAAGCGAAGCTATGCCGAAGGCTTTATGTGGTTAGTTTTTCCATAATTTTCCGTAAGTCCTGTTAACAAAGGAGGAAATTTTATATTCCCCTTTTGAATTTTGAATTTTGAATTTTGAATTTTTTATTGTGGGTATTCATGAGAAACAAACGGTATTTCTACAACTTCGCCTTCAGTTTCTCCTACTTGGACTTTTAAACCAACACCACCAGCTTTACTGCGAATGTAACCGAGTCCAAAATGACCATGAGCAGTTTCAGTATAACTGGTTAGCTTACCAACTTTTTCATCACCAACTGTAATTATACTGCCAACTTCCACTGGTGCATTCAGGCGAATACCCCAGAGGTACTGTTTTACACCTTTATATGTATTTAATCGAGCAATGGTTTCTTGACCGATATAACAACCTTTATTAAAAGAAATTGTTTGCCATAAACCCACTTCTAAAGGATTATAATCATCTGTAAGTTCCGCATCTGGTGCTGGTCTTCCTTGTAAAATCCGCAACATATCCCAGGCGCGATCGCTCAATTCTACTGCCCCTAATTCTAAAATCTGCTGCCATACTCGCTCTTTTTCGGAATTGGGCAAAATCAGCGTATATCCAGGTTCAGCCAAGCCGCTACCCACAGCCACTATTACACCATTAATTTGTTGATGATTACCATAAGGTTTACCAATAATTGCCCCAGCACCCAGCTTTTCAACTATTGCATCACTTTTTGCACCAATGAGGCTAAAAGTCGATGTTTCATCTGTGACATCTTGCAGCTGCACTTTATCGGCAAAAAAGATATACTTATCCAGCCATTTAAACAGAGATTCACGACGGCTAGGGGAAGTCAGCAATAACACTGCATCTTCCAGAATGTATGCACTTACTAAATCAATGGTGCGGGCGGTAGATGAAACCATCACGGTATCACAGCCTTGTCCTGGCTGGAGACTTTGAAAATCGTTAGTGCTTTGATTGTGTAAAAACCGCAGACGGTCATCATCAGAAACACGGATGCGCCCCCAGTGAGAGCGATCGCATACAGCAACCCCTGCTGTTGCGGCTTGGATCGCGGCTGCATCTTTAGCGTCAGTTGCAGATGTTGGCATAGTGATGAAGAGTTGCCCTGTTTTAAAATTATCGCCTAGAAAATTTTAGCAAATTAAAGATAAATTAGGATGCTGTAGTTTTTCTGACAAACATAGCCCGATACACAGGTTCACCTTTGTTTTGAGTACCTATTTCCCGTTCTGTCTGCACTGGTAAAGGGTTTTGTGTTAACCATTGTGCTGTACCCAGTTTCTCAAAAGCCGGATTTTCGGCAAAGCGCGATCGCATTTCCACGGCGACAAACTCAATATCTGATTGCAGAAACACAACGCCCCCAATTGCCAGATAATCAGCTAATTCTGCCACCAATTCCGGTTGTACTACCCGGCGTTTAGCATGGCGGGTTTTAAACCAAGGATCGGGAAATTGAATGCTGACACGCTGTAAAGTGCCTGTAGGTAAAGAAGATAACAGCGACTTCAACGAATTATTCACATTGCAAAACAAATAATGCAGATTTGTTAAACCCAACTCACGGCGTAACTGATTCGCCTCCACTACCAACGGTTCCCGAATTTCCAAACCCAGAAAATTCCAGTTGGTTTCCATCTGCGCCATTTGCAACACAAATCTCCCCCTAGCGCAGCCGATATCTAGATGTAGTGGTTGGTTTGGCTGTGGATAAACTTTTTCCCATTCTAGGGCATTTGCTGGGGTTTGATATTTTTTCGCCAGTGGGTTAACGTGTTGACGGACTCGGACTAATGCCAAAATTGATACTTCTCCTTTTGTAAAAAAACGAGGGTGAATAAGCGATCGCCATCTTAATGATATTACTTTCTCGCAATACAAACATTGAATCAAAAAAAATGAGGCTAAAAAAAATGAAAGTGATTTATTTAGAACTATCTGAAGGTGAATTTTCCAAATTCTATGAAGTGACAATTAATAACGCCGCAGCAAACCTTTAATACAACTTATTACACACCAGAAAAACAAAGGAAAGTTACTATTGAAATTTTCTCATCCTTTTAATAGTGATGATTCTTTCTACTTTTTTATCGAAGATGCTCGGTTGAGTAACCGTGATTTTAGTGAAGTTGAATTTTACTTTGTATGTGATTAAGCTGACGGTGTGCAGAAATATCCTGAAAAAGTCAATTTATAAATTTTGTAATAATTAGAGAAAACTCGGACTTAAAAGTGCTACTAAGCAAGATTTACAAGCAAGCGTTATACTTTGTAGAAAAGGGTATTTTAGCAACTTTTTAAGATTATCATAGAAATCAATGGCTTCAAATTTTCGCTTTGCCGTAGTTAGCGACCTACATATTGCCCTTCCCCATACTATCTGGGATCATCCTAGCCGATTTCATCTAGTGGAGGTTAGCATACCAGCTTTTGAAAGTGCAATAGAACATTTAACACAACTTAATTTAGATTTTCTTTTGCTTCCAGGAGATTTAACTCAGCACAGTGAACCGGAAAATCATCTGTGGTTACAAGAAAGATTAGCCAAGCTACCTTTTCCTACTTATGTTGTTCCTGGTAATCATGATGTTCCTGTATTAAAGGCCAATGAGCAATCAATTGGTTTTGCTGATTTTCCTTATTATTACCGCAAATTTGGTTACGAAAATCCTCAGCAACTTTACTATACACATCAATTGCTGCCTGGAGTTCGGCTAATTGGTTTGAATTCTAACTTTTTTAATGAACAGGGTGAGCAAATAGGGCGTTTAGATGCTGAACAACTCGAATGGTTAGAAGCGGTACTAGACGCAGCAGATGATGAATTAGTCATGGTAATGGTACATCACAACGTGATTGAGCATTTGCCAGAACAATTGCGCCATCCCATAGGTAAGCGCTATATGTTAGAAAATTCTCCGCAGCTTTTGCAAATACTCCGGCGTTATGGAGTCAAGCTGGTATTTACAGGACATTTACACATTCAGGATGTGGCTTATTCACAAGGGGTTTATGACATTACTACTGGTTCTTTAGTTAGTTATCCTCACCCGTATCGAGTGTTTGAATTTCAACAGGATAATTACGGTAGAGAGTGGTTACAAATTCTTTCACATCGTGTAGAAACAGTACCTGATTTTCCCAACCTGCAACATTTCTCACGCCAGTGGATGGGCGATCGCTCTTTTCCCTTTCTTGTTAAACTATTAACTCAGTATCCTTTAAAACTACCATTAGCAGAGGCAGAAAAATTAGCTTTGGGTCTGCGCGACTTTTGGGCAAATATTGCCGATGGCGATGCTTTATTAGACTATCCCCATTTTCCCACAGCAGTGCGTCACCACATTCAGACCTATGGTGCGATCGCCAGTGGTATTCCTACTCTAATTGATAACAACAGCACTCTTTTGTTAGGGAAGAGTAGATGAGACAGGGGGCAGGGAGCAGGGTGCAGGGGGCAGGGGGCAGGGTGCAGGGTGCAGGGTGCAGGGGGCAGGGGGCAGGGGTAAAAAAACTTACTCAGCACTCCTGTACGGGCGGGTTTACTAAGGATTTTGACGAACCACAGACTAACTGCTTAAACTCGCCCCTACCCACTCAGCACTCAGCACTCAGCACTCAGCACTTTTCCCACTCAGAACTCATTTGACGGCAAATCCCAAAAACTGAGGTGTAGCCATGCACAAAAGTACTACCACCAACAGGGCCGATTTCTCCATTACAGAAAAAGCCACCTATGGGTATATCCTGAATATAGCGGCTGAATAACTCTGAATCAAAATTGGATTTGCCATAAAGACCTTGACCACGACCCATACAGAAAAACATCAACGCCGCAGCCGCAGAGGGCTGGGAACCTTGTTGATTTTGATAGCGTTCTAGAAGTAATTTTAGGTCTTCTGCCGAGGCTTGGGCATCACGGAGTTGAAATTGTAGGCGTTGACCAGGACGGGCAATATCTCCAATAGCGATCGCTCCAACCGATGGATCTACCCCCAAGATGCTGCGAATTAAAAAATCTCCCTGTTGTAAAGACCGCTTAAATTGATCCATCACAATGCCCACAAACAAAGAATGTTGTGCCAGCATCCTCTCTTGTTCACTTAGACTACTAATCAAATCTCGTAACACCACTAACGGCACTTTCTCATCTAGTTCCAAAATGATATTACGTTCAGCTTTTGTGACTTGTAGGGGCTGTCCGATGGGTCTGCAACCTTGAGCCACAATAGTTTCTAAAACAATATTGCCGCTTAACGCTAAACCCACCGTTCCCTCACGATACAGGCCTTGGTGTAACTCGCCGGAGGCATCATGACAAAACAGAGATATCTGACTACTTGAACCCCCAGAACTAGCTTGTCCCCCGATGATCACCGAGCCAGGGTAGGCAAAATCCAGCCCCTGTAATAAATCATTAATTCTTGAAGAAAAAGCACTAGACAGCAAAATGAATTGAGGGGATGGAGATGGTTGCACACCAATCACATCTATCCAAGCATCAGGTGAACTATCCAAGTCAGGTAATTCTTCTGCCAGCACATGAAAAACTTGTATATTCACACCTGGTAGATGCCCTAAAGTGAGACTAATAGCAGGTTCTGCCTCTAATTCTTGAGGTTCACCTGTCGCTGTAGTACCAATTACACCACCACCACTACAGCCAATCATCACAGGTACTGAAAGTTTTTCAGCCAGCAAAGGTAAAAGCCGGGAATACTCACTCGCAAAAGCAGACGAAATGAATACCAGCCCTAAATCAGCAGGTACTGTTAATGACGAGACAGCCTGTTCTACTACATCAGTAACAGCTGCTTCTAAAGAAGGACGGGTTGATAGGGCATTTGCCCACTGCATTTGATCTGCCATGAATTTTGGGCTGATTTTTTTTGTTACTCTAGTAGTATTTTGTTTCTGTCCCTACTACATACACTAAATGTATTGTATGATTATACTTTTATAGTACGGATACTACAAATAATGCTTAAATGATCGCCAATTGTTGTCTTAGGGATGGATCAATAAGCTAAAATACTTAACGTAACTGCTAAGTGGTTAGAATGGTTAACGATAGAACAAAAAGATGCCATTCTTGAAGTTTTTCTATACTGGTACGAAAATTACACAAAGAGACTAAACTATGAGCGACATCCAAGAAAAAATCCAAGAAACAATCGAATTAGAAGTAGAGCAAGCTCGGAATGTTTGTGACACTTCAGGAAGCAACTCGGCTGAGTGTGCTGCCGCTTGGGATGCAGTGGAAGAACTACAAGCTGAAGCCGCACACCAACGCAGCAAAAAACCTAAAAATTCCCTAGAACAGTACTGTGATGATAATCCAGAAGCTGCTGAGTGCCGGGTTTACGAAGACTGAAAAGTGAGTCGGTAAATTTGTTTTTGCCGCATAAGCAAGCAACAAGAATCTACTTAATGATATTTTGCACCTTGGCGTTAACCCCAGATCGAATCTAAATCCATTCCTGTGAACAATTCTAGGTTTGGGTGAGTCTAGTACCGCAAGGCGGAAGTCAACAATCAAAAGCTGACTTTATAGGCTTTTCGTTGATTTCTTATAGTTGTTCTGTTTCAGCCATGCTGTACCAGAAGGTTTCCATTCAGGGTATATGATCCTGAATATGAACTACTAGGTTAAAGATTAGGGTTTTTTGGACTTAATAGTTCATTATTTCGGGGCGAGTTCCTTAACTCTCCCGATGACGCTATAGGATTATGTCAGGTACTTAAGTTTAACTTCTCCCGGTTGCTTGTTTTTTTTAACTATAATTTTAGCAAATACCAGAATAATTGATTTAAATTTATTATTGATCATCTAAAAAAAAATTATGAATGAAGTTTGGTTTCGCCAGTTTGTTTGGATTGACTATCGACTGGCATTGTTATTTTTAGTATTTATTCCTCTAATTCTGTCAATTTGGGCATTTGTACAAAAAGCCGAAGGAATGCAACGCTTGTTAACCATTTACTGGCGAGTATCCAGTTTGTTAACCATCACAATTTACTTAATGATTGCTCAGTATCCAGTTAGTTTTATCTCTGGTTGGATGGCGCGTATTCTGATTCCCATTTCGCTTTGGTTTTGGATTGACCTCAATGATGAAATTGATTATCAGGCAAATACCCCTTTGAAGCTGATTTTTAACTCTTGGCGCTGGGGTGTGACTATTTATTCTATATTAGGTGCGATCGCTCTTGTGCCTTTTTTGGGGTGTGCTGTCTCAGAAACCGCCATCAAAAGTTCCTATTGTCAAGTTTGGCTGGAAGCACCCTTACTCTTTAAACAATATTTCCATGCTAATAGCACACCTGCTTTTCTCGGTTTTCTGGGCATCGTGGGTTTAGTAATTTATGTAGTGTACTTGACCTACTTTGTCCTGGTTAAGCTAGGTAAACAGGGACGTTCAGCTACACAACACTAGTGAGTGCTGAGTGCTGAGTGCTGAGTGGGGAAAGTGCTGAGTGCTGAGTGCTGAGTGAAGAAAGTGTTTAGTAAGTGTCTTTACCCCTGCATCCTTTCCTCTTTTCTGACTATGGCTATAAAATGAATAATTCTGTTGGTAAGCGGCTGGAAGAATACACTATTAAACGCCCTCAAGAAGTTTTACTGGTAACAATGGAAATTGAAGGTAAGCAAGATAAAGTTGCCATTTTTAAAGGTTTCTCTAGTTCCTTGATGCGTCCAACTGCATTTGATCCCGATGTGCCAGTTATACCAGATGAAGCCATAATTCTCAGTGTTGACCGCATCAAAAGTCCTTACAATCCTGAAGCCCCCCATTATATCCAACAAGGAATTTCTGCGGAAGCTATGCAAGATTTACTTTTAGAAGTCATTGGTCATTAGTCATTGGTCATTGGGAAGTTTTTATTTCCATTCCCCTGTAAGGGAGGGTTGACAGAGATTATTCAATATCAATTATTATTAAACCCACCCCTACAACCCAGTCCCCAAGTTCCTATTTCCTCATGTCTCGTTCTGGATACACTCTCCCGGTTTTTGCCTGTGCTTCGGCTATTGCGGCGTTACATTGGTTACGCCATCGTCAACCTCTTACGTCTGTTTCCGTTGACTTGATTTCACCAGCGCAATTAGCAGAAATACCCATTGAACAGGTAGCAGGATTATCTGAAAATATGGCTTTGGCTATTACTCGCAGTGAACCGGGGGATAATCTCGATTTAACGAGAAATACTCCAATTTGGGCGTTGGTGGAATGGAGAACCGGAGAAGGGGAAGGTGTAATTATCCAAGGTGGGGAAGGTATTGGTATACAGTTAAATGCGGGTAATCAGCCGGCGATTTATGCTTATGCTCACAGGCTGTTACAAGAAAACCTCAGCCGAATGTTAGCACCTGAAGAGAAAATCACGGTGAGTATTATCTTACCTGAAGGGCGATCGCTTGCTGTTCGTACTTCTAATTCGGCTTTTGGTGTGGTGGAAGGACTTTCACTATTGGGAACTACTGGTATTTCTCAACCTTTAAGTACACCAGAGCAACTAGCATCTTTTCGCAGCGAATTACAAGACAAAGCCAGCCGATTTCCAACTTTGGTCTTTTGTATTGGCGAAAACGGTCTAGATTTGGCGCGTCAACTCGGTATTAATTCCGAACAACTGGTAAAAACTGCTAATTGGCTAGGGCCAATGTTAGTAGAAGCTGATATTTTGGGTGTTAAAGAAATTTTATTATTTGGCTATCACGGGAAGCTGATGAAATTAGCCGGGGGAATTTTTCACACCCATCATCACTTGGCTGATGGCCGACGGGAAATTTTAGCGGCCCATTGCGCCCTCGTGGGTTTAGAATCAGAAGATATACATAGAGTGTTTGATAGTCCTACAGCTGAAGCGGCATTGAAATATTTAAAATCTTTAGATGCTGCCACAGGTAGCCATTGGGTGAATCAAGTTTATAGTGCGATCGCTCAAGCTATTGATACGCGTTCTTTAGAATACATTCAAAGCCATAGCAATAGAGGTAAAGATACCACAGTTTGCGGCTCGATGCTTTTTGATCGCGATCGCCAAATTATCATCAAGAGCAAAATCGGTTGTTTCTTAATGGAAAAATTGTGTTAATTTATTATGAATAATCATAAATAATCCAAATACATATTTTTTTCCGTAGTCATTCTCAGCTAAATCATTCTTTTTAATACCATGCCATAAGCATTATCTAGCAAGTGCGTTCAACCTCGCGTTTGTTGGTTATCCACTCAACCATTTAACCGCTAAACCAGGCCATAAGTGGTATCTAGTTTAGACCACAGAATAACCATCTACCTTACATCTACAACTCCCCCCATCATGAATACAGCGGTGACTCTACAAACCGAACCAGCACCTCAAATGGAAAATTTGGGGCGGCTAGATCGTCAAATTATTGTAATTCTAGACTTCGGCTCGCAATATTCGGAACTGATTGCCCGTCGTATCCGAGAAACTCAAGTATACTCTGAAGTTCTCTCTTATCGCACGACACCTGAACAGTTACGAAAACTAAATCCCAAGGGCATCATTCTTTCCGGTGGTCCCAGTTCAGTTTATGATGATTACGCTCCCCATTGTGACCCAGAAATCTGGAATTTAGGCATTCCCGTTCTGGGTGTTTGCTATGGAATGCAGTTGATGGTGAAGCAACTTGATGGGGAAGTAGCAAAAGCTGACCGAGGTGAGTATGGCAAAGCATCATTATATATAGATGACCCCACCGACTTATTAACTAATGTCGAAGAAGGGACTACCATGTGGATGAGTCACGGAGATTCAGTCACCAAAATGCCAACAGGGTTTGAATTGTTAGCCCATACAGATAATACACCCTGTGCGGCGATCGCTGACCACGACAAAAAACTATATGGTGTCCAGTTCCATCCCGAAGTAGTACATTCACTCGGTGGTTTACCATTAATTCGCAACTTTGTTTATCATATCTGCGATTGTGAACCCACCTGGACAACAGAGGCATTTGTCGAAGAAGCAATTCGGGAAATTCGCGCCAGAGTTGGTGATAAGCGGGTACTGTTAGCCTTATCTGGGGGAGTAGATTCCTCCACACTGGCATTTTTGTTGTATAAAGCTATTGGAGAGCAATTGACCTGTGTGTTTATTGACCAAGGCTTTATGCGGAAATTAGAGCCAGAAAGGTTATTGAAACTATTTAAAGAACAGTTTCATATTCCTGTAGAATATGTCATGGCGCGCGATCGCTTCCTGAGTATGATAGAAGGCGTTACAGATCCCGAAGAAAAACGCCGTCGCATCGGACATGAATTTATCCAAGTATTTGAAGAAACATCCAAACGCCTGGGACACTTTGACTATTTAGCCCAAGGTACACTATATCCCGATGTCATCGAATCTGCTGATACCAACGTCGATCCCCAAACAGGCGAACGGGTAGCAGTAAAAATTAAGAGTCATCATAACGTTGGTGGTTTACCGAAAGACTTGCGGTTTAAACTTGTAGAACCATTGCGGAAACTCTTTAAAGATGAAGTCCGGAAAGTCGGGCGTTCCATTGGTTTACCAGAAGAAATTGTCCAACGCCAACCCTTCCCCGGCCCTGGTTTAGCAATTCGCATTTTAGGCGAAGTCACCCCCGAACGATTGAATATTCTCCGTGATGCTGATTTAATTGTTCGCCAAGAAATTAACAAACGTGGTTTATATCACGATGTTTGGCAAGCCTTCGCCGTATTATTACCGATTCGCAGTGTCGGCGTAATGGGTGATAAACGTACCTATGCTTACCCCATTGTCCTCCGCATAGTCACCAGTGAAGATGGTATGACTGCTGACTGGGCGCGCATACCTTACGATGTTTTAGAAGACATTTCTAACCGCATCGTCAACGAGGTGAAAGGTGTTAACCGTGTGGTTTACGATATTACCTCCAAACCACCTGGAACCATAGAATGGGAATAATTTTCGGGTAATTTAATCAACCGCAGATGGACACAGATAAACACCGATTTATCCGTGTCCATTTTTTATGATGTAATTCTTGACACTTAATAGCTGTAACTTATGCAGAGTAAGACTTTTCTGTTTATCGACCCAGAAAAAAGCATAACCCTTGACATAGTATCATTATTAATACTATTATTGATTTAAAGCTCATACCAAGTTGCTTTCTAATATGTCATTTTGTAGAAACTTTCTACTCCTTTAATGACAACTTGGTATAACAGTATGGCACAAATAGAAAAACTCCTTGCTCAGTTCAAGAACAATCCTAAAAATGTAAACTTTAACGATTTAGTGAAGGTTTGCAATCATTATTTTGGAGAACCCAGACAGCAAGGAACAAGCCATCGTGTGTATAAAACCCCCTGGGCTGGAGATCCGCGCGTCAACATTCAAGAAAAGAACGGAAAGGCAAAAGTTTATCAAGTAAAGCAGGTTTTAGACGCGATTGAAAAAATTGAGGAAATGAAAGATGGTTAACTACGACCACTACACCTATAGAGTTACTTGGTCAAAGGAGGATCAAGAATTTGTAGGACTGTGTGCTGAATTTCCAAGTTTATCTTATCTCCATGAAAATCGTTCTACTGCACTCGAAGGTATTACAAACTTAGTCAAAGATGTAGTAGCTGATATGGAAGCAAATAATGAGAGGATACCAGAACCTATTGCCGAAAAAAACTACAGTGGTAAATTTCAAGTTCGTATTCCTCCAGAGCTTCATCGTAGACTAGCCATAGAAGCAGCAGAGGAAAATGTGAGTTTAAATCGCTATGTAAGTCTTAAACTTGCATATTATTAAAGTTTTCCTTTATAGCCAGCTACCAAACCACTAAAAATTACGTAGTGGACTGATAAGCCTAAAATAGTGCATAAGCATCAATATTGTGGGGTGGGCTTCTAGCCCGCCCAGAACAGGCATCTTGCCTGTTCCACAAAAGAAACATAATGCAATATTATAAGCTTGCCACGCCATTAGGTTAGCGACAGTTTAACTCACCAAAACCCTAATATATTGGCAATTTTCAAGCACCCATACCCGAATATCTTTTTAAACCCGCACGCCACAGCAGACGATTTGCACCCAAAAATAACAATATCCAACCCACAAGGGATAAAAATCCCCTTGCTACATCTACGGGTAGTCCCACCAAAAGACTAACTGGGAAATTAATTAGATAGGGAAAAGGTGTAAACATGACTATTGTTCGCACAGTTTCAGGAAACACTTCTAAAGGCGCAATTAACCCCGATAAAAATAAATAAAATAATAGCCAAAAAGTTTCTAAAGCACTAGCACGTTCTGTCCAAAAGGCGAACAAACCAAAGGTATACTGAATTATAAACCGTAAGACAAAAGCTAGTATCACCGCTAACCCAAACAGCAAAAACTGCCCCAAATTCGGCCACCAAATAGCCTGGGGATAGAGGATAAAAAACAAGAAAATTAATAGTAATATAAACGGTATGCGAGCAACTCTTTCTGAAAGATGACCCGCCACGTGATGCCATACTGGGTCTATGGGTTGTAATAACCGGAATGACAATTTACCCTCTATGACTTCCTTTTCAAAATCCCAAATTACCCAGACAACAGTAAGTTGCCTAACAAAGAAAACCGTAATAAAGTAGCGGGCAAAATCCACAGGTGTTAAACCAAACTGTCCACCTTGTGCCGCCTGTATCCATACACCCATGAGGATAATTGGTAAAGCCCCAGCTAAAACCCATAATATCAATTCTGCCCGATACTCAAGCATATAGGCGTAGTAAACAGAAAGAAATGTCAAGATTTTCTTAATAATTTTTTTCACTTAAATTACGAATTACGAACTACGAATTACGAATTACGAACTACGAACTACGAATTACGAATTACGAACTACGAACTACGAATTACGAATTACGAATTACGAATTACACGACTCCCGCATGAAAAACCCTGCCAATCACTTCTTCTATTGCCGGCTCAGTCACTGTTAAGTCAATGACTTCTAAATCATTCAAAATCTGAGATACTGTCCGCGTTAGCGCTTCTCGCTGTACCATAAAGCTGACTGCACGCCCCTCTACAACTTGTACATCACCATAAAACATAAGTTTTTCTCTGGGTAGCGGTTCGGCTAACTCAATATGAATTTCCCGGTAGGGGGCGAAATTTTTCAGCAATCCATCCAGACTACCGTCATACATTAGCTTTCCTTGGTGAATCAACAGCACACGCTCACATAAAGCAGTAATATCAGCCATGTAATGACTAGTTAATAATACAGTGGCTTGATAACGCTGATTGTATTCCCGCAAAAAATCGCGCACCGCTACCTGTGCATTTACATCTAGTCCTAGTGTCGGTTCATCCAGAAATAAGACATGAGGATGATGTAAAAGTGCAGCTAACAGTTCGGCTTTCATCCGTTCACCTAAAGACAATTTCCGCACTGGTTGGGTCAGCTTACCTTCTAAGGTCAGCATCTCTGTTAATTCCCCGACTCGCTTTTGAAATTCTTTATTAGAGATGTTGTAAACAGCAGCGTTAATTTTCAAAGAATCGAGTGCTGGTAAATCCCACAGTAACTGCTGTTTCTGCCCCATTACCAAGGTAATTTTTTGCAGAAATGCCTCTTGGCGCAGAAATGGTTCGTATCCAGCTACTCTGACTGTCCCCTCAGAAGGATGAATTAACCCTGTGAGCATTTTTAGGGTAGTGGTTTTACCTGCACCATTTGGCCCCAAAAAACCCACCACTTCACCAGGTGCTATTTCAAAGGAAACATCTTGTACTGCTTTAATGGGGCGGTAGGTACGCCTAAAAAAGTGGGTGAGCGTGCCTTTTATCCCTGGTTCTTTAACAGCAACTGGGTAAAATTTACTCAGATTTTCAACGGTGATGATTGACATAATTTTATATTCAAACTACAGATAAATACAGATAGATGCACTTCAATTATTTATCTGTATTGATGATGGCTATGGCAAACACAAGGTTTACTTTAAGCGCCCAGAGCGCAAAATACTAAAAACTAGCCACAAACCTAATAAACTAGCAGCAGCAAACAGGACACTACTTAAAAAAGAGAGTTGAGCGGTTTGGGCTTTGGTGGAAATAACGGCTGCTCCCATAATCAGAGAACCTACCAAAATGCTAAAAGATAATCTGTTAGCGGCATCATCCAGAGTCCGCCGCATACCATCTAAACCACCGAGGGAGAGATTCCACTGTAAAGTTTCGGATGTAACTCGATCTAATAACAGTTCAATTTGCCGGGGAGATTGTAATGATAAACTCTTAATATCTAAGGCGGTTCTTAAAAGCGATCGCACTGGATTATCGCCTAATAATTGCCGCCGAAACAAGTCTGTAATTAATGGTTGTATTTCATCAAATAAATTAACTTCTGGATTAAATGCACGGGCTACTCCTTCTAAGTTTGCCAGAGTTTTGGCATATAACCCCATATTGCTGGGTAAGCGGATTTTATTGTTACGGGCGACTTGCAAAATTTCATAAATTACCTGACTGAAATTCATTTCACCCAAGTTGACATTATGATACTTCCGCAACATTCGATCATAATCATTTTCTAACCGTGACAAAATCACCGGCTGAGAAGAATCTGCTAATTGTAAGGTTAATTGAGCGCATCGCCCCGCATCTAAATCAATAATTGCCAAGAGCATTTCTGTTAATATCTGCTGAGTGCGGGGATCAAGCCTGCCCACCATGCCACAATCTAAAAGCGCAACCCGACCATCTGCAAGATAAAATAAATTTCCCGGATGGGGATCAGCATGAAAGAAACCATCAATATACAGTTGCTGGAAAAAAGCTCGAAATAACAAAGTCGTGATTTCTTGGCGTTGTATATAAGCAGTTTTACCGTTTTCAATGCTGATTAAATTAGCTGACAGTAAAGGGACTCCATCCAGCCATTCCATGACTAATAATTTTTTGGTGGTGATG
>NZ_JAYGHH010000001.1:239408-267537 GCF_034931045.1 Nodularia sp. UHCC 0506
AATTTCTGCAACTACCAGTTGTGTGGGGTCGAACCAGCGACTACGGGATAAATTACCTCGTAGCTCGTCGGTAAAACCTGCTTCTAGTGTAAAATCTAACTCGTCTTCTAAGGCTTTGGTAAATTCTGCCGCTACAGATTTGATTTCGTAGGTTTGCCCAAAATCTGTCCGCGCGACTAAATCAGCAATTCCTTGAATTAAAGCAATATCTTGAGCAACAGTGAGAGCAATTCCCGGACGTTGCACTTTCAAAGCTACTTCTCGACCATCTATCAATGTGGCACGATGGGTCTGGGCGATTGATCCCGCCGCTACGGGGACAGGATTAACGACACGGAAGGTTTCTTCGAGGGGGCGTTTTAATTGCTTACGGATGAATACTTCTACCTCTGACCAAGGAACTGGGGGTACTTCATCTTGGAGGGTGGAAAGTTCCTCAATGTAGGCAGCGTTGAGTAAGTCTGGACGGGTAGAGAGGAGCTGACCCAGCTTGATATAAACTGGCCCCAAATCCACAAGAATATTCTTTAAAACCGCAGGTGTGGGTAACTGGGGTTCATCAGCTTTACCACCAGTCAGTAGCCTTCGCATATAGTCCCAGCCGTTGCGGAGGACTACTTCGATAATTTCTCTTTGACGAGGAACAGTTTGGGTGAGGAACATTGTGGGGAAATGGGGATATTAGGGGGATGGAAAGATTAGGGAATGGAGAAGAATTTGTTGTATCTTTATAGTTTCTAGTGCAAGTCAGCGTAAATACAGTCTAGAGGGTCAGCTTTTTGACTTTACGGCAGTACTAGCCCCTATTCCCTAATCCCTAACCTTGAAAACAGACATTTCAGTTATAATAGAGGCAATAAATCTTTAACCTCTGCTCAGGGTTTTAACTCTTAAAGCTTAACAGTTACAGCAGTTCAGTAAATCGGGGATCATTTGCCAGAGTTTTGAGAATCTGTTTAATTTCTTGAGTACGGTCTTTGTTTACAACTAGAGTAACGTTGCGATCGCGCACAATTACCACATCTTCTAACCCAATTGTAACAATTACCTCTTCTGAATTAGTAGCATAAACAATAGCTCCCTGCGTATCTAGTCCCACATGGGTAGCTAGTTCTACATTGGGATTATCGTCTTTTTTCAGTAAGCGTTCCAGTGCATTCCAATCTCCTAAATCATCCCAACCAAATTCAACTGGCAAGACGTATGCTAGATTTGTTTTTTCCATGAGTGCATAGTCTATACTCTGTTTAAGCAACTGAGGATATATATCAGGGCCTTGTTGTTCTAATGGTTCGATGATTTCTGGTGCATGGGTATATAGTTCCTTGAGAACAACCCCAGCCCGAAACACGAACATTCCGCTATTCCAGCTAAAACGCTCCGTAGATAAAAAAGTTTCTGCTGTTTCACGGTTGGGCTTTTCAGTAAAGCGGTTGACGTGATAGGCTGGCAAATCATTAAAGCTACCAATCTTTTCGCCTTGTTCAATGTAGCCGTAACCAGTTGATGGGAAAGTAGGTTTGATCCCCAAAGTGACAATCGCTTCCGTGCTTGCCGCTAACTGGGTAGCAGCATCTAAGGTGCGTTTAAATGCTTCTTGGTCAGCTATCCAATGGTCAGAGGGAAAAAAGCCAATGATAGCGTCTTCTCCGTAACGCTTCTTAATTTCCAAACTTGCCCAAGCAACGGCTGCGGCAGTATCTCGCCCTTGTGACTCAATTAATAAATTTTGAGATGGCAGTTCAGGTAGTTGTTGTCTCACACCTGCCGCTATCTGGCTAGAAGTAATCACCCAGAGGTTATTCCAACCACTAGTAACGGTGATTAATCTATCGGCAGTTGCTTGTAAGAGGCTTCTAGCGCTACCATCAAGACTTAAAAATTGTTTGGGTCGGTCTTTGCGACTCAGGGGCCAAAAACGCTCACCTTTACCGCCGGCAAGAATTACAGGAAACAGTGAATTACTCATGTTGTCATACACACCTAGCTCAGAACACTATCAGTGTACAGTGAGCCTTTGCCCTAGCAAGATTTGTGGCTGCGATTAACATACCTTTAGGGAGTGGTTGAGTGGGGAGATAATTTGTGATTAAACAATTTCAATGGTCAGATAATCAGTTGCCGTTTCAGCAAGTGCCAGATTTGGAACTAGAGGAAAGACCTCAACAAGTGCAATGGCCAGAACAAGAGCTAGGAATTCAAGAGCCATCAGCCTCAAACCTGGAAATAGTAACCGATGAGCCAGGAAATATTTCCCGCAATCTTGTTGAGTCTGTGGGTGCAATTCCCAATGAGCTGTATGACAGGTTAGGCTTGACCATGCCTCGATGGTTACTGTGGACATTAACAGTGGCCGTAGGTATAGTTTTATCCGGTCTTTTGGTATCGACTTTAGCACTTTGGACTCCTCTGTGGAGCAATTTAGATCGAACAGATGAAGAATTAGGATTTTCTGGCAAGGATGACCAGAAAGTACCATTACCTGGGGAATTATGGGGCAACATATCCCAGTATAAACTATCACGGCCAATGAATATCTTAATTATGGGAATTAATCCCAGGCAAGATACTGTTGATGGCTCACCAGAAAGTTTTACTGGAACCAGCGATACCATGTTACTGGTTAGGCTTAACCCCAGTGATCAAACAATGCGGGTACTGTCAATTCCCAAGGATACGATGATTGCTATCCCCGAAAGAGGATTGACTAAGGTATCTGATGCCAATGCTCAAGGCGGCCCAGTTTTAGCCGCACGGGTAGTCAGCCGGACTTTAAACAATGCCCCTATTCATCGTTATATACGTATTTCTAGCAGTGGGTTAAGGCAGTTAGTTGATCAATTGGGTGGGGTTGATGTTTTTGTACCCCAAGCAATGGAATATCAAAACTCCCGCAGTCAGTTATCCATTAATTTGGTCAGTGGTTGGCAAACTCTGGATGGTGAACAGGCAGAAATGTTTGCCCGATTCCGGGATGCAGGACTAGGGGATCTACCCAGAGTGCAACGACACCAAGCCCTAATGACAGCCTTAATGCAGCGTCTCAATAGTCCCACGGTTGTACCCCGATTACCACAATTAACCCGCCTGATGCGGAAATATTTTGACACAAATCTCAAAATAGAAGAAATGATGGCGTTATTAAATTATTCGGTGAACCTGGAACGGGATAATTTCCAAATGACTATTTTACCTGGTAATTTCAGCCGATTCAGCCAAGATCCCAATAGTTATTGGCTAAATTTGAATGGACAACAAACTCTATTGAATAATTATGTTGGGGTAGATGTACCTGATCTGAAACCAGATTTGCGTCCGGTTAATAGCCGCGCAATTGCTATTCAAAATGCTTCTAATCAACCTCAGCTAACAGAAAAAGTTATTCGCTATCTCAAACAAAAAGGTTTTACAAATGTTTATGCGGTGTCGGATTGGCCTGATACCCAAAGGCAAACTCAGATTATTGTCCAAAAAGGCGATCGCGAAAGCGGACTTGAATTACATGAAGTCATCGGCTTAGGTAAAATTGACGTGTCGGCAACTGGAGATTTAGGATCTGATCTGACAATTCGGATTGGTAGAGATTGGAAATAGTGAGTAAGGAGTGCTGAGTGCTGAGTGCTGAGTAAGGAGTGGGGAGTTCTGAGTAAGGAAAAATATAATAATTTTTTTACTATTTACTCGTCACTCTTGACTCAGTAGTATTCACATAGTTATGTAAAGTTATGAAAAAGTTTTTACTGAGATTATTAAGTTTGATTGTGATTTTGGTTTTGGCTTGGTTATGGGTGATCATTAATCCTCAACCGGCTTTTGCTCAAATCAATACCATTAACTATAGTAATGGCAGTCTCCAGAATCGTGATTTTTCTAACACTGATTTAGCTGGTGGCACTTTTGTGGCGGCGGAAATGCGGGGGGCAAATTTTCAAGGGGCAAATTTAAAAAATGCCATTCTGACTAAGGGTGTTTTATTAAATGCTAATTTGGAAAATGCCAACCTTACAGGTGCTTTAGTAGACCGTGTGACTATGGATGGGGCAAATTTAAAAAATGCGATTTTCACCGAAGCGACTATGACCCGTAGTCGTTTTTTTGATGCGGATATTACTGGTGCGGATTTTACTGATGCTTTAATTGACCGTTATCAAGTGTCTTTAATGTGCGATCGCGCTGCTGGCGTAAATCCAGTTACCGGGGTAGCAACACGGGATAGCTTGGGATGTCGGTAGAAGAGGCAGGGGTGCAGGGGGCAGGGTGCAGGGGGGAAGACTGTGGGCTAGTAACACCATCTTTCTTATCAGTTTCTTTCTTCGCGCCCTTTGCGCCTTTGCGGTTCGTTTCCATAATCTTAGCTGGGAAGTGAAACACCCAAGAATTAGAAATTACGAATTACGTTCGCGCAGCGTTTCCGCAGGAAATATTACGAATTACGAATTAAAAATTTAGTGACACAAGAAGATCCGAAACCCTCTCGTTCCCTTGCGGGAATTGCCGGCATTGTCGCCGCAGCTACATTAATTAGTAAAGTATTTGGTTTAGTACGACAGCAAGCGATCGCAGCTGCTTTTGGCGTGGGTGCGGCGGCGACTGCTTATAGTTATGCTTACATTATCCCTGGTTTTTTATTAATCTTACTGGGTGGTGTAAATGGACCATTACACAGTGCAGTAGTCAGTGTTTTAGCCAAACGCAAACAAGAAGAAGGCGCGCCCCTGGTAGAAACAGTCACAACTCTGGTGGGTGGATTACTATTACTGGTGACAGTGGCTCAGATTTTCTTTGCTGATACGATTATTGATATTGTTGGTCATGGTTTAGAACCGACAACAAGAGCGATCGCTATTCAACAAATCCGCATCATGGCCCCAATGGCTTTATTTGCGGGTTTAATAGGCATTGGTTTCGGCACTCTCAACGCCGCCAATCAATATTGGTTACTCTCAATTAGTCCCTTACTATCCAGTATCACTGTCATTACTGGTATTGCCATCTTAACTTTGCAACTAGGTAAAGATATTATCAAACCAGAACACGCCTTCATCGGTGGTATGGTTTTAGCCTGGGGAACCTTAGCCGGTGCAGTTCTCCAATGGGTCGTACAGCTAATTGTCCAGTGGCGCTTAGGACTAGGTACATTACGCCTGCGGTTTGATTTTAAATCCCCTGGAGTGCAAGAAGTCATTAGAATCATGACTCCGGCAACAATTTCTTCTGGAATGATGCCCATTAATGTTGCCACTGACCTCTACTTTGCTAGTCCGATCCCCGGTGCGGCGGCTGGTTTTAACTATGCCAATCTCCTAGTGCAGACTCCTTTAGGAATTATTTCTAATATTATTTTGCTACCTCTGTTACCAATGTTTGCAAAACTAGCTGATCCAGAACATTGGCCAGATTTAAAATTACGCATTCGCCAAGGAATTTTACTCACCGCCGTGACTATGCTACCTTTAGGGGCGCTGATGATCGTGTTATCTGTGCCAATTGTGCAGATAATATATGAACGGGGTGCTTTTAAACAAGAGGCTACACAGTTGGTTTCATCCCTGCTGATTACTTACGGTATTGGGATGTTTGTTTATTTGGGGCGTGATGTTTTAGTACGGGTGTTTTACGCCTTGGGCGATGGACAGACACCTTTTCGCATTAGTATATTTAACATTTTCCTCAACGCTGGACTAGATGCGATTTTGGTGAAACCTTTCGGCGCGACTGGTATTGTGTTAGCAACAATAGGGGTAAATTGCAGTTCAATATTAATGCTGTTATGGTTACTTGACCGTAAACTTAATGGTTTACCTTGGCGTGAGTGGAGTTTGCCAATTTTGGGCTTGACTGGGGGTAGTGTGGTCGCTGGGTTAGCTAGTTTTAGGACTTTGGTGAGTTTGCAGCAGGTGTTAGGGACACAAGGTTTAATAGTTCAACTTTTGCAATTATGTGTATCAGGATTCGTGGGAATTTTGGTATTTGCAATTATTGTGTCATTCCTGAAAATACCAGAAGTGAATACCTTTGTGGTGCGGATGCGGCAGCGATTTTTAAAGAGATAATGGTATGCATGAAAAGGTAAAATAAAATTACCACTACTTCATGAATATTAGAGATACACAATTGTTATTACTTCTCTAAGCATATATAGCAAAACGTCAACAATTAAGTGAGTCATTATAAATAATTAAAGGTTTGTAGTCGGGACTAAAGTCCTGAATTAAGGGCTAAAGCCCTTACTACGAGCTAAATTATCATGTTTTTACATTACTTTACATAGTTAGCTTTATTCTCGCCAACTTACTTACCGCATTCCAAGACTATAGATTTTATGCAATTTGCTGGTATTGCCACTGAGGGAGAAACTATGGTTTGACAAACTTTTGAACGTGAAATTGAGGAGCAAAGGTTACTAGACAAAGACAAATGGGCAGTACCTCTATTGTGATGAAGATGCCCTTTGTTCTTGGCTGTAGAGACGTTATGTATAACGTCCCTACAAAAATTTGGCGCAACTTTACATAGAATTGGTATTAGTAGCCATTAATTAATAAGGCCATTTCCAATCGCGAATTTCCGGCATATCTTCACCGCGTTCCTGAATGTAATGCTTGTGTTCAATCAGCTTATCTTCTAACATCTGTTTCACATAAGCAGCTTTAGAACCTAATTGTGGTACGCGGTCAATTACGTCCATTACTAGATGAAAACGATCTAGATCGTTCAGCACCACCATATCAAAGGGAGTAGTGGTGGTTCCTTCTTCTTTATAACCACGCACGTGTAAGTTCTTGTGATTGGTGTGGCGATAAGTTAGGCGATGAATTAGCCAGGGATAACCATGAAAAGCAAAGATGATTGGTTTGTCGGTGGTAAAGATGGTATCAAATTCTTTACTACTTAAACCGTGGGGATGCTCACTTTGTGGCTGTAGTTTCATCAAATTAACTACGTTTACTACCCGTACTTTTAATTCTGGGAAGTGCTGGCGCAGAATATCCACGGCGGCTAAGGTTTCTAAAGTGGGAACGTCCCCAGCACAAGCCATGACTACATCTGGTTCACTACCTTTATCGTTACTAGCCCATTCCCAAATACTTAAGCCCTTGGTGCAGTGCTTGATAGCGGCATCCATATCTAGGTATTGTAATGATGGTTGCTTACCAGCAACTATGACATTGACATAGTGACGGCTTCTCAAGCAATGGTCTGTTACTGATAGCAGAGTATTAGCATCGGGGGGTAGATATACGCGAATAATCTCGGCTTTTTTGTTCAGTACATGATCGATAAAACCAGGATCTTGGTGAGAGAAACCGTTATGATCCTGCCGCCAAACGTGTGAAGTTAGTAAGTAGTTGAGGGACGCAATAGGTCGCCGCCAAGGGATATCATTGGTAGTCTTCAGCCATTTGGCGTGCTGGTTGAACATCGAGTCAATGATGTGGATAAACGCCTCATAGCAGGAGAAAAATCCGTGACGGCCTGTAAGTAGGTAGCCTTCTAACCAGCCTTGACAATTGGTTTCGCTGAGGACTTCCATCACCCGACCGTTAGGAGACAGGTGTTCATCTTCTGGGAGAATGTCAGCTACCCAAGTCCGGTCTGTAACTTCTAAAACAGCACCGAGGCGATTTGAGGCGGTTTCGTCAGGGCCAAAAATGCGAAAGTTGCTGCTTTCTTCGTTGAGTTTCATCACATCCCGCAGGAAATCTCCCGTTACTGTGGTAGCTGCGGCATAAGTCGTAGCGGGGTGGCTAACATCAACAGCATAGTCTGGGAAGTTGGGCATTTTTAGATCCCGCAGTAGCATACCGCCGTTGGTGTGGGGGTTGTCGCCCATGCGCCGATGTCCTTTGGGCGCTAGTTCTGCTAGTTCGGGAATTAGTGTACCGTTAGCATCGAAGAGTTCTTCTGGTTTGTAACTCTTCATCCAGTCTTCTAATAATTTCAGGTTTTCTGGGTGGTTGGTGACACTACCAAAGGGGACTTGATGCGATCGCCAGTAACCTTCGGTTTTTTTACCATTAACTTCTTTGGGGCCTGTCCAACCTTTGGGGGTTCTGAGGATAATCATCGGCCATTGGGGACGCTTGGTGAAACCATGTACACGGGCTTCTCTCTGGATGCTTTGAATTTCCGTGATCGCAATATCTAATGTTGCGGCCATTTGCTGGTGAACATCGGCGGGATCAGCACCTTCGACAAAGTAAGGTTTGTAACCATATCCTAAAAATAGGTTTTCCAATTCCTCATAACTCAATCTTGCTAATAGGGTGGGGTTAGCAATTTTATACCCATTCAGGTGTAATATCGGCAGCACTGCACCATCATGGACAGGATTGAGAAATTTGTTAGAATGCCAACTTGTAGCTAAAGCCCCGGTTTCTGCTTCACCATCACCGACCACAGCCGCCACAATTAAGTCTGGGTTATCAAAAGCTGCACCATAAGCATGAACCAAAGCATAACCTAGTTCACCACCTTCATGAATTGAACCAGGGGTTTCTGGTGCAACGTGGCTAGGAATACCACCGGGGAAAGAAAACTGTTTAAATAGCTTCTTCATGCCCTCAGCATCCTGGGAAATGTTGGGATAATATTCGCTATAAGTACCTTCTAAGTAAGTATTAGCTACCAGTCCGGGGCCGCCATGACCAGGGCCTGCTATATAAATTGTGTTGAGGTCGTATTTTTTAATCACCCGGTTGAGGTGGACATAAATAAAATTTAGTCCTGGTGTGGTTCCCCAATGTCCTAGCAGTCGGGGTTTAATATGTTCCGGCCTTAACGGTTCTCGTAGCAGGGGATTGTCGAAGAGATATATTTGCCCCACGGAAAGATAGTTAGCTGCACGCCAGTAAGCGTTGATTTTATGCAGTTCTTCATCTGCTAAAGGCTTGGCTTGTGGGGTACTTGTTAAAGTCATATTCAACTCCATTGCGAAATTATTTTGATCAATTCTTCAGTCTGCCAGTTTAGGTATTTGTGTTACACAATCCATCTGACTCACGAATAATTTTTCCAGTTATTGCGGGAAAATTAGGCAGAAATATTTACTGATTACTGAATCTCTAGTAATCTGAATTGATACAGTGAGTTTACTTGTGTATTTAGTCCATCTTTACCGGAAAGACGGGATAAATTTGTCCGTAATCTTGTCAAGGCATAGCGCAGGGTACGCCAACAAACAGCAAACAGGAGTCCTATTCAAGTAATAATTTTTAACCGCCGCTTTTGTTTCTAGGAAAGGCTAACAGATTTAGTACCATATTAAAAGGTTTTTTATATTCATTTTAAATTTAATTTAATCTTCTGCATTCAACATCTCATATTTGAAAAATTTTCTATGGTTATCATTTAAAAATATTACTTTTGATAGATGTTAATTAGGCAGTGGAAATATTATTTTATTTTTCGCCTTAGTTGAATTTTTAGAAAAAACTGACCTGCGGATATTACTCTACACTTAGGTGTATAATCACAACAAAAACAAACAGTACGGCTGTTCTACTAGAACTGTAGTAAAGATAGTATTATTAAGGATTGTTTCAACGAAGAAGCAGAGGGCAATGACCAAAAGAGACAGGGGAGAAATGTGCAGGAGGCAGGGGAAAAGAGGAATGGTTGTTAAGTAACCGGAAGTTTAAAGTAATTTCTTACTCCCCCTTGCTCCCTGCTCCCTGCCCCCTTGCCTCTTCACTCCCCCTTGCTCACTGCTACCTTGCATCTTGTTCAAGCCGCCTCTTACTATCACCAAGCCGATATGTCAGATCACAAGCTAGCCCCATCCTTAAATGGACATCTTCCCAACTCTCACCACAACAGCCAGAATACCATTCGGATTCGGGGCGCTAGGCAGCATAATCTGAAGAATATTGATTTGGAATTACCGCGCGATCGCCTAATTGTTTTTACTGGTGTTTCTGGTTCGGGTAAGTCTTCTTTAGCCTTTGATACCATTTTCGCAGAAGGTCAACGGCGTTATGTAGAGTCCCTCAGCGCCTACGCGCGGCAATTTTTAGGTCAATTAGATAAACCGGATGTAGAAGCCATTGAAGGCTTAAGTCCCGCCATTTCCATCGATCAAAAGTCTACTTCCCATAACCCCCGTTCCACTGTGGGGACGGTGACGGAAATTTACGATTACTTGCGGCTATTGTTTGGTCGCGCTGGTGAACCCCATTGTCCAATATGCGATCGCTCGATAGCACCCCAGACCATTGACGAAATGTGCGATCGCATTTCCGAACTACCAGACAGAACTAAGTTTCAAATTCTTGCGCCTGTTGTCAGAGGTAAAAAAGGAACTCACCGCAAGCTGATATCTAGTCTTGCTTCTCAGGGTTTCGTGCGGGTGCGTGTGGATGGGGAAGTCCGCGACCTTTCTGACTCCATTGAATTAGATAAAAATACTACCCATACTATCGAAGTTGTTATTGACCGCTTGGTAAAAAAGCCTGGTATTCAAGAGCGTTTGGTTGATTCTCTATCTACGTGCTTAAAACAGTCTGGTGGTATTGCCAACATTCTTGTGAGTTTAACTTCTGAGAATGGCGAAGATACAGAAGAAGAATTAGTATTTTCGGAAAACTTTGCTTGTCCGGTTCACGGGGCGGTGATGGAAGAGTTATCACCACGGCTGTTTTCTTTTAACTCGCCTTATGGTGCTTGTCCCCATTGTCACGGCATCGGGACTTTAAAGACATTTACGCCTGATTTGATTGTACCAGACCCGGACGCACCAATTTACGCGGCGATCGCTCCTTGGTCAGAAAAAGATAATTCTTATTATTTGGAATTACTTTATAGTGTGGGACAGGCGACTGGGTTTGAGTTACAAGCTAGGTGGAATCAGCTAACTGTGGAACAGCAGCACACTGTGATGTATGGGGAGAAGGAGGAACGAACCGCAGAGGCGCAGAGGACACAGAGTTTTAAGGGTGTGATTCCGATTTTGCAACGTCAATATGAAGGTGGGACGGAGTTAGTTAAGCAGAAGTTAGAGCAATATTTGGTTGACCAACCTTGTGAGGTTTGTGGGGGGAAACGGTTAAAACCGGAGGCTTTGGCGGTACGGTTGGGACAATATGGAATTTTGGATTTAACTGGTGTTTCGATTCGGGATTGTCGGCAAAGAGTTGATCAGTTAAAATTGAGCGATCGCCAAATTCAAATTGCTGATTTAGTATTAAGAGAAATTAAAGCTAGATTGCAATTTTTGTTAGATGTGGGTTTAGATTATCTCACCCTAGATCGTCCCGCCATGACTCTTTCTGGTGGAGAAGCCCAACGCATTCGTTTAGCAACGCAGATTGGTTCTGGTTTAACTGGAGTACTTTATGTTTTAGATGAACCAAGTATTGGTTTGCATCAACGAGATAATGGACGGTTACTCAAAACTTTAACTAAATTACGCGATTTAGGTAATACTTTAATCGTTGTTGAGCATGATGAAGAAACCATCCGTGCCGCCAATTATATCGTTGATATTGGCCCCGGTGCCGGCATCCACGGCGGAAATATTATTTCTCAAGGTGATTTAGAAACTTTACTAGCAGCAGAAGATTCTCTAACTGGTGCTTATTTATCAGGAAGAAAAGTAATTACTACCCCAGAGGAACGGAGAAAAGGTAACGGGCGGAGTTTAGTGATTAAAAATGCCCATCGCAACAATTTAAGAAATATTGATGTCGAAATTCCTTTGGGTAAACTCGTCGCCGTAACTGGCGTTTCTGGTTCTGGTAAATCTACTCTAATTAACGAATTACTTTATCCCTCATTACAACATCATTTAACTAAGAAAGTTCCCTTACCAAGACACTTACAGGAAATTCAGGGATTAAATGCAGTTGACAAAGCTATAGTTATTGACCAATCACCCATAGGACGGACACCACGTTCTAATCCCGCAACTTACACAGGCATTTTCGATGCAATTCGGGATGTATTTTCGCAAACAGTGGAAGCAAAAGCCAGGGGATATAGACCCGGACAATTTTCTTTTAATGTTAAAGGTGGACGTTGTGAAGCTTGTAGCGGTCAGGGTGTAAATGTGATTGAAATGAATTTTCTCCCTGATGTTTATGTCCAGTGCGAAGTCTGCAAAGGTGCAAGATATAACCGGGAAACTTTGCAGGTGAAATACAAAGATAAGTCTATTTCTGATGTTCTCAATATGACGGTTGAGGAAAGTTTAGAATTTTTCCAAAACATTCCTAAAGCTGTGACTCGGTTACAAACTTTATATGATGTCGGTTTGGGTTATGTCAAATTGGGACAACCTGCAACTACCTTATCTGGTGGTGAAGCGCAACGGGTAAAATTAGCCACAGAATTATCTCGCCGGGCGACAGGTAAGACGCTTTATTTAATAGATGAACCAACTACAGGGTTATCTTTTTATGATGTCCATAAATTGTTGGATGTATTGCAGAGATTAGTAGATAAAGGTAATTCAATTTTAGTGATTGAACACAATTTAGACGTGATTCGTTGCGCTGATTGGGTGATTGATTTGGGGCCTGAAGGTGGCGATAAAGGGGGAGAAATTATTGCTGTGGGGACACCAGAGGAAGTTGCTAAAAATCCTCGTTCTTATACGGGACAATATTTGCAGCAAGTGTTGAAGCAGTATGGGGCGGTGAAAAACTGTAAAAATACTGTAACTTAGCTCGTAGTAAGGGCTAAAGCCCTTAATTCAGGACTTTAGTCCTGACGAAAAATCTGTGCTAGGCAAGAGAAGGGTGTACGCGAGGACAAAGTGAGGTTTTTCTGGATTTTTGGGAATTGGATCACGTGAGTACCACCCGTACAACCTTAATCTTTTATACTCGTAGATAATTATGAGAGGTGCTGTTGACGTTTGCGGTTAGAGTAAAGAAATGCAGAACTAACTAGTAAAATACCTAAACCAGTGCTTGGTTCTGGAACTTCTTTCTTAATTGTTTTATCCCACTTCAGTCCAGCGATCGCACCACTACCAGGATAACGGTATTGTACCTTAGTAATGTCTACGTAGCTTGTACTGAAGGTATACATGGAGTTATCACCCCTGACTTTACTATCTTGGGTAATGGTGACATTGCCTAATGTATAGCTTTGTTGATAACCGTCAATTTTGTTACCTGTTGGGGCAATATATTGATTGTAATGTCCTTGGATTAAAGACAAAGCATCAATTTTAAATTGATTATTGTCCTTATCCCAGAGGAAGACTTCTAAGTAATTTCCCCTACCATCTTGGTCATCATCCATATCCAAAAGAGAAAATTCTTTGAAGTTGACAGGGCTATCAAAAAAGTCAAAGGTGATCCAACCACCATTACTTTCGTCGTCAGGATCGTTGGCGTTTCTTACGCCTACCACTTGTCCGTTCCTTCTTTGCCAACCATCTTCTTGAATAATCAAAACGTTATTTTGGGTTGTAGTTCCCCACTGACTTCTGCCTGTCATCAGGTCATTGTCGCCACCGGTGAAGGTGTTGGGGTTACTATTAAACAATAGCAATGGTTCAGACCTATTAGGTTGATTCTTAACATTGGCACTAATCCTAACACCCCATTCTTCCCACTGGTTCCCAATACCTAGCGGATTGCCGGCGTTGGGGCTAGTAATTGCTTGACCATTAGGGTCAAAATCAAAATTTAAATTGAATTCTTTGGTCTGGGTGACAAATCCTCTAGCATTAGCAACCCCAGGATTTAACATTCCGATCAGAGCGATCGCACTCACACCAATATATTTTAGTATCTGGTGTTGTTTGTTGGAAAAAATCCTCATAATTAAGTACAAAATGTGTGATTTTTTTACTTGCCACTATTTATTTTATTCAGCGATCGCTGATTTATTTAAGAGTATTAACACGTAATACAATCATAAAATTTTAGTGAATGAATATTGCCGAGAAAAAAATAATATTTTCACTAAATCGGTGTGCTAGTCAGATATAAATAAATTTTGAAATGACCCCACGGCATGGATATCTGCGGTTTTATATATGTTGCATAAGCCAGAATCGCTATTTTATCAAATTAAGATAACGCTTAATAGAATCAGATTTTTAGCACAAATACAGCAGGTCAAAACTTATGGCCGCATGGATTAAATGATTATATACAAGATGACATGAAATTGGCATTATTACGCAAATCTCACATCCCATTGATACTCCTGAACCTAAAAGCATGAGGATTCTTGATTCAAAGAGTAATATCTAAAGGGCTACTACCAGACCATAGTTGCATTGCTGCGATATTTGTATAATTTTTCCTCATTCCCCCTCTGAAAAAATTAATCTCTGAAAATACTAGCCATATCAAAACCTATATGCTATGATGACAAAGTATGGAACGTAAGGCTCAGTAGCTCAGTTGGTTAGAGTACGGGACTCATAAGCCTGGGGTCGTCAGTTCAAATCTGACCTGAGCCATTTTAAAATAAACCGAAACTCCCCATTGTTGACACACTTGTGCAGTGGGGATTAATATTTTTTGGGCAGGATTGCACCTTTGATATCAAGGAACGATTCCATGGGTAATTGTAGAGAATTATTGAGAAAATTCACCGTAAAAAAACTTATATTAACCATTTGTTAACTGATTTTTAATGTTCTTCGGATACTTTTGTAAAAGTAAAAATTTAAAGTATCCGTAGTTTAACTTAAAACATCTCCTATGGTAAACAATTTCCAGCTGCAACTGCTCCACGCTGCTGACCAGGAAGCTGGCATTTCTGCATTAGATGATGCACCCCGATTTAGTGCGGTTCTCAATGCACTGAAAAACGAAGATAAAGATAATGATGGTAATCCAGATTACGCCAATACCGTCATTCTTTCCTCTGGAGATGCTTACATTCCTGGTTTGTTGTTGGATGCGTCTGCCGATCCTTCTTTGGCTCCACTGTTGGGTACAGAAGGCAGAGGTAGAGCTGATATTATTATTCAAAACGAGTTAGGTTTTCAAGCGATCGCTTTCGGAAACCATGAATTTGACTCAGGTACTGGTTTCATCAACTCTGTCATAGCACCCGATGGTACTTATCCCGGTGCAAATTTCCCCTACTTGAGTGCAAACCTCAACTTTGCCCCAAACACAGATTTAGCTCCCCTAGTCACCACCGATGGTCAAGAAGCCAGCACCATCCCCGGTAAAATTGCTAAAAGTACAGTAATTACCGTAAATGGTGAAAGAATTGGTGTGGTTGGTGCTACTACCCCTCTACTACCTCGCATTGCCTCTCCTGGTACTGTCGAAGTTTTACCAGCAAACCCTACTGATATTGTTGCCCTAGCTGCGGAAATTCAAACCTCCGTAGATGCCTTGACAGCAACAGGTATCAATAAAATTATTTTGTTAGCTCATATGCAACAAATTAGCATTGAGCAACAATTGGCAGGTTTGCTGAAGGATGTGGATATTATCATAGCGGGGGGTTCAAACACTATCCTCAGTGATGATACAGACCGTCTCCGAGATGTAGACATACAACAGGGAAGCTATCCCATTCTCACCAAATCTGCCACTAACGATGATGTTGCCATTATCAACACCGGCGGTAACTATAGATATGTTGGTCGTCTAGTTGTAGATTTTGACGAACAAGGTAAGATTATTCCTGAGAGTATTGACTCTAATATTAGTGGTGCTTATGCTACCGATGACCAAGGAGTTGCTGACCTCAACGCTGAAAATTTAGTAGACCCAGAAATTAAAGCGATTACCGATGCACTTAGAGCGGTGATATTAGCCCAAGATAGTAACATTTTGGGGATTACTGATGTATTTCTCAATGGGACTCGCGGTGATGTGCGTACCCAAGAAACCAATTTGGGGAATTTAACCGCAGATGCCAATCTCAGCTATGTTAAACTCCTCGATGCAACAGTAGTAGTTTCCATCAAAAATGGTGGTGGTATACGTGATAATATTGGTCGCATTGTTGCCCCCCCTGGTGCTACAGAACCAGTGAAACTGCCCCCAGAAGGAAATCCCTTGTCAGGAAAACCAGAAGGCGGAATCTCCCAACCAGATGTTCAAAACTCTCTCCGTTTCAATAATGCTCTGTCTTTAATTACAGTTACGGCTGCACAATTACAGCAAGTGCTGGAACATGGTGTAGCTGCAACCGCAGATGGCGCAACCCCTGGTCAGTTTCCCCAAGTTGGCGGTATATCTTTTAGCTTTGACGCAACCCAACCCGCAGGTCAACGCATCCAAAATGCGGTTATTTTCAATGCAGATGGCAGTATTCAGGATGTCTTAGTTAAAGATGGTCAGCTACAAGGCGATGTTAATCGGGCAATTCGTGTTGTCACTCTGACATTCTTAGCTAATGGTGGTGATAGTTATCCTTTTGCCGATTTTGTTACCGCTAACCCCGCCTTTGCCAATCGTGTAGATTTAGCCGGAGAGACGGATACAGATCATAACTTAAATGGGGTGATAGATGCAGCTATTGACCCTGATATATACGACCCAGGAGAATCTAGCTTTGCTGATGCTGGAACTGAGCAAGATGCCTTTGCAGAATATTTATTAGCCAATTTCCAGACTACGCCTTTTAATGTCGCAGATGTAGACGCTACACAAGATTTACGGATTCAAAACTTATCTCAGCGTAGTGATACTGTTCTTCCCATTCAAATTACCGAGTTTATGTACTCTGGTATTAATGGGGAGTTTATCGAGTTTACTAACCTCGGTACTAGTGCAGTAGATTTAACTGGTTGGAGTTTTGATGATAACTCTCGCACACCAGGAACAGTTGACTTGAGTGCTTTTGGGACTGTGCAACCCGGAGAGTCAGTTATTCTCACAGAAGCCAGTGAAGTAACATTTCGGACAGCTTGGGGACTAGCTAATTCTGTCAAAATTATTGGGGGGCTGACAACGAATCTCGGACGTAGTGACGAGATTAACCTGTTTAATAATAATAACCAACTCATAGATCGTCTTACCTATGGTGATCAAAACTTTACCAATACCATTCGCACCCAAAATGCCAGTGGTTGGACAGTCGTAGACAATCTGACTGGTACAGAAATTAACTCTGAATGGTTATTGTCTGCTGTTGGTGATGCTCAAAATTCCTTCACTTCTGCTGATGGGGATATTGGTAATCCTGGTGTTTACAATATCAGCGCTGTACTACCGGGTGTCACCATTACTGAATCTGGGGATAGCACCAACGTTACCGAAGGTGGAGTAACAGATACTTACACCATAGTTCTGAATACTCGACCAACGGCAAATGTCACCATTAATATCAGTCCTGATTCCCAGAGTACAACTAGTACAAATGCCCTCACTTTCACCCCTGATAACTGGGATGTAGCGCAAACAGTGACGGTGACAGCAGTAGATGATGAAATTTTGGAATTAAATCATCCCAGTAATATCACACACACCTCTACCAGCAGCGATACTAATTACAACAACATTAATATTGTCTCAGTCAACGCTACTGTTACTGATAATGAGATTGGTGTTCTGAAAAGAATTGGTGGATTTACTGGCAATGGGGCAGAGATTACAGCCTATGATTCTGTTTCCCAAAGACTATTTGTCGTAGATGGTTCAGAATTTATTCAAATTCTCGATTTTAGCGACCCCACAAGCCCCACCAATATTTCTGCCATTGACCTTTTTGACTTTGGTAGCAATGCTAATAGTGTAGCTGTGAAAAACGGCCTAGTGGCGATCGCAGTGGAAGCAGATGATCCGAATGATCCTGGTAAGGTTGTTTTCTATGACACAGCCGGTAATTTCCTGAAAGATGTCACCGTAGGTGTACTGCCCGATATGGTAGCATTTACCCCCGACGGTACAAAGGTTCTTACAGCCAACGAAGGAGAACCCACTGATACTAGTGATCCTGTTGCTTCAATCAGCATCATTGATGTTTCCCAAGGGGCTGCTAATGCTACTGTAACTACAGCTAGTTTTACCAGCTTTAATGGTCAAGAAGCTACACTCAGAAATCAAGGTGTGCGGATCTTCCCTGGTAGGACATTTGCTGAAGATGCTGAACCAGAGTATATCGCCTTCTCCCAAGATGGCACTCAAGCTTGGGTGACACTGCAAGAAAATAATGCCGTTGCTGTTGTTGATATTGCTACAGCCACAGTCACCAACATCATATCCCTGGGTTTAATTAATCATAGTTTACCGGGCAATGAATTAGATGCCAGCGATCGCGATAATCAAATCAACATCCAAAATTGGCCAGTCTTTGGAATGTTCATGCCTGATGCGATCGCATCCTATGCTGCCAATGGTCGCACATATTATGTCACAGCCAATGAAGGGGATAGCCGTGATGAAGATGCACGAGTCAAAGATTTAACTCTCGACCCCACCGCCTTCCCTAACGCTGCTACACTCCAACAGGATGCTAACTTAGGACGGCTGACTGTTTCCACCATTGATGGCGACACCGATGGCGATGGCGACTATGATCAAATATTTGTCTACGGTACTCGCTCCTTCTCTATCTGGGATGATCAAGGGAATCGAATCTATGATAGTGGTTCAGACTTTGAAAAGATTATTGCTCAAAATATTCCCAGTATTTTCAACATCAACGGTGAAGAGGTTAGTGCTGGTTTTGATAACCGGAGTGATAACAAAGGCCCAGAACCAGAAGGAGTAGCAATTGGTGTCATCAATAACCGCACCTATGCTTTCATCGGTTTAGAACGAGTGGGCGGAGTCATGGTATATGACGTTACCAATCCAGAAAATCCCGAATTTATCGAATATTCCCCGGCTCAACCCGGTGATGTAGCCCCTGAAGGTCTGATTTTTATTGCTGCTAGTGATAGCCCCAATGGTAAAGATTTACTCATTCTTGCCAACGAAGTGAGTGGAACTATCACTGTCTATGAAGTCAATATATCTGGTAATCTCGCACCCACTAACTTAGTTTTAAGTGTCACTAGTGTTGATGAAAATGTCCTAGATAACACGGTGATTGGTACATTCACCACCACTGACCCAAACCCAGGCGATAATTTCACCTACTCCTTAGTTGATGGTGTTAGCGATAATTCATTCTTTACCATCAATGGTAATAATTTAATTGTTACCAATTCTCCTGTTTTTGATACCAAATCTAGTTACAATATCCGCATCCGTACTACTGACCAAAGCGGACTATTTTTCGAGAGAGACTTTGTAATTAATGTCAATAACATTCCCAATCAATTAGTTAATCCCCAAAATGATATTTTCAATATTTCGGGAAAAACTGCCAAGGTTAAACTCAAAGTCCAATTTTCAGGGCGCAATTCTAATTTAGTGAATGAGTTAGGAGTGTTTAATGTTGATGATGTTAATGGCACAATTAACGGCATTGCTCCTGGGGCAGCAGGTTATATTGAAGCAGCAATAGCACGCAGCCGGGTGATTTTCTCGATAATTTCTAACAATCCCACTGGCTTTGATCCCAGTAATCTCAACAAATTCTTAGAATTTGATAATAATACAAATTTAAGGTTTTATTTGATCAAAAATAGTACCTTAGATACCGTCGTTCGGACATCCTCCACTTCCGCATTCCTATTTTCTGATAGTTCTATCCAATCAATTACAAGTTTAACTAGTGGTGGGTTTACTTTAGGTTGGAAAGATGGCTCGAATACTAGTACTACCGAATTTAATGATTTGGTAGTCAATATTGCCGTTACCGATGAAATATCTCCTTTGGGTACAGGGTTGCAAGGAGTAGGGCAAGCTGAAGTCATTGATTTACGAGGTGTTAATGGTTCTGTTTCTGCAACATTCACAGTTAACCGGGAAGCAGCCTTTGACAATTTTGTAGGCTTTTATCGAGTTACTGGTGAAAATGGCGGCATTGACACTAATAATGATGGTGTAGCTGATGTTTTACCTGGAGATACTGGTTATATCCAAGCTGCGATTAATCAACGCGTAGCAGGTATTGATTTAACAGTAAATAATCAAGGAACAGCAACTTATACTGGTAGTTTCTCAGGTGGGGCGATTTTTGCACCATTCATCATCATTGATGATGGAATTGAAGCTCTGCTTGATACTAATACCAGCAATGACCCTGCGATTTATTTCCCCTATTTGGGTGCTAACGCCGATAATACAGACCACATCCGCTTGTTAGGCGATAACGTCTTTGGTTTTGAAGACTTAGTAAATGGTGGTGATATGGACTATAACGATGTCCTTGTCAAAGTTGACTTGACTATAGCTTAAGGAAAGACGAGGAGGCACATGGGAATGTAGAGACACGTTCTCCCGCACAGAAGTGTATTTCTGTTCCTCTGTGTTTCCTCTTTCCTCAACATCATCAACCAGACAGATGGTAATTTAGCTCGTAGTAAGGGCTTTAGCCCTTTAATTCTGAATACAAACCTTTAATTATTTACGATAACTTAACTTATCAGCCTAAGAGGTTGTTTGAAAAGTCTAATTTATTACTCACCTTGGCGACTAGAAGTCGCGGCTACACAAACGAAACCCACACTTCGACAGGCTCAGTGACCACCTGCGTGGGTTTGAAAACCTTGATTTTGCATTAATCAATCCAGGTCGCTGGACTTCCCTACGAAAAGCCGCTACGCGTCATGCCTGTGTAGTAGCCATATTATATTCGCCCAAAACTTTTCAAACATCCTCTAAATCATAGTTGGTAATAAATAACTCTTTACCTTTAGCTGCACCACCTTGTTTATAGTTATTCATGCCATACTGCAATTCCCACTCAAACAGATGAGAATTGGGAAAATTTTCTCTAATTTGAGGTGAATCATCATAAGTTATTAACCAATGATGATCACATTCTGTGATAAATTCTGCAAACCTTTGATGCTCAAATGTTGTATGTAAATCACCATCTTTACCATACAATCTGGATTTAGTTGCAGCAAAATAAGGAGGGTCTAAAAATATAAATACATTTTTGCCGTCTGCCTTTAACAGTTGACTGTAATCTAAATTAGTGATTTTGACATCATCTGTTAAAATTTCTGCTAATTTCTCTAGTCGTTCTATTGAGGAGTATGTAAACCGTTTATCAAAGGCTTGCTGAGAAAATCCTCCAGATTCCACAGTTCCAGAAAATGTAATTCTATTGAGAATAAAAAAGCGTACTGCTCTTTCAAAATCAGATAATGTTCTAGTATCTATAGTGGTTAATTCTTGAAATAGGATTTTACCATCTGTATATTTATCTTTAACATGGCGAATTTCTGCTAATAGCTGGGGTAAATCAGATTTCGCATATTTCCAAAACAGGAATAATTCGCGGTTTAAATCGTTTATCCAGATTTTGAGGTGAGGAAATTTTTGCTTTAAGTAAATAAAGACGGAACCACCTCCTACAAATGGTTCTCGAAATTCAGAAAAGCTATCTGGTATGTGTGCGGCTATTTTCTTAATAGCTCTTGACTTACCACCTGGGTAACGTAATGGGCTTTTTATCATGGAGGAATGAACCACGAAGACACTAAGGACACAAAGCAAAGTTACAACCAATAATCTCACTTGCGTTAAGTATTTTCTGGTTCAAACTTTATTTCTAATAAAGAGCAGTCATCTGTAAATGATTGACTAGCTGTAACAGTTTTAATATCTGCTAAAATTTCATCTAAATTCATGAATTTGTGATTATATCTAGTCAATAAATTGATAAAATTGTTAAATCCCCACAGTTTACCATCAGACATTTCAACTTCATAAACTCCATCGCTAAAAACATAGATTTTACTAGATGGTTGAATTGTGCATACAGCATTTTCATATTTTCCCTCTGCAAATGCCCCGATGGGCATACTGGGAGTAATTAATTGTTTGATATTTGTACTAGAATCAGATGATTGAGAAAGTAATAACGCTGGTGGATGTCCAGCAGTAGAATAGGTTAATTGATAAGACTCAATGTTAAAAACTCCATACCAAATGGTAAAGTAACGGGTATTATGCTTTTCCATTTGGAAAACATCATTCAAAGCATTAAGAATTTCAGATGGTTGATAATAATTTGCTTGTAGTAGGGTTTGAGAACGCAATAAATTATGTACAGAAATAGAAGGTAGAGCAGCAGCTAACCCATGTCCAGAAACATCCAAAAGATAAATCACTAAGTTTTTGTTATCTAACCAATAGTAATCAAAGCAATCACCACCTAATTGACTAGAAGGCAAAAACCTGTAATTTATTGTTACTAATCCTGATATTGGTTCAGGTAGAATAGATTTAACGTACTCAGCAGCTTCATTTAATTCTGTTTCTAAAAGCTGCTTTTGAATTTGTAAATCTCCAGCTAATTTCTGAAGCTCTTGATTATTTTGATACAATCTAATTCCGGCTCGGACTCGTGCTTTCAATTCACTTATTTCAATCGGTTTACTCAAAAAATCATCCGCACCATTATCTAAACCTTCAACTTTATCTTCAACTGTTTTGCGTGCAGTCAAGAGAATAAAAAATGTTGTTGATAAAGAAACTTCGGATTTAATCGCACGACATACTGTTAAACCATCCATTTCGTCCATTTGCCAATCGCAAATAATCAAAGCTGGATGATGCTTATGAGCTTGTTCTATGCCTTGTCTACCACTAGAAGCAAGAATAACTTCATAGCCCTGTTTTTCTAGTGCTTGTTTAAGAACTATTTGGATAATTCGATCATCATCAATAACTAAAATTTTGATTTGAGAGTCAGATATTTGAGGCATAATTATAAAAATTCAAAATTCAAAATTCAAAATTCAAAATTAATTAAACAAAATATATTATCAAGTCTGGTTAATTAGACATAATATTTTTTTTATATGCCCTGTTCCGGCGCTATGATTAGTATTTAATCGGTAATATTATGAAACATTTCTAGAGCCGTAATCACCTTTTGGTGTTCATTCTCTAATTGATTAACCAGAATAGCGATTTGTGCGAAGGATTGATCTTGTGCTGTATATTCTAAAGTCTCACATATTTTACTCAAAGTGATTGCACCAATACTAACACTAGGCGATCGCAAGGCATGAGCGGCTTTTTTGAGATTAGCTAGATTTTCAGAGGACAGCGCATCTTGAATTGCCTGAATTGTGACTGGGGTATCTTCTCGGTAAACTTGGATCAGTTCCATAATTAAGCTATCGCCCTCACTACCAGCCATACTACGCAAGCCCTCCAGAACACTGCGGTCAATGACTGACTGCTGGTTAGAGGAGGTTAATACTTCATCTGTAACAGGTTCTGTCCCTTGATGATGCTGAGTACCATAATGTTTAAGAACTGCTTCCAGCCCTTCCACACTAATCGGTTTACTAATATAATCATTCATTCCGATACTCAGACATTCTTGGCGATCTTCTGCACGCGCATGGGCAGTCATAGCAATAATCCAAGGTTGGACATCCTGGGAAAAGTCCCCACGAATACGACAAGTTGTTTCCCAGCCGTCCATTTCTGGCATCTGGATATCCATAAAAACTACATCATACAATTGTCTTTGCAAGGCTTCTAAGGCTTCACATCCATCATTGGCGACATCTGCCCGATAACCCAAGCGATGCAGCATCTTGAGAGCAATTTTCTGATTGACTAACACATCCTCAACTAAGAGAATTTTCAGGGGCAAGCTTTTAGAGAGTTTAGTATCAACGGTGGGGAGATTTGGTTTAGGCAACCGAGAGTAAGAGGGAATGATAGACTCGTTAGTGACTTTGGTAAACCAGCTACCGCGAATAATTTGTAATAGGGTATTATGTAACTGGTACTGGCGCACTGGTTTAGGTAAAAAAGCCGTAAATTCAGCCGCTAACTGTTTCACTTCCCAGGTTTGTTTGCCCTTGGAACTTAACATCACCAAAGGTAAATTCCGTTGTTTGGGGATGTCTCGAATTTTAGCCGTTAGGTTGAGAGTGTTCCAGTCTGGACTATCAATATCTAAGATAGCTAGAGCAAAAGGTTTGTCTTGCCACAGATATTGGAGTATGGCATCATTAGACTCGGCAACTTGAACATCTAATCCTAAACTTTGAAGTTGCAAAGTTAAGCATTTTCTTAAATTGGTGTTATCAACTGCTAAGAGTAATCGTTGATTGAGCAGTTCAGGATCAGTACCGATGGAACTATCAATAGCTGACGGTTCAACTGGCAAAATAACTGTGAAATAGAAAGTAGAACCTTGATCTGGTTGACTATCTACCCACATTCTTCCCCCCATAATTTCGCACAGTCGTTTGCTGATGACTAGTCCTAAACCTGTGCCACCATAACGTCGAGTCATGGAGACATCAACCTGACTGAAGGGTTTAAAGAGTCGATGTAAGCGATCGCGGGGAATGCCAATACCTGTATCTCTAACGGCAAATTTTAACTCATAGCGTCCAGAACTTGAAACCAGCGGCCTAGCGGTGATCTTCACTACTATTTCGCCGACTTTGGTAAATTTAACGGCATTACTCATTAAATTCCAGAGAATTTGCCGCAGACGGGTAATATCACCAGTAATAAATGTCGGTACATCTGCTTCTATGAGGTACATTAATTCGATCCCTTTGGAAGCGGCTTGGGGAGCTAATAAATCCAGGGCTTCTTCCACACAAAGACGCAAATCAAAAGGCTGTGCTTCTAACTCTAATTTGCCAGATTCAATCTTAGAAAAGTCGAGAATATCGTTAATAATCGTTAGCAGTGCATTACTACTATTGCGAATAGTTTCTACACAGTCGAGTTGCTCAGAAGTTAAGCTAGTATCCAAAAGCATTCCACTCATGCCGATAATGGCATTCATAGGGGTGCGAATTTCATGACTCATGGTGGCCAGGAAATTACTTTTGGCCATATTGGCAGTCTCTGCTGTTTGCTTGGCCAGATTTAATTCTTCATTTTGCAGTGCTAACAGATTGGCTTGATGGGTTTCTTGAGAAAGTAACTGTGCTTGGGTGAGGGCAATACCCATTTGATCCGCCAAGTGTTTGAGCAGATCCAATTCTAATTGAGTCCATTTTCTAGGGCGATCGCACTGATGAGCAATTAATAATCCCCATAAATCTTCCCGCACTAAAATCGGGACAACCAAATTGGCTTTCACCTGAAACTGCTGTAAAAATTCCACATGGCAAGGTTGAAATCCGGCTTTCTCTATATCGGAAATCACAGTCATCCGTCCACGACGATAAAACTCAAAGTATTCATCCCTCAGACAAGGATCATTGATATCTTGGTCTAAAGTGACTGAAAATTCTGGAACTACTGCCTCCTTAACAACTTTACCATTACCATCAGGGTTAATTTGGAAGATAATAACGCGATCGCACTGCAAAATCCGTTGCACTTCCGTCACCGTTGTCTGTAGAATTTTTTCCGATTGCAAAGACTGACGAATTTCTTCAGTAATTTGCTTGAGCAGTAGCACCCGCTCATATTGTTGCTTTAGTGCGGCTTCTGAGAGTTTGCGTTCGGTAATATCTAGATGGGTTCCCACCATTCTGATCGCTCTACCTTGAGAATCGCGGCTGACTAACTTACCCCGATCTAGAATCCACTTCCATTCTCCAGATTTGGTAAAAAACCGGACTTCTACCTCATAAAAAGGTGTCTCCCCCTTGAGATGTGCGATCAGTCGCTGTTGCATGAGGGATAGATCCTCTGGATGGATCAACCGAATTTTCAGCTTGATATCGTTTTCTAGCTCTTCTGGCGTATAACCAAGCATTGTAAACCAACGTGGACTTCGATAAACTTCCCCAGTCACCAGATTCCAGTCCCAGAGTCCTTCATCTACAGCATCTAAAGCCAGCTTTAACCGTTCTTCATTTAATTTGAGAGCATTTTCAGCTTGTTTGCGTTGGGTAACATCGCGGTATTTCCACAAATGTCCATAAAATTTTTTGTTAACAACAATAGGTATATAATCCTGCTCAAAGATTCGCCCATCTTGCAGTGGCAATTCTTCATTCAGAGCAATTTGATTCTGGTTGAGAATATGATCTATACGCTGGATAAATTTCTCTGGTTCAGCAAACAGTTGTTTACTTGTCTGTGCTGCTTGCTGACAATCCATACCTTGTAAAGCTTCGGGAGAAACGGGAATACTAAACTGTTGACAAAATTCCTGATTTGCTAGAATAACGTGCCGGGTTTCGTCTTCCAATAACACACCAGCTTGTAAACTTTCAATTACTGTTCTCAATCTTGATGCTGTTGCCCGTAATTCCGCCCTCTGAGATGTAAGTCTAGCAGTCAGTTTTTTCGCATCTGTCAAGGCTGAGTTCTTACCCTGTAAAAGAAACAGATAATCTCCAACAGAATCGTAGAGAGGGAAATCATCGAGCTTCAAGTCTAGCTTTTTTAAATTGGCAATATCAGTAATCCAGGGAGAACCAAGAAACAGCAGATGATCCGATGCCTCTAGATACACTATTTCTCCTTTTAGCTGCATTTCCTTATGATGGGATTGCAACAGAAACAGCGATGGAGAAGAACCCGTTTTTGATGAGCGCGTATGCTGGTTAATAGCTGCAAAATTTACTTGACAACGGGGGCGATTAATCTGAAAATGTTCTTCTAGACAACTACCAACAATTAATACAGGTTCAAGAATGCGCTGAAGCACTCCACCTGCTTGGACAATCTTCATATCTCGATCTATGACCAAATGAAAGGGAAACAAAGCTGCCAATTGGTCTGGATTAAGACTGAATTGATTTGATTCGATCACCCTATCATTTGTCATAAATAATCAGTACATCATTAAATTGCCAACCCCTGACTCAAATATATCAACTTGGGGCAGAACTTTAATTTTTCGGTGTCTGATAATATATTAATATGAAGCTGCATGGAATAAAATATTAAGAATAATTGTAGCTTGCTTCCCGAAGGGTACGCAGATAAACGCAAATTCACACAGATAAAGATGGATTTTCAGGATTATGTGCAGCTTTACATAGGGTTTGCTGAATAAGTTGTCTGTGGAGATTAGGGAACAGGGAACAGGGAACAGGGAACAGAAAGAATGTCCAATATTAATGACTTTAAAGACTTAATGATTTGGCAAAAAGGGATGGATATTGCTCAAAGATGCTATTTTCTGACTAAACTTTTTCCCAAAGACGAGTTATATGCTATGGTTCAACAAATCAGAAGGAGTGCAGCATCTATTCGGGCTAATTCTATTCGGGCTAATATAGCCGAAGGATATGGACGACGATATAGAGGAGAATATGTAAGATTTTTAAACATAGCGCAAGGGTCAGTTAATGAGTTAGAAACTCACCTAATTTTATCAGAGCGAGTAGGATTATGCTCAGAAAAAGATATAGAAATGATTCTTAACTTATTAAAAGAGGAAAGCAGAATGATTATTAGTCTTATTAAAAAACTAGAAAAGTAAAAATTTTTCACTGTTCCCTGTTCCCCGTTCCCTGTTCCCTCCTCTCAAGTTGTAGGTTTAGCATAATAAGTACCGAAGAACCCATAAAATTGCTATGACCATAATACAACTTTGTGAATTTACACCCTAGTGACGAAAGTAGGTTAGGACTGCGAATCGTCATATTCAACAGCAAAAATATCGTGAGATGCACCTTGTTGACGAAAACTAGTTTGGGTAATATCTACCTTTGTATGAAAGCGTTTTCCCAATCCGTGAATTAAACCAATCACCATTGGTGCTAAACCCTGGCGAGTTGATTGATAGTGCAGTTCCATTGACTTTTCGCTGGTGTGTTCACAATCAAAAGATGGGGGACGGAGTTGGGGAAAACTCAAGCCGACTCGTGCGTGCAGATTATCAAGGTTCTCCATAAACTGCCCTAAAGAGTTGCCGGCGCTATCTAAAAGTTCTCCATAGCCTTCTTCTGCGGTGTATGTTACCCAGTATTCACCAAATGCTTTGAGTATTTCTTCTGCCTCCATGTCTAAAACCTCACAAGCTGCTGCAACTAAGCGATAGGTAATATCGTCAGAATAAGCATCCATGCCAACGAAGAAATCAATGTCTTCCAGTTCGGCCTTTTGCTTGATAGTTTCCCAGGTATTTTCACCGTGGTATTTACAAATCATATCTTCAATTGCTTTGTTGACTAGACCATACATGGATTTAGACTCCTTTGTATAAAAGATAACTTTGTGATCAGATGCTACCTTTA
>NZ_JAYGHH010000001.1:267639-312434 GCF_034931045.1 Nodularia sp. UHCC 0506
TATGCACAATTTTCACGTCGCGCATTTCGACTCCAGACCAATACATTGTAATTCGGAATTGCAGGTTGTCCAGACACAATATTAAGCAGATCCGAATGATGCCTGATCAAGTAACACTTCAAAAATCTGATTTGTGTTAGTCATATCAAAGACCATTTTTATTTGTTCGTTGATGGAACAAATGACCAATCTACCATTGATCTGTTTAACTTTTTTTAGCGTCATTAGCAAAGCACTAAAACCGGAACTATCCATAAATGTAACATCTTGAAAATCAATCAAGATAGTTTTAATATCTTCTGCGATAATTTCATCTACTTTTTCACGTAGTTGATTACCATTCTTACTATTAAAAATGCCTTGGGGCTGAATCACTTTTACTTGCGAATTCATAAACGTACCTGAAATAATTATCTCGAAATTTTGTTGTATTAATTCTGCTGCACATAAAATGCACAACACAGAATAAGGAAATTAAGCATCTAATTTAAACAAATTACGAAAATTATTAAACCAGAGCTATAATTACTGGATTCTTGTCTTAGCATTATGAAATAGCTAATTTTTTTCTCAGTAATAAGCAGTTTCTATTTCCCAGTTCATGGATATAACTAATTGTCCAACCATAGTCTTTTTTGAGCTTTAATAAGAAAATGCAACCCCATTGAGATTCATGATCTAAAGGATTAAAATTCTTTTGATTTATTTCTTGATTGAAACATTCTATAGCTGCTTCTAAATCAAAAATATCACCTCGATCCCAAATACAAATCTGGAAATATTGAGAAGATATTTGAACTTCTAAATCCACAGGAGTTTCAGGGCTAAGATGGCTGTGAGCATGACGCACAACATTTGTAAAACCCTCCAATAAAGCAGTCTGTCCTTCCAGCCAAGTTTGATAAGATATCCGTGTGTTATTGAATTGATTAAACCATTCCACAACTGTTGCCATTGCATCAATATCGCTAACAACTTGTAGATTAGAATTATGGGGCGCTAAATTTGTTTCCATGAAATTTCAGAAAAAAGTAAGCTATTTGAACTTTGCAAACATCTATTATACAGCCCCCGAATCTTTGTTGAAAACCACAACAAATGTTTTCAGCAATAATTTCAAATCATAACCAAGACTCCAATTTTCTTGGTAGCGCAAATCGAGGTTAACCACATCTTGAAAGTTGCGAATTTTTGAGCGTCCATTCACCTGCCACTCACCACTCAATCCTGGTCTGACATCGAATCTTTGCCAATTGAGAATTTCGTATTGTTCTAATTCATCTAGAGTAGGCGGACGAGTACCAATTAAACTCATATCTCCTGTGAGGATGTTCCAAAATTGGGGAAATTCATCCAAACTAGTTTTGCGAAGAAAGCGACCAACACGAGTAATGCGGGGGTCATGATCATTTTTGAAAAAAGCACCAGAAGCTTGATTATTAATGGTCGATTTGAGAGCTTCAGCATTAGTCACCATTGAGCGAAACTTCCAAATACGAAACTGTCTTCCCATCCAACCACAACGAGTTTGACTAAACAGGATCGGACCTGGACTATTAATTTTAATAGCGATCGCAATGGGAACAAACAGCACAGCAGTTATGCTCAAGCCCACAATTGCCCCTACAATGTCAATTATTCGCTTCATAGGCGATCGCACCGAAGGATGGGTTAAAGGTGGACGCTGTTGAGATTTACGACTGACAGTAGGGATAATTGCCACAGTATCGGGTTCAATATGCAAAATTTTATCCAAACCAACCATAGAAAAAGCCAGTTTCACTTGGGGATTAGGACTCCAAACAGTTAATTGAATGTTTTTAGCCTTGGCTGATTTGATATTAGTAATTAGTGAACCAATCCCACTACTATCAATAATTGTAGTTTGACCAAAATCTAAAATTATTTTGCTAACAGTAGCATCTTCCACCCATTGTTTAAAAGACTCCCGAAAAGATACAGCTTCTATCACAGTTAAGCGGGGTGGTAACTGCACTAAAAGAGTATTTTTGTAACGATGAATCACCAAAGATATCATTATTTTGTCATGAGCAACCATGATTTACCTGCCTAAAATTAGTTGAGAACTTGACCAAAACGAAATTGTAAGCTATTGCAAAGAGCAACTGCACTAGCATGAGAAACATCAGCCACAGAAACCTTTCTAGGGGCATCTATAAACCGCACTAAATCTCCCGGACACCAAGCAACAGGAACATTAATTTGCGATAGCGCTAAACCAAGTTCTACCTGATGATCATCAACGTGTTCTTTAAACTCTTGACTACGAGAAACTAAAATATAAGGCTTATCCAAAGAATCCAAAAGCAGTAAAGTTCCTTCACCACAATGAGCGATCACAATTCGCGCTTGCTGAATCAAATCTTGAAATTTTTCTTCCTTAAGAAAACGGTAAACCTTTGCACCAGCCGGTAAAATAGTGGAGTTGCCGTACTGAACAACTACTTCTTCTTGAATCATTTCCGACTGTAACAACACCTCAACCCATTGCATGAGACGATTGAAAGGATATTGTTCTGTACCAACAGTGACTAAAATCATAAATTAAAGAGGGAATAGAGAATAAATTATCTAATCTTGTGGGATGGGCTTCTAGTCCGTCCGGGTTTAAAGGTAGGCCAGATGTCTACTGCACAAACATTAATTGAATATGTTTTTATTTAATAACTTAAAACCTCCTGGGGAATCACAAGTTCAGCTTGAGGATAACGGGCTTGTAATTGTGGCCACTGTACATATAAAACACTCAGAAAAGGTAAGGCTAATCTCGCCGATAAACTTAAAGTATTAACCCGTGTTACCGATTCAATAAATACAGTTTTGCTACCCAATAATTTGCCCAAAATCAGAAAAGGAACAGCAACACCAGCACCAGTAGAGATAATTACATCTGGTCGGGTTTTCCTAATTAATTGCCAAGATAAAAGCAGATTTTTGCATAAATTTGGCAGATTTCGATTAGTAGGACTGTAAGCCCAATACACTTGTTCTTCAGTTAGTTCTGCTTCTGTAGTTTTAGTGCGAAAAGTCACCCAAACTCGCTCTTGATTTTCCCAAAAAGGACGTAATTGTTGCAGAGCTTTAAAATGTCCACCAGAAGAACAAACTAATAAAATTGTCATAATTAATAATTGGTAATTATTTACTAACCCATTTGTTCTTTTTGAATGCGTCTTTGCTGATTTGTTCCTGTAATTTGCATGATTAATTTCTCTAACCATTGGTAAATTGATTTCGGTAGTATCCATAAGAGATAACCAGCACTCAAAGATATGAAAGTGCGTCGAGGTTCTTCCAAAATAATCCGCCAATAAGTACCCAAGGCTTGGTTTAATAAACTAACTGCCGTTTGAGCAGCTCGTTGTCTTGTGGCTCGCCGTGCTAAATAGCGTAGTTGATAAGCCCTAGCTTTATTGCCCCATTTTTCAATAAATTCAGGATGATCAACTTGGGTTTTAACGAGAATTTGCTGCCAAGATTCATATTGTTTAAAAAGATTAGCCGACAAACCACCATTATTTAGACGGTAAAGAGTCAGAGCTTCAGGAATACCTTCTATTTTCCAAGTAGTTTGTAAAGCAATACGTAACCAACATTCAATATCTTCAGATTGACGAAAACGATCATCAAAATAGAAATCTTCCACCTCCCCATGAAGATTAGCTTCAAACTTAATAGCTGTCAAAACGTCCCTGCGAATTACAACCGCAGATCCATTACCAATAGGATTACGACAGAACAAATATTCAGGAGTAATATTTGTTAACTTAGGCATTTGATAGATAGCTAAAAGTGTACCTTGCTCATCAATAAATCGAGAGCGGGAAAAACTCACCCCCACTTGCGGCGAACCTTGCAAATGCTGAATATGTTTTTCCAACTTTTCTGGCAACCATAAATCATCACTATCAACAAAAGCTAAAAACTCCCCCTGTGCATGACGAATTCCTGTATTTCTCGCCCCAGCCAAACCGCGATTTTGTTGATAAATAATTTTAATTCGCTCATCTTTAAATTGCCGACAAATCTCAATACTTTTATCAGTTGAGGCATCATCAACAATAATAATTTCTAAATCGCCGTATGTTTGTGCCAGAACAGAATCCAGCGTTTCAGCAACCGTTTTTTCAGAATTATAAACAGGAATAATCACAGATATTTTAGGCATAACATTAAACCAGAGAACAGGAACGAATTTTTTAGTTTTTAATTGAGTTCTCTCTCAGCGTCTCTGCGCCTGGTGCGTGAGAAAAATCTGCTCCATCACCAAAGCCCCAAACACAGCCACCAAAGTCAATAAACTCCGTTTTGGCTGATAAAATAACAATCGCCAATCAGAAGCTAAAGCACGACTCATAAAATCCACCCCCACCTCAGCTGGTAACTTTAACCGGAAAGCCCGTCGAGCCAGATAACGCAAATGTAGAGCTTGAGCCAAAGCAAAATGATTTTCCACCAATTGTGGCGCATAGATTTTCGCTTTCTGTACCAGTTGATTCCAACCCGCTTCCATTCGATATAAATTTGCGGAAAGACCAGCAGAACTGGTTCGATAGCGAGTTAAAACTTGATTTATCCCAGCAATTTCCCAAACACCAGTACATATCACCCGGAGTAACCATTCCAAATCTTCGGAATAACTCATATCGGGAGAAAAGCCTCCTACTTGAGCAAATACTTCCTTACAAACCACCCAATTAGAAGTAGTAGTGGTGGGATTTTCTGAAAGTAAATGTTCTGGTTTTAAATTAATCAAACGGGAACTAGAAACCTGTCCGGTTGGTTCACCTGTTTGATTGAGTATTTCCACTTGAGCAAAACTCACTCCTAATTGGGGATGAGATTGAAACTGTTGGAGGTGTTGTTGAAGTTTATCGGGAAGCCATTGATCATCAGCATCGAGAAAAGCAATTATTTCACCTTTGCTTTTGGCAATTCCTAAGTTACGAGCAGTAGAAACTCCTTGATTTATTTGCTCAATTAAATGAATACGATGATCTGTTTCTTGATATTGCCTGATAACTGCAACTGTGTCATCAGTAGATCCATCATTTATTATTAATAACTCCCAATCAGAGAAAGTTTGTTGTTGAACAGATGTGATAGTTGCTGGTAAAAACTCAGCCGCATTGTAAGCCGGAATAATTACTGTGACCATTGGATTAATATTTGTCATGGGTTCACCTCTTGCAAGAACTTGGGTAATTTTTGCAAAGTTGCCCAGAAGGTGTACAGAGGTTGCAAAGTTAGGTGTGTCACCGTCACAGCCACCGCAGCACCCACAATACCCCAGTTTGTACCGACACAAATAGTAGTAGCTAAACAAGCAGTAAACAAGAGATTCCAACGCAATTCAATTTGTGGTTGACCAAAAGCACGAAACATTAAAGAAGCAGCATCGGCAAAAGGACGAGATAAAGCTGAACAACAAATTAAAATTAATATAGGTACTGCGCCTCGTTCTACCCATTTCTGTCCAAATATTAGGGGAACATAAAAGGGAGCTAAACTAGATTGCAACACTACTAAAGGCACAATCATTAAAGCTATTTTGCGTAGGCTTTGGCTATAGCGTTGGGTAAATAACTCTGTTTGAGATTTGAGATCACATAGGTCAGAGAATAGTGAAACTCTTATAGCGTTAATTACACTTAAACTTATTCCTAATCCGGCATTAAAAGCAAAATAATAAATTCCTAATGCTTCCACACCAACTAGGCGACCAATCAAAAGATAATCAATATTTTCTCTGAATATTGTTAACAATTCTATTCCTAAAATCCGACTAGCAAAAGATGTGATTCGTTGCCATTTATCAAAAGCGAAAGATTTTGTCATCCGCCAAGGATGATATTTAAATGTAAGAATAATCCAGATGGGCGCGACTAAAAATTTCGGTAAAACAATTGCCCACATTCCCATACCTGAGAGGGCGAAAATGGCTGTCAGAATGTTATCTGTAGATACTTGGACTGAACTGATTAAGGCGAGAATATTCAGGCGATTTTCTCTTCTGATTAGGGCTGTTTGTACCATTGCCAGAGGATAAATCAGGTATGTAATGGCAATCAGACAGATAGGGATAATGAGATGGGAATTATTATAGAATTGTGCGATCGCTAATGATGCCAAACATTGAACTATAAATAAAACTAAGGCAATTATCCAGTTCAATCCATAAGCAGTACGGCATAACTCTTCCACCTCTTCTGCTTCTGCTTGCACGATTTTGTCAGCAATACCGTTGCGGGTGAAGACCCGAATAAATTCGTAAGTCATCAACACAATGGCAGCTAAACCATAATCTTCAGCACTGAGAAAACGAGCAAGAATGACTGTAGTAACCAGACGAAATACCCTAATTACTAATTCAGAAGCCCCCATCCAGCCAATATTGCGGATAAAGCGGTCTTTTTTGAAAGCAGATAAAGTTTGGATTAATGCTTTCATGTCAAGTCCTCTAGCAACTTGTCCCAGTTAGATAGGTACCTTTGCCAAGAATTTATGGCTGAGGCTTTTCCTTGTTGTCCCATATCGGCTAATTTGTCTGCTGGTAAATTCACTAATTCCTGAATTGCTTTAGCTAGTGCTACAGAATTTTCTGGAGGGATAAGTAGGCCAAAGTCTTGAATTTGCTCACTCAAACCATCTACGGCGGATGCAATAATTGGTTTACCAGCAGCCCTAGCTTCTAGACAAACATTACCCCAAGGTTCCCAACGGGAGGGAATAACCACGGCATCGCACTGACTTAAAAAGGCAGGGACATCATCAATGCGTCCGACAAATTCAATGTTGGGACAGTTAGCGGCTAATTGTTTTAATTTAGTTTCGTCTGTTCCTGTTCCACCAATTTTTAATTGCAGTCTTGATTCGGGAATTTGTTTAACTGCATCAATCAGAATATCAAAGCCTTTTTGGGAGGAAAATCGCCCATAAGCACCTAATATAAATGGTTGCTCTGACAATCTCGGTTTGGGGGAAATATTGAAAAAGGGGTCAATAAATCTGGAGAAAGGAATTACCGTGATTTTTTCGGTCGGTGCTAATTGGTTTTTGATTATCCAATTTTGCTGTCCTTGGGAAACAGTAACTAAGCGATCGCACATCCGATAAGCCAATTTTAACATTCCATGAAACCGAGTCACAGAGGGAACATTAAAGTTTTCAAAACCTGCACAGTAGTGATGTTCATTGATAATTAACTTGGCTGAACGCCGTAGTTTCCATAGTGGAAATAACCCCCGCCAGGAGGAGGCAGCATGAACTATAATTACTTCAGGTTGTTGTTTTGATATGATAGAAGATGCTGCTGATAAAGGCGCAGTCATAAAGGTGAATTTTTCCGATAGCCAGGACGTTTCTAAAGTTTGTAATGTGGCTTTAATGCCACCAGTCCAACCCATGCCGGAACCACCTACCAAATGGCAAATTTTCGGTTTCATAGAGTTTTATTTTCTTTATTTTTAAATTAGATAGAAACTTCTCCCCTGCATCTTTGCTCCTCCACTGATTTCAATGTGCTAATCAATGACCAAAGAAAAAAAGGATGCAGAGCAACTAAATTTATTTATGGAGAAGAAAAAAGTGAAACAACATTAATTCAAGCCCCCGGATTTATCCGTGGGGTATTTAATTTTGAATTTTGAATTTTGAATTTTGAATTTGGAGCGCAGCGACGTGACTCGGCTATAGCAATTTTGAAAATCCTGTTTGACCTGTTGGCGAATTGTTTGATCATCAAAGGTCGTAACAGAGGTAGCAGCGATCGCATCGAAGTTAATATCTGGGTTAAACTCTTCCAGGCTACAACCAGGGATTTGTAAGCGTTTGGTTAAATCTTTACCCTTGTTTGAGTAGTACAAGTTATATGGCACTCGACCACTTGCTAAGGCTAAAACTGATGTATGATATCTGACTGCCACAATCACACGACAAATAGCCAATGCAGCCATTACCAATTCCCATTTAGGTATTTGATGGCTAAAGGCAAAGGGATTAAAAATTTTTAGCTGAGGTACTTGTTGGACAATTTCTTTGGCCATGGCCAAGTCATGATCAGCACCGTAAGCTTGAGACTGAATCACCAATACAGGTTGATATCCCTGTTGGCAGAATTTACGACTTAAGGACACAAGTTGTCGTTGAAACTGCTGATTGTCATGGCGATACATGGAATCAAAGGTACGCAGAGAAATCAAAGCTGCTGATTCTGGTCGGATTTCCAATGTTTTTAACACCTGTTCAGCTAAGTCTTTAGCTTGCTCACTCGCTGATAAAGTAAATGCTGCATCAAAAGATAAAATTGCTGGGATGCCAGCTGTAGTTAAACGTTGATGGCTTTCGACATCGCGCACACAAACAGCAGCTAATTGACGCAAGCAATAGGTCAAAGCCTGAAAACTCAAACTGTGACATGAGCGGGGAATCGATTGTCCAAACACAAAAGTATGCTTGGGCGATCGCCTTAACTGAAGCAAGTTCCTAATGAAAGATTTGGTAATTAAACCTTCACGGGCATTATTAAAAATATCGCCACCGACACTAATATAGGCATCACAATGCCTCATCTGCGTCACAATTTGCAAACTAGGAATGTATTCCGGTTCGGAATCTTGGAATTGAGCCACAACTTTAGCCTCTGATGCTAGAGCAGTTAAGGCACTATAGATGGCTGCATCACCAATATTGAGTGTTGAATAAGTGTTTACCAGACCAACGGTGAGTCCCATAATGGAAATTCTCAGAATTAATTGACTGGTAGATGCCCGAAAAAAATAGCTTGGGTTAAGCAATAATGCTACCCAAAAAAGATTCACCCCACAGATAAATCTAGAGGCTTGTAGTATCAAGAAACTTACACCCGAAAAGCCACTGGCTTGATGTGATGGTTGTTGATTGCCTTTTTATTGGTAGATGTCCAGCATTTCCTGGGATGGCAAACAACTTTTTAGGAGAGATGCATTCTTTTTTAAACCCTGTAGTATTTTTATACACTTAATTTTTCCAATTGTCAAATAAAAATTGTATAATTTTTTTGAGAACTAGCTCCTAAATCATTGAGTTATTCTATCTCATTAATTCCTCTGATTCATCACAATAATTGGTGGCATAAAATAAGTAGTATTACTGCTTCTGGTGGGTTAGAGAGTTAGTTAGATTAGGAGACAGGGTATTTGCATCTCAAGTAATATTGTAAAATAAATATTAGTTATTAGGGGCAATTAAAACTAGATATTCTAGTGGAAACTACTAATTAGTTGTAGTCTGTTATTCTCACGAATTACTGAAATAGCCACTTACGTATTTTCTCTGATGATGCTTAAACTTTTACTTTTTAATGCCATAGTTGCAACATTAATATTCGCGCAACCTAGTTGGGCATTGCCTCTATCTCCGGGCGATCGCGTCAAGGTCACTATTCCAGAAGGAGAAGAATTTAGTGGAATTTTTGAAGTTAACTTAGAAGGCAATTTAGAGATTCCCTATCTTACCCCGTTGCCTGTTGTGGGTTTAGAACCAGAGCAAGTTGAAGAGAATCTGAAGACAGTTTTGATTGATGGCGCGTTTTTCCAGCCCTCCTTTCTCCAGGTAAGTTTAAGAGTAGTGCAGTGGGGGCCGGTGGAGGTGTTTGTCAGTGGGGCAACATTTTTACCAGGAAGGGTATTGATCAATGAACTTTCCCCAGGGGAGAGAACACAGCCTCCTGTGCCAGTAGCTGGACAATATCCCATCAACCGTTACTTGGCATCTGCGATCCGTGATGCAGGAGGAATCAAACCCACTGCTGATATCAAAAACATTCAATTGATCCGCGATAGAAAAACCCGAATTATTGACCTATCTGGTCTATTTACAGGTGAATCCTTTGTTGATGTACCATTGATTGCGGGCGATCGCATCATCGTTCCAGATTCGGGACAGATGCACAATGAACTCGTGCGTCCTTCCCCAATTACCCCGGCTGGTGTGAAAGTATTTCTTTCCAATCTCACCGTACCAGCTACGGGTAATGCTGTTTCTGGGATTGGACGTGATGCCACATCATTTCCTTATGGTTCTCGATTTTCCCATGCGGTGACAGCAGCCAACTGTGCTGGGGGGACAAGGGGTACTAATGCCGAACGCAAAGCTATTCTAGTAACTACTGAGCATTTGACTGGAAAAACCAACTACTTGCAGCGTCATGTCAACGATTTACTGACAAATTCTACCAGCGATGTTAACAACCCTTTTCTTCAGGCCAATGATATTGTCGCCTGCTATGACTCAAAAGTTGTTCAATTTCGGGATATTATCCAAACCATCTTATCCCCTATTCCCATTTTGCGAGATTTATTCAGATGACACAGAGGCTCTTAATTTTCAAGATGGCATATCTGGGGAGTTTCCTGAAAGGCCGTTGGCTGCGCTATCTCATCCTCAGTATATTGGGTAATACTTTGATTTGGGGGTCGTCGTTTCAGTATTTGAAAATTACCAAACCTACTTATACTAGTGAGTGGGGGTTGATACTCAGTAGCGGTAGTTTAGGCGTGAACGTCAACCTGCCAGGAATTGGTCAAGCGTCTTCTTCTACTGGCTCCGCTTTAGGGAGTTCTACTTATGATCCTAGAGCAAATCTGCAATATATTTTTAAAAGTGACCGCGTATTAGAAGCCGCAGCAGCGATCGCTAAAATTCCGGTTGATCAATTCAATCAGCCCCGCATCAAACTGTTAAACAACACAACAATCATGCAGTTTGAAGTCACTGGCAAAAGTCCAGAAGAAGCACGGGATAAATCTTTAGCTCTCTATGAAGCAATAGTTAGCCACATCAATGTCTTACGATCTGGGGAAATTAGTCAACGAGGAAAACCTTCCCAAGAAATTCTGCTCTCCGCCCAGCGTAAACTAGAGGACGCACAAAAACAACTCTCGGATTATAAAATGCGTTCTGGTTTAAATTTTCCTGAGCAATTAGGTAATTTATCGACTAATATTGAGCAACTGCGCCGATTACGAGCCGAAACTCATGCCCAAGAGCAACTGACTGACAAACGAATGCAGCAGTTATCTCAGGATCTAGGACTTTCCCCTGCTGAAGCAGCAACAGCTTTTTTTCTCCATGTAGACCAAATCTTTCAACAAAACCTCAAAGACTACAGTGAAGCGACAACTTCCTTAGAAGTCTTAAGCACTAAATTTGGTGTTAACCATCCTCAAATCATTAAAGAAAGCAAACGTCAAGAAGCTGCTTGGTATGCCTTACTTGAGCGTAGTGAATACTTATCAGGTCAGCCTCTAACTCCCGCAACACTCAATCGTTTAGCTTTGGCTGTGAACGGATCTGGGCGGGATATATTATTCCAGAATTTGGTGACTTACCAATCAGATCAACAGGGATTCAAAGCCCAAGTTAAAGGTTTGGACGTAGCGATCGCTCAACTAGAAAAGCGTCTAGATAATCTTTCTCAAAAGCAATCAATCTTAGAAAACTTGAAGCGAGATCAACAGATTGCTGAAGCGACTTTTGCCTCTACTCTCACCAAATTAGATTTAGGGCAAGGGGATATATTTTCTACCTATCCTTTAATTCAAATGGCGATGGAACCTACTTTGCCAGATGCACCCACTACTCCTAAAAAGAACTTTATCTTGGCGGGAGCGGCGGCTGGTTCGCTCTTTTCCACCCTCGGTCTTGGTGTGCTGTGGATTCGTAAACCCTGGTTAGACAAGCTATCTAAATGGATATCATGATACAGCCAAAGTTAAGTCGCTGCGCTCCGAATTCAAAATTAAAGACAATTAGTGAGAGCAAAACAATTCAAAAAATGTCACTCAACTTCGGATTTTTGGATTAACCTCTCCGTGATTCCCAATGCCCTGTTGATCAATCAGCAATTTTCTCAGGAAACTGATGTTGAAGCATAAAAAAAAAGATGATATTAAGCCGGAAAATATACCAGAAAAAGCTGTGTGGTGGGCGATCGCTAATACCTATTACATCTGGGTTTTCGGCGGGCTTTATGTTGTCGGTGCGGTCTTACCTTGGGTACTAATATTCTTGTTACTAATTAAAATTCTGGCTCAAACTAAAGACACTCCAGAGGAGGAAAAAATCACAATTTCTTTGTCTGTGTGGATATGGATTATCTCAATGTTGATGATGCAAGTGGCATTAATAGCCGGACATCTTGACTACAATTTACCAACAAGTTTAATCATTAAATCCTCCATTGGCTGGGCTAAAGGTTGGGCTGCACTAGCTCTTTATCCCTTAGCAGGATGCTTAAAGATCCGCCCCCAGATAATTTATCGTGCCGTTTGTATCGTGGGTCTTCATACCCTGTTGATTGTCCCTTTTTTATTAGTAACTCCCTTACTAAACTTACCCCAAGTCCTTTACGTCTCACCACTAAAAGCCGTAGGTGGGCCTGGTAATGAATTTTTTGACGTGCCTCTCTATGAAATTGATGGCAGCACGGGTGATTTACGCTGGCGGCTATTTACCCCTTGGGGACCAGCATTAGGTTTTGTGGGCAATGTTAACTTTATGCTGGCCTTGCAAGAAAAAAATCAGAAATGGCGCTGGTTAGGACTAGTAGGATCAGTTGTCATGTGTCTTGTTTGTAAATCCCGTCTAGCTCAAGTTTGCATCATTATTATCCCCGTACTAACAAAAGTCTTATCTGGTTTAGCTCGGCCACAGATGCTCATTGGACTGGGTTTTTTTAGTTATCTGAGTGGCATTTTTGCCCCATCAATCATTGTGGCCTTTAATAATTTTTGGGAAGGTTTCAAGGCCGCAAGAGCCGGGTCAACAAGGGTACGTATGGCTTTAAAAGAAATTGCTGTCTATCGCTGGAGAACCGAAGCTCCAATTTGGGGACATGGTGTGGTTGAAGAAGGACCCCATCTTGTTGAGTATATGCCCATTGGTTCACATCATAGCTGGGCGGGTTTATTATTTGTCAAGGGCATTGTTGGATTTATCGCTCTAGCTGCTCCCTTGCTTTTTAGTTTTGTTGATTTGTTAATTAAGTCAATGGACAGTAGACGGCCAACTGCTAAAGTAGGCTTGAGTGTTGTGATGATTCTTTTTCTTTATACCTTTGGTGAAAACTTAGAGATATTAGTTTATTTATATTGGCCAGGATTAGTAGTGATGGGTCTTGCTTTTCAAGAGACTCGCAAGGAAGTAGATTGATAGGAAAAACCTAATTCAGCACTTTTTATTTAGTTGGTGGTGTGAAACCAAATATGGAAAAAATCCAGTGATACCATTCTGGATGTGTGATTAAAACGTTTAATGCTGTCTCTAAATCTACGTCATATAAATCTTTATTATAAATGCTGATAATCAAATCATAAATTAAGTCTAAAAAAATCCGGTCTTGTTTATTTAATGAGATGAAATTACCGTTACGACTATTTTGCAGTTGTTTAATATATTCTTTTCCGACTTTACCTGTAATTTCTGGTAGACGCTCATCTCTAAATAATTCAAATTTAGTTTGGGGATGAATATTCACTAATTCATTAAAATTATTAATGCGACTTGTAAAAGGACTACCGTTGATTTGCAGAAATCCAATTACATGATTTTTATTGCCGTTTTCTACTACAATATGCTCTGGCAATTTTTTTTTGCCTAAGCGATACTGTGTTAATTTAACAGGTTTGATATGGTTGAATGCTTCTGCAATTGTCTTTAATTTACCAATATCATCATAGTCTGTAATAATCGCTGAATTATGATATTTTTGCTCTAATTCATTTTTATGTTGAATTAAATACTCAATTACAGGGTTTGAGGGAGAAGTCTCAATTGCATTAGGTAAAAAAGATGCTAGTTTCTGTTGCAGGTTGGTTAAATCTATCGCAGCAGGATTTTGTATAGCCTGTATTAGCTGCATTAAAACTTCTGTTGATGTCTGTTGCTGTTGCTGTAAGGTTCTCAACTGCTGTTCTATTTTTTCATTATTGTCTAGTTCATATATGGCTTTTTTTTCAATGCTTAAAGGGATGCCATGCACTCTATAATTATAATAGTCAGCCGCACGATTTAAAGCAGACCTAATAGGCTTTTTTTCTAAGATATCATCTAAGTCTTCTGGATGAAATAGCTGTTCTAAATTAATGTTTAGAGATTGCAGTTTAATTTGAATAATCGCTTTAATTTCTGTTTCTGTGGGTTGACGTAAATAAACTTGAGACGGGAATCGCCCCAGAATAGAATTGTCAAAAGTAGATTTAAACTGTTCCCATCTATCAGGAAATAAATTCAGGATAATTAAGCTATTAGGAACATGGGTAAAAATTTCTTTGACAGCTTCCCCAAAATTCAACAAAACTTCTTTGTTATGGGCAAGTCCTAAGCCTTCTAATTGATCAAAAATAATAATTAAAGGCTCATCTAGAGTTGATAGTTTACCTAAAACTGATATGGCTTCTAAAGAAAAGGCTTCTTGACTAATTTCTTCTCCCCAATTTGGTAAACCAATGGTTTCTGCTTCTTCATCAGTTAAAACATTACCTGCTAACCAACGAGTCGTAATATTTTTATATCTATAATCTGTGTAGCTACAATACTTTACCATTCCTTTGATGATAGATAAAGCATAACTGCCCGCAGCATAATTGTGCATCCACCATTCATTAATGGTTTTTTCAATATATAACCAATATTCTCGTTTACGTTGTGTGTTTTCTGCTCCTAAAGCATTGATTTGATTTTCTGCTAAGTTATATAATGCTTTGAGAATTTCTCTATCTTTTTGTTTGACATCTCTATGAGGAAGACTGAGGATTTTACGAAAGGTATTAATAATTAAGTAGTCTAATTGTGGCAGGTGTCCAACTTTTTGGACTAGAGATTCTAAAATTCTGCTATATATATGATAAAGTACAGATTGAGAGTTGTTAGGCTGACGAATAAATAATAATCTGTTACTAGATAGTCTTTCTTGAGCTAGTCGCATCATTAAGTGAGTTTTTCCAGAACCTGGTTCACCAATCACTACAATGCCTTTACTTTGATGGTTGGGATCTAATTTGATATTATTTAAACCAGTTTTGAGGGTGAGAAATTCTCTCTGATATGTGTTCAGGTAATCTGGATGATTTTGAAAGGGAGTATCAACTCTACTGCTGCTAAATGGATTAGGTTGCTGTTTAAGATTCTCTAGCATAATCTTTATATAAAGATGGTATGTAAATTCAGCATCATATCTGGCAGTATGTGCCATGTCGGAAATAAAATATTGATTATTAGCTCGTAAATTAAAATACTTACTTAAATAATCTAAAGAATAACTTTCTAAACCTTGCCAAGTGTTTTTTGCTAAAGTCCAAGTACACTCAAATTTTAAATTAGGCCAAATTAAACCTACTTGACGAAAATTATATTTAAGAACATCAATATCGTGTTCTGCATAGTGACAAATGATGGTTTTACCCTGAACTATAGCTAAAAATTCTGTTAACAGGGTTTTTAAACTTTTGAGGTTGGGGCTATTTTGACAATTGCGGTGATGCTCTTTTGAGAAACCCTCATAAATTACTAAACCTTGACTGTCTATAATCGCTAATTCACTGATTTCTGGGTTGCCTTCGGTATCTAAAACAACAAAATCCATATAGCTGTAAATATACTTATTCTATCGTATCATTTTTGAAGATATAAATTATCAGCTATTCATTGAAAGTGCCTGATTACCTCAGCAACTGACCAAGCTTGCGCGATCGCACCTTTGGGTGGATGAGGTGAATCTCCATCAAAAATCTCTGAAATCGAGTGAATACAGGCATCAGCTAAGAAGTGATCTAGCAGTGGTTGCCAATCAAAAGGTAATGGTCTTTCTGGGTAAGAACGCTGCCATGCACGCACAAAGGGGCCAATCAGCCAAGTCCAAACAGTACCTTGATGGTAGGAGCGATCGCGCTGTTCTGAGCCACCTGTGTATTTACCTATATAATCGGGGTCGGCTGGATCGAGACTACGAAGACCATAGGGAGTAAGTAAACGGGAAGCAGCTAAATCTACTACTGCTTGCCTTTGGTGCGGTAAAAACCCACAATGATGCAGCGATAATGCTAAAACCGCATTGGGACGGATCTGGGAGTTACGTCCATCATCAGGATCAATAGTGTCGTATAAATAACCAAGCTGGGGATTCCAAAACTTTTGCAGAGAATTTGTCACTTGTTGTGCTTGCTGAGTATAACGCAGCGCTTGTCTGGCAAAACGGGCGGAATCACCTAACTCCATTTGGCTCAATCTTTCTGCCCATTGACTCATCCAACATAAAGCCGAATACCACAAAGCATTAATTTCTATCGGCTTACCATTGCGGGGCGTTACAGGCTCTCCCTCAATCACTACATCCATCCAAGTCAAAGCAACTCCGGGGACATCCCAACTCACTAAACCATCGGTAGCGTCAACTTGGATGTTGTAACGTGTACCACCCATAAACGCCTTATGAATTTGCTGCACGACTGGAAACTGTGCTGTTAAAAATTCCCAGTCTTGGGTCGCTTCTAAGTAAAGTCCTAAAGTTTCAATCCATAACAAAGCCGCATCAATACTGTTATAAGCCGGTTCACCATCGACATCAGGAAAAACATTGGGAATCAAGCCGTGGTGACAGTAACGCCCAAAACTATGTAATAGCCCTTTTGCTAATTCAAAGCGCTGGGTGACTAAGGCTAAACCCGGTAAAGCTATTAAGGTATCACGCCCCCAATCGTTAAACCAGTGATAACCAGCAATCACCGTGGGGCCAGCTATGGAAGCTCGATAAACAATAAATTGATCGCTGGCTTTTAATAATTGTTGCCTCATGGGGGATGTGGGAGTGTTATTTTCTCCCCAGCCAAAAATCTGAGATAGTCTTTCTTGTTCTGTCTCTATAGCCTCGGCAAAAATTTCGGGAGTCAGTAGACTGGGCTGTGGATTTGGAAAACCCGTCTGCGCTTCTAAGGTAACAGCATCTCCTGGCTGGAGTATAACTGTTAAGTAACCGGGGCTATAAAGGTCTTCGCGATCGCTTAATCCTCTGGTTTTTTCCTCTGGTAACTGATAATCCCAATACCAAACCGCATCTGCTTGATATTCTCCTTGCGTCCAACGTAAATGCCAAGGTGTGCCAAATTCCCCCAAAAATATGCCTTGGAGACAAACTTGATTTTGACCCAGTAATTGGGAAAACTGTAAACCGGGATGAGATTTTTGTTGATGGTGAAAATTGCGATCGCTGATCAGCAACCGCAGCCGTAAAATAGCTGTCTCACTGCCTTCATAGCGATACTGTATCAACAGCCGATGTGAACAAATATCTTGCTCTCCATCTCCCAACCCATGAGGCATTAGCAATTGCCTGCTTAGTTGCCAGTTATCTTTTTGCCAAATCCATTTGGGAACTGGGTTAATATCAAAAGAGTGCAATAGTTTATAACCCTGCGGCTCCATCTGACCATTGCCCCAGCAGTTCGTTCCTAGTGCTGTTACCCTTCCTGATACTTCCAAACTAGCTTCCAGGTGAGAAAACAGCAAAGTCCGACCACAGGGCGGATTGGTCGCCGCAAATAGCCAACCATGATAAGTGCGTGTGCGAACATCCGAAATCGTCCCACTGGCAAAACTCCCCAATCCATTGGTCAGTAACCATTCTCTAGTATCTAAATCTGGCATTTGTTACTCAAAATCGTTATGACTATGATATAGTCGTAACAGATTGTAATTAAATTTTGACAATTTTAAATGGGTAAGTGCAAACTAACCCAAATTCCAAGGGTATTATACTTATATAAGTTGAAGGAGAATTCATTTAATGTCCCTCACTTACGCAGCAGAAGGATGCCTCCGTGTTGGTCAACAGGCTCCTGAATTTACAGCAACGGCTGTGGTAGACCAAGAATTTAAGACAATTAAACTTTCCGACTATCGCGGTAAGTATGTCATTCTGTTTTTCTACCCTCTAGACTTTACCTTTGTTTGCCCCACAGAGATTACAGCATTTAGCGATCGCTACGAAGAATTTAAGAAAGTTAACACTGAAGTTCTAGGTGTTTCCGTTGATAGCGAGTTTTCTCACTTAGCGTGGATTCAAACTGATCGTAAGTCTGGTGGTGTCGGCGACCTGAATTACCCCTTAGTATCTGACATCAAAAAAGAGATTAGCGCCACCTACAACGTCCTTGACCCAGCTGCCGGCATTGCTTTGCGTGGTTTGTTCATTATTGATAAAGACGGCGTAATTCAGCACTGTACAGTTAACAACCTGGCTTTTGGTCGCAGCGTGGATGAAACCCTGCGGACATTACAAGCAATTCAGTATGTTCAATCTCACCCTGATGAAGTTTGCCCAGCCGGTTGGCAACCTGGTGATCAAACAATGGTTCCTGACCCTGTAAAGTCTAAAGTCTACTTCTCTGCTGTCTAAAATTTTCTAGAACATTCAGACGGCAAAAACCACAGATATTGATTATGCTTTTATGTATATCTGTGGTTTTTAAATAAATTTTCCTAAAAATATGCTGACTTCTACTGATTTTAGTGGCTTATTTAATGAGCGCTTCTTTCGGAATCTTTTCCCAATTCCGGCGATAAATCAGCTAAGGCTGGGAGTAGGGACATCAGATTTTCAACTACCAGATATCACTAATGGTGCTGTGGTGAAATTGTCAGATTATCGAGGCAAACAACCAGTATTACTGGCTTTTACCCGTATATTTACTGAAAAACAATATTGTCCCTTTTGTTTTCCTCATATTAAAGCCTTGAATGAAAACTACGAACAATTTAAAAATCGTGGTATCGAAATCTTAATGATTACTAGTACAGACGAAAAGCAAAGTCAAATAGTTGTCAAAGACTTAGGTTTACAAATGCCATTGCTGAGTGATCCTAGTTGTCGGGTATTTCGGAGATACAACGTAGGACAAGCTTTAGGTGCGCCTTTACCAGCCCAATTTGTTTTAGATCAAGATGGTAAATTAATTTACAGGCATTTATTTTCCTTTCTAGATCACAATGCTGGAGTAGAGAAATTATTGTCACAATACAGTTCGTAGTGAGGACTTTAGTCCTCAAATCAGGGCTTTAGCCCTATTCAACTTCCTCACAGCGAATTAACAGCATTTCCATCGCCTCAGCCAGAGAAAGCAACTCTATCCAAGAGGAAGCACTGACTAAATTTTGGGCGTGCGCCAATCGGTTTCGCAGCTGTTCAGCAGATTTGAGAAAACGCTCGCCAAACCGTTTCGATTTTAATCCCAATTGCTGAAGCAGTTCGGGTTGATTTAAAACCAACTCCCGTTTATCACAAAACTGAAGATAGTCCAGCAAATCTGTAGCTTCGTTTCTTTCCTGACTCTCTCGCCATAGTCGTTGTGCAACTTCTAACCGTTCAGGTTTGAGAACTTTTTGCCAGGAATCTTGGGGATAGTAAAGTCGCACTAACCGGAGTAAATTCATCTCCAACAGTGTCACCAAGCCAAACAGTAGCATTCGTGCTGGTGCTTTCTGCAAGTCGCCACAGGTAATAATCCCGCTTACCTGATTACAGTCGAGGACAAATAAGCGTGGTGTTTGTTGCAGGATGGGTAACAACTTCAGCAGAGGAGTAGAAATTGCAATCAGTTCTTGGGGATGAAATAACCGTTGATAGTCGCTACACTTACCGGATTGAGCTGACATCAAACTAGCGCGTTCCACATAGCCAGTAATTTTTTCTCCCGTTTTAATACCTACAACATCAAAATCCTGCGTCTTCATCCAATGCAGCACCTCTGTCACCGACTCTTCGGCTGATACAGCTTTCAGGGATTCGGCTACATATTCAATGGTGATACTGCTTTCAAACAAGTTCCGCAAATCTTGGGAAGTAGATTTTAGGTGTTTCATCAGACATCAGCTTTGTACTGCTGTAGATGTCAGTTTAACGGAAATTGGTTGACTACAAAACTGCAAACGCCCAAACTCGAAAGCCTGAGCGCTTACGTCATAGGTTGCAGAGAAACTTCTGCGAGAAAATGAAATTAAGCAGGCATCATTTGCATGGATCGGCAAGCTTCTGCACACTTACGGCAAGAGGCTGCACATTGCATCATCTTTTGGTCTTGGCTCATTTGTTCGCAAGCTGCGGCACAGCGATCGCACATTTCCGCGCAAAGCAGACAAGTGCGTCCCATGAACTCAGAACCACCCATCATCATATTCATACACATCATGCACATTTCTGAGCAGTCGCGCATCATACCCATTATGCTCATGTTCATTTGCTTACCGCCTTGGCTCATGCAGTGAGTCATGGTTTCCAGGCACATTTTGTGACATTCCATGCAAGCATTCATGCAGTTTTGCATTTCGGTGGTCATAGTTTCAGTCATCATCATCATCATCGGGAATACCTCCTGAGTTGTTGATGCTTATAGATTGTTATAAGCAGGACTACTTATAACAGTAATCATATTTTTTGTAGAGTCAATAGCAATTTTTTAGAGATTTTTATTACCCTAATAACTAGCTATTATTCCCAGATTTGAAAAGCAAAACTACATAATTTTAGTGTGGTTTTTCTAGATTGATTGTTTAGCAATGGTTTCAATATCGCATACTTCAGTGGAGATTTAAGTTAGCTATTCCGGGATTAATTGGGGATCATGATATAAGTGAATATCTCGCCTCAAAATAATGTCTAATTTTTTGATTTTTAACCATGCTAAAGTGACACCTTGATTCTTTTTTCCCTGTTCCCTACGTCTACGAGTAAATATGGCTACACCACGCAAGCGACAGAAACCAAGCCGGATTCCTATATCTTGGTGTTGAAAAAATGAACTAATAAAATCAGGTTTTTGAATTTGGAATTTTGTCCGGGCTGATTGAAATACACTCCTTCCACCTGGCGGTACTAGCTGACTATCATGGACATAACTAAGTTCTGGGGGGTGTAGGGAAAATTAAGTTTATTGCAAATTACTATATATAAGCGTTGAATTATAGACTAGATTATTGATACATTATTGAAGCCGAGCTATAAATCCAGTGTTATTGAAGGTACTGAACCAGAATCATTATGAAATCTCTACACCGTCCCGATCTATATGGTTGGTCTACTTTCAATCCTGCAAGAAATATTGATTTCAATGGGGTTGCTTGGGTTCGCCCAGGTGGTAATGTTTTGGTTGACCCCGTAGCTTTATCAAACCATGATTGGAATCATCTGAAATCCCTCGGTGGTGTGGTTTGGATTGTGTTGACGAATTCTGAACACGTCAGGGCTGCGAAGGAAATAGCTGATCAAACTTATGCGAAGATTGCTGGCCCTGTGGGAGAGAAGGATTGTTTTCCCATACATTGCGATCGCTGGCTGGCTGATGGTGATGAAATGGTTCCCGGACTACAGGTGATTGAACTCCACGGTTCTAAAACTCCGGGCGAGTTGGCTTTGTTATTGGAGGAAACAACTTTAATCACAGGGGACTTGGTACGCGCCCGCAAAGCAGGGAGTTTAACGATTTTGCCTGATGAGAAGTTATTGAATCGTCAAGCGGCTATGGCTTCTGTGCAACGCCTAGCAGCACTACCTCATGTAGAAGCTGTGCTAGTGGGTGATGGTTGGCCTGTGTTTCGGGATGGACGCGATCGCCTGCAAGAATTGGCAGCAAGTTTATAATTTAGATGCTATTTCTAGTTTTTTCAAATTCACTTCTGTCATCTTGTCTGCGGGAAACAGGCTTTCAATCCGCAGTTCCTGCAACAAGATGTCATGAGGAGTACCCAGGGTTGTAATTGTGGTAAAGAAGCTAAAACTTAACTCATCTTTGATAAACTGCATTGTTAGTAGTGGTATTTGCCAAGGATAAGGATGGGGTTTTTGCCATATCTGGATAACATCGGGATAGGTTTGAATTTCATTGAAAAGGGTCATGTATTGGTTGCTTTCACCTGCGGTAATTGCTTCTCGATATATCCGTTGCATTAAGTGACTAGCGATTTCTTCCCAATTAGCAATAAATGGTTTTAACCCTTGTGGGTGTAACGTCAAACGCATTAAGTTTATTTTGCCGTCAATATAAAAGTTTTGTTGCAGTTTTTCTGGATTAATTAACCAAGTGATTAGACGCTGTGAACTGGTGTTGTTTTCAATCAAATTCCAGTAACGATCCATCACTAAGGCGGGAAAGGGTTCTTGCTGCTTTAAAATAAACCCGATAGCTTGGCGGATAGGTTCCAATTCTGGAGATAATAAATCACTTTCGCAATAAATCGGGTCAAAACCCGCAGCCGTCAGCATGACATTTTGATCGCGTAAAGAAACGTTCAGCACTGTCGCCAGGTGTAGTACCATCTCCCGGCTAGGATTTGCGCGACTTGATTCTAAAAAGCTGATGTGACGCTGAGAAACATCACTGGCTAAAGCTAGATTGAGTTGACTGAAACCGCGTTGGTTTCGCCAGTATTTTAATAATTTCCCAAAGGATAAGTCTTTGTAGGGAAGAAATGATGTTGCAGGAGAAATCACAGTCATATTACCTCAGACGTAATTGTTTTTATTATCTGCTGTAGTCATAATCAGAACAACAGGATTGATGAGCAATCTGTTAGGGCTATATCCAGTATTATCTGAGTCAGAAAACTATGCAAAATATCACTTACGTTCAACCTGCATCCAGAAAGATTTTCACAGCCAAATCACTTTATCTGCTGCTGGCGATTATTGGTACTATCGATCCTTGGATATTTTTATTCCAATTTTTTAGCCAGAATGGTTTGGCTGTAAATCTGTTTTTTCAGAGTGCCTTTGCTAATTATATTAGTTCGGAACTAACAGCAGATTTACTAATTTCCGCTTTAGTATTTTGCTGTTTTGCACTTTGGGAACTCAAGCGAATTGGCGTTTCTCAGCGCCGGCTATTTTTTTATGTCGTGATTACTTTTGGTATTGGTCTATCTTGTGCTTTACCTTTATTTTTGTACTTCCGTGAACAAGCTTTAGAAATACCGAAACTTAATCAGTAGTTTTATGATATTTCTTGTGGTGTGGGCATCCTGTCCACCCTTACCTATTTTAATTTCCTTGTGTCACCTCTAAATAAATATGCTCTAATCCTACAGGTAGCCGGGAAATTGAATCAAATTTTATTCCTTCAAATCGGGCAATAATTTCTTTTAATTCTAGGGGTTGTGGCAACCAAAAAGCTAATTGATTACCATAATATTTATGTGTAAAACCGTACTCTTTTCCGCGAGCGATCGCTTGTTCTTTTTGAGTAGTTTGGACTAATAAAACTTCTGAAGCCGGAATTAATTTGCGTAACTCATTTAAAGTTCCATCAGCGATGATATGACCATTTTTGAGAATGCCAATTTTGTCACAAAGTCGCTCGGCTTCATCTAACAAATGCGTGGTTAATAAAACCGTAATTCCTTGAACCTTCAAGTTTTGAATTAATTCCCAAACTTCATATCTAGCTTCAATATCTAATCCTGTAGTTGGTTCATCTAAAATTACTAAATGTGGCTGATGTACCAAAGCAACTGCAATATTTAACCGTCGCCGCATTCCACCACTTAGAGTTTCTACAGGACTTTTAGCTCTATTTAATAAATTGACAGATGTAAGAATTTCTTGTATTTGTTTTTGCCGTGTTTCCCGGTTTAAACCGTAAATCTTCGCAAAAAAATTGAGATTCTCCTCACAAGATAAGGTTTTATAAAGCAAATTTTCTTGGGGTGCAATTCCAATTATTCTCTTTGTAGCTTCCGAAACTTTTTGATCATTGATGGTAATTTCACCACTATCAGCTTTGAGTAAATTACAAATAATATTGATGGTTGTAGTTTTTCCGGCTCCATTTGCACCCAATAAACCGTAAATTTCTCCAGATTTGATGTGTAGTGTCAGGTCTTGTAGAACTTTGATTTTGCTGTACGATTTATTTAAATTGGTGATTTTTAGCATAAGTATTTTAGCGTCAATATGAAAATTAAGGAGGACTGAAGTCCTCACTACGAGCTAATCTTGTTAAAGTCTTCTTTCTACTACTAACATTCGCCGATAAGATAGCCATCCGCCAATAACCATCACTAAAGCAAACACTGCTAAAAATATAAAATGTGATGCAATCTTACTCATATCACTACCCTGAGATGAAACTCCTACTAAAGCTTCATTCATGTGATAAATTGGATTATATTTGGCAATATTAATCAGAGTTGGAGGAAATAGTGCAGCAGGTAAAAATGCCCCTCCTAGAATTAACAAAGGAACACCAAAAGCAGCTACCAAAGCATTAACATCTTCAGTGCGTCGGGCTAATTGAGTCCCTAAAATAAAGCCTAAACCAACATAAGCCACGATACTTATAAAAATAATTGTCAGTCCTAAAAGAATAGAACCATTGAAGGTAGCACCCCAAAATGCAGCAACAGTATACACTAAAAGTGTCTGTCCTAAACCAATGCAGCTGTGAGCTAGAAAAATTCCTAAAAAGTAGGAAGTACCGCTTAAGGGCGAAACAAACAAGCGTTTGAGGGTTTGTTGTTCTCTTTCGGCCACTACCGTCGCTACACTACCTCCCAAACAGCTAAAAAATAAGGCCGCACCTACCAAAGTTGAGGGCGCAGCATAGGCGAAAGCTTCATTTAGCGGTAGTTCTGCCCGTTCTGCTAAAATAAATCCACTGAGAATTAATACGGAAATAGGAAAAATACTCCAGAAAATCAGGCTGCGTTTGCGACGCAACAATTCAATTAAGATGCGCTGTGTGACAGCTATGGTTTCCCGCCAATACTTCATTTTTAATCGGGGCTAGGGGTTAAGGGCAAACTTACAGTGCTATAGTTCATCATGGCTACTTAAGTGAGGGTAGCTAATTACTAAATAATATATTAGACTGTCGAATAATCTTATAATTTGATCAGCGCAATTTTGCTGTTTTATACTTTCTTCAGATAAAAATATTTTCTATGAAAGGTAAATTTGTCTATTCTCAAAACTTACAGTTAAGTATTGACAAAGTATCTAATTCTGCAAAAATACTTTTTTTAGGATAAAGTAACAAGGAAAAAGTAGTTTAATAATTTACTAAGCACATCGGCACAAAAAATCTTTACCAGTTTGTAGTTAAGATTTAGCGCTGAAGCGTAACTACGAAAGTAATCCAGCTTTATTTTGCAACATGAGTTTACTATTTAATTCACCAGAATCATCTACTATATCCCGGCGAACACTACTCAAGTTATTTGGTATTGGTGCAATTGTTGGAGGTACAGGATACTCGCGGTTTAGTAAGCCTAAGCCCACAGTTTATCAAAAAGATACTCTCGAATTGCCGCAAATCTTAAATAAAAATAAAACTGTGGTGGTGGTTGGGGCTGGTTTAGCAGGTTTAGCCTGTGCTTATGAATTGAGTCAAAGGGGTTTTACAGTCACACTTTTAGAAAAAGCCCCCCAACTCGGTGGCAAAATTGCCAGCTGGCCGATTGAAGCGGTGGGGGAATCCTTTATGATGGAACATGGTTTTCACGGATTTTTCCCCCAATATTATAATCTCAAAAGTATTGTTTCTGAATTGGAGATTACTAATAATTTTCAATCATTAAACTTTTATTCTTTGGTTTACCGCGATTTGAAATACAAACCAGAGGTGTTTCGCCCCAGTAGTTCGGCTTTTCCTTGGAATATTGTAGATTTAGCGATCGCTTCTCCAAATCGTTTACGTTGGGGAATAAATTTAACTAAGTTCAAACATTTACAAGTTTTTCAGGCTATTACTGGTTTTGAACGGGAAAAAAACTATCGTCGCTTTGATCATATCTCTGTGGCTGACTGGGTAAAAACTGAATTTCCCCAAGGTTTATATGACTTATATTTTCTCCCCTTTGCTAAATCCAGCTTGAATGCACCAGATGAGATGAGTGTGGGGGAACTCATGCAGTTTTTCCATTTTTACTTTTTTGGAAACCCAGAAGGTTTAGCTTTTAATGGGACTGTAGATGATATGGGGACAAGTTTAGTCCAACCGATTGCTAAATTTATTCAAAGTAAAGGTGGACAAATTATTACTGATGCTACAGTTAGTGAAATTCCGGCTATAGATGGTAAAATTGATAACCTCAAATATTATCTTGGTAGTAATCAAAATAATGTGCCTTTCTGGGTAAAACGTAATGCAAGTATTACTGACAATAAGGCAGAATATTTTGGTGCGGCTGATGAAGTATTTGCTGTTGCTGCTGATAGTAAACAAGCTATTTCTCTAACTTGTACTCATCAAGGATGTACTGTTAAGCCAGCCGATGATGGCAATTTTCATTGCCCTTGTCATGGGGCGATTTTTGCTGCTGATGGTAAAGTTGTCAAAGGGCCAGCCCAACGAGATTTACCCAAGTTTGAAATAGTGCAACGACAGGACGATCAGTTGCAGTTGGTAGCCGTAAATATTCAATCAGTACCACCGCAGACAGTTACCGCAGATTATTATGTTTTTGCTACCGATGTTCCTGGTGTGCAACAACTATTTAAGCGAGTGAGTGGAGATGTAGATGCAAAAGTGCGATCGCAAGTGGAAAAATTAAGTATCGCCGATCCTTTTGCTGTGTGTCGTTTTTGGTTTGACCGGGATTTTAAGTGGGAACAAAGTAATTTTACTTCTTTATCTGGCTACGAGTTAACAGATAGCATCACTCTTTATCACCGCATCCAACAACAATTTATTGATTGGTCAGAACGTACAGGCGGGAGTGTGGTGGAGTTACACGCCTATTGTTATAAGGAAAAGGAATTTCCGACCCAAGCAGCTTTATTAAGCACATTTGAACAAGAACTATATGAAATTGTCCCTGAGTTAAAAGAAGCCACAATGCTGCATCGAGAAATAGTCAATCAACGTAACTTTTCGGGCTATCCACCCCAGAGTTATGCTGAACGTCCTGAATCTAGTACAGGTATTGCTAACTTACTATTTGCTGGGGATTGGGTGAAAATGCCTTTTCCTTGTGGATTAATGGAACGGGCGGTAAGTAGTGGCTTATTAGCAGCCAATGAAATTTTATATCGTGAGGGTTTACAAAGGCGATCGCTTTTAACTGTGAACCCAGAGGGGATGTTACAAATCTAAATTCTTAACGGGGAGTGGCGTGGAAGTTTGCCCAATTATCTGCGCCACTTTTCACTCCAAGCACCTGTAACATTAAACCCGCCAGTTACAGGATTTAATTTCACAGAACCCCAGCCAAAGGCATTACAAATTGGACCGAAACCAGTACCACAAATATCACTTGCACCGTGACCATTAAAAGACTCGGTTCCCAGATGAGAATAAGTGGAATTTCCCCAATTACCATTACCAAACCAAGTGGTATTTCTCATCCCTACCTGCAAAACACAACGTAAGCCCTCACCTGGACGTTCACTATTCAGATCAGACACTTTGTATTGATCAAAATATCTTCCGCAAGTTTTTGGTCTGGGTAATGGTTTGTAGTTAGTAGCTGAAACTAATTGCCATTGTTCATTCCATGCACCAGTGACACGAATGGTTGAGGGGTTGACAATTTGAATATTGATATTACCGTTGGGGAAATTATTATTGATATTTTCGCCGTTCCCATGAATATCAGAAGCGTAACCCACAAGTTGAGAATTTTTGTAAAAAGCGTGTCCTACATGGCGATAAGTTGAACCACTCCAATTACCTTCGCCATACCATGCTAATCGGGGAATTCTACTTCCTGGTTTACCTTCGCTTAATTTGACGCAGCGAATCCCAGTTCCTCGACGATTATCTAATGGTCTAACTACATAGGTCTTCATATCAGACCCACAATTAAAGTTTGTTCTTTGTGCGATTACTGGACGTACCTGAACTTGGGCTAAAACGGTAGTTGCAGTAGACAATGCAACCATACTACCAAGTGTTAAAGATTTAAATAATATAGCAAACATCTTTCTTCTTCCTTGTAATAAATAACGCCTTCACTCACTTCATAGGTTAGACTTGATATTTTTATGCAGGTGCTTAGAAGAGGTATTTGCTAATTTTAAGTGATAGCCCAAAACTAATTATATTCGACAAATAAAAGTGCATTATACTAACGCGATAATGCACTCTTAAATTAATTTAATTTAAAGCTTTTTGCTTTCCGCCCTCCGGTGTTAAACGTAGCTAGACACGAAAAAATCAAACTACATTACGAAAGAAAAAAATGACAACCCCCACTTATTTAGTTGTTGCATTTCTTAACTATAGAATCCGGTTTGGTTTCTGTAGCTTGTGTGGTGTAGCTATATTTACTCGTAGAGATAGGGAACAGGGAAGAAGGAATCAAGGAATAGGTCGTTTTGTATGGCAGTGAATTGTGATTGTAGCGGTTGTAGCGTTCGGTGTATCTGGGGAATTAGGGCAAAAGCACTGACACTTACGAAAAAATTGCTTAAAACAGACAAAAATCTCAATTTTGCTGCGTTGAAATTCCCCAAGATTATTTTTATACACAATTTTACAAAATTTGATTTATTTAATTAACCATTGCATCAAAGATTTGTAATCTTTTGAGTGCAAGGCGAAATAGGAGACTTATCCTGTGTAGTAAAGTTTGTGCAAGCGACTTTTAACGCTTTCATTTTTTCTTTAGGGTGGTCTACCATTTTTTATGCAACCTCGACAAAGCATTATTGAAGTTTTTACAACTTTCGTCCAGTTTGACGGAGATCGTTTCGGTTATTGGGCGACAGATTCCCGATTGCGTCGCAGCATCCAAAGTTGTCTTCAAAAAACACCAAAAGAGATAAACGAACATTTTTGGGTATTGTATTGGTATAAGTTTTTGCAATTTCCTGAAACTGAGTTTTTGGCAAAGCAACATCTCACGGCTTACTTACAAGAAGCTTGTTATTGGACTTCTCAAAAAACAGTCGCTAACTTTGTCAGTACTCAGTACAAGCTGTCAGATTGCTTTCAAATTGCGATCGCGCAAGTGGATAAAGTGCTTCAAGGTTATAATCCTGATCACAGCAGTACTTTGAAAAACTACGCTAATATTGTGTTTGCGAGTTCTATCCGCGAAACTTTGCGCCAACTCCGCGAAGTTGATATCTGTACAGATTGGGGCTTGTTGCGGAAAACTTCTCAAAAGCGTGTGTTTGAGTCTCTGCAAAATGCTGGCTTGTCCGTAGAGACAATTAACGCTTATATTCTGGTTTGGCAATGTTTTAAAACTCTTTATGTCCCCACGAAAGCTGGTAACTCTCGCCAACTTTCTCGACCAGATGATCAAATTTGGCAAGCGATCGCTACAGAATATAATTCACAAAGTAATCAAAAAATCAATGCCCAAACTTTAGAAAAGTGGCTGTTAAATGTAGCCAAAGCTGTTCGCAAATATCTTTATCCCACCCCAGAGTCACTGAATATATCCAAAGGTGGTGATGGTTCGGGCGAATTAGTTGATAATCTACCAGGGACATACCGAGAATCTTTAATCCATGAAATTGTCGCCCAAGAAGAAGCCCAAACCCGCATATCTCAACAAGTGGCAATTAACCAAGTTTTAGCCGATGCGATCGCTCGAATGGAACCGCAAGTCCAGCAGATTTTACAACTATACTATAGTCAACAGTTAAATCAAGATGCAATTGCCAAACAACTAGAAATCAAGCAATATACAGTTTCACGACGACTGACAAAAACTAAAGAAATATTGTTACGGTCTTTGGCTAATTGGAGTCAAGATATTTTGCATATTTCTGTCACCACAGACCTACTAACTAGTATGACTGCTGTGATTGAGGAATGGTTACATAATTACTACAATGTTTTTCCTGAATAACCTATGTTAAAACAGATGGTCACGTCTGTTGTGCCGGGGAAGAGAATATTTCCCTAATGGACTCAAAAAAAGCCGAAAAATTCTCCGGAGAAAACCCTATGACTACTAATACCCCCATTTTAAGTTTTGCTTCCACAGACCTGATCTTAGAAATCCCCACCACTGTAGAACATCAAGTTCATCTTCACAGTCAATCTTTTGCTAATTCTACTAGTTATCAAGGTTATATCAATCAACTTTGTCTGGGTGCTGTCTTGCCTTGGTTGCAAGAAGATTTTACACCCCAAGCAAAAGTTTGGCCTGATACTGCGGCTTTGTCCAGTTTTTGGGAATTAGTGAATGGTACGGCTATTACAGTAAATGCAACTAGATTTATTTTGGTTCCCAGTGAAAATATTGATAGTAGTGAATTGCGTGTACCGCAAGAATGGGTGGATTTACCAAGCTGGGCGGGGGATTATTACTTAGCCGTGCAAGTAGAACCGGATGAAGGCTATGTAAGAGTTTGGGGTTATTGTAGTCATGCACAACTGAAGACTAAAGGTGATTATGACCCAGGCGATCGCACTTATGCCTTGAATGAAGCTGATATAATTACTGATATAAATATATTAAATGTGGCGCAGGAATTTTGTGCAGATGAAGTCAAACGGGCTGCCACTGTAGATTTACCCACACTACCACAAACACAAGCCGAAAATTTAATTACCCGCTTGGGAAATCCAGAAATCATTACCCCTCGTTTAGCCGTTCCTTTTCCATTGTGGGGGGGATTAATGGCACATGGGGGTTGGCGACAACGTTTATATGAACAACGTTTAGGACTACCAGAACAACGGTCAGTTGTCCAATGGTTACACAGTGGAGTGACTCAGATTGCCGCAGCCACAGGCTGGGGAAAGTTAAATCTGCAATTGAGTCCAGTCGGGGCGCGGAGTGTAGAAGAAAGACAACCAGAAATCAGCTTATCACGCCAACTGGCGATCGCTGGTCAATTATACGAACTGCTAATCATACCCCAAGGACAACCAAACACCCGACATTGGCGCTTTGAATTACGTCACGCCACCATCGGCGCAGCCATTCCCGGCGGTTTTAAACTCAGACTCCTCACCGAAGACTTAAAACCATTTCCTAATAATGAAGATATAGCCACAACAGCAGTAGATAAACTGTATATAGAAGTTGCCTTAGAACCAGGAGAAGGTATAGTCTGGGAAGTAGAACCCCTTCCTGATAACTATGATCGGGAAATTCTCAGATTCTGAAAAAGACTGATGTAAAAAACCTATTAAACCCTCTTACCTTGGCGTTCTTTGCGTCTTGGCGGTTCGTTTTTCCATACATAATATAAACACTATTAATTTATGCCTTCCGAAATCCCAACAAATCAAAATAAAATTGGTGTAGCAGTTTTGGGGACTGGATTTGGTCAAAAAGTCCATATTCCCGGATTTCAAGCCCATCATCGCACCGAAATAGTTGCTGTTTATCATCGAGATATTAATAAAGCCAAAGCCATCGCCGAAACTAATAATATCCCTCACGCCTGTGATACGGTTGCCGACATTTTGGCATTACCAGAAGTGCAAGCCGTGAGTATCGCCACCCCACCATTTCTGCACTATGAAATGGCCAAAGAAGTGCTGCAAGCGGGCAAACATTTATTATTAGAAAAACCCACAACTTTAAATGTATTTGAAGCCAAAGAATTATATCAATTAGCCCAAGCCAAAGGCGTAACAGCTACAGTAGATTTTGAATTTCGCTTTATTCCAGGATGGCAATTATTTGCGGAATTATTAGCCAGCAACTATGTAGGCAACAAACGTTTAATTAAAATTGATTGGTTAGGTTCCTCCCGCGCCGATACTTCCCGCCCTTGGAACTGGTATTCTTCAGAAGATCAAGGAGGTGGTGCATTAGGTTCTTTAGGTTCTCACGCCTTCGATTATATATCCTGGTTATTTGGCCCAGTCAGCAGATTAAATGCCCACCTCAGTACCGCCATTTCTGCACGAGTTGACCCGGCTAACGGAGAATTAAAACCAGTAAATACAGATGATACCTGTCTGTTATCTCTGGAATTATTTGATGGCACACCTTGCCAAGTTACTATCAGTGCTGTAGTTCACGCATCGAGGACACATTGGGTAGAAGTGTATGGCGATCGCGGTACTCTAGTTTTAGGTAGTGAAAATCAAAAAGATTATATACATGGATTTCGGGTCTGGGGTTCCCAGCCTGGTCAACCTCTCCAAGAAATTGACATCCCTAGCCGCTTAGTTTTTCCCCAAAATCACGCCGATGGACGCATTTCAGCATTTACCCGTGTAGTAGACCAATGGGTAAAGGGGATGGAACACCAACAAGAAATAGTCCCATCCTTGCGAGAAGGGGTTTATTCCCAACTATTAATGGATTTATCTCATAAATCTCATAAAACTGCAAATTGGGTTGATGTACCCCATCTGGAAGCATTCCTAACGAATAATTAGCCCAAGTCTCACTCTCAGCCTCTCTTTTTGCTGGAAATCAGAGATAGTAAAAGGGAACAGGGAACGGGCAACAGGCAACAGGGAAATCCCCATAATTAAAATCAGGGGATTTGTACAAGGACGCATTGAAACATCGTGGCTTACGCCATCTCGTTTCAAATATTTTTATCTCTTTTCATAAATAAATTTAGGGGCTTTAAACCCTGTATTCGGGGCTAATTTTTTTCTGTTCCCTGTTCCCGCCCCGAAGGGGCTTGGTAAAAAGTTACGGTTTTACTTCTTCTGTGAGTGTGAGGTCTAATTCTAGTTGTTCTTCCTGGTGATTGGATTCTAATAGTTTTGGTAATTGTTCAATTTGAAAATACTGATGAAATTTCGGTGTGACTTGTAGCGAGTAAGAGCGAGAATCATTGTCTCGGCGTTTCCGCACAAAACCGAGTTCGACCAGTTCCGGGACGTGTTGATATACTCCTGAACCACGCAGTTCAATTAAATCGGTCTGGAGTATGGGATTATGTAAAGCGATCGCAGCTAAAGTCCTTAATGCACCTAGTCCCAATTCTACAGGAATCAGCGTTTGTACTAAATCATGAAAATCAGACCGCAGTTGCAAGCTATAACCAGTGGGAGTTTCTACTACTTCTAAAGCACTTTCTTTGTGAGCATAATTATCCATTAGTTCCATTATGCCTTCTTCTACTGTGGCGCGATCGCACCCTGCATACTCGGCTATTTCGCTCAGAGATAAGGGTTTACCTTTTAAATACAGAATCGCTTCTATCTTAGTTGCTGTAGTCATTAGTCATTAGTCATTGGTCATTGGTCATTAGTCATTGAGAAGTTTATTCTCCCCTGCTCCCTGCCCCCTGCCCCCTGCTCCCCTGCTCCCTGCCCCCTGCTCCCTGCTCCCCTGCCTCTTCTCGGTTGCTGAGGATAAATTCCGCGATCGCTAAATCTTGAGGTGTGGTAACTTTTAAATTAGTTTCTTCACCTGGGACAATTTGGACTTCAATACCACATTTTTCAAATAAAGCCGCATCATCAGTTACTTCCCAACCTTGACGCACACCTTGGGCGTGACATTCTTTCAATAACTTGACATTAAACCCTTGAGGTGTTTGTGCTGCCCACAATTGCCGTCGGTCGGGTGTACTTTGAATAATGCCATGATCGTCAACAACTTTGATTGTATCTTTCACCGGTACAGCCGCAATTAACCCAGAACATTGGCGGATAGCTTCGGCACAGGAGTTGAGTAAATCTGGTGTGGCTAAACACCGTGCGCCGTCGTGAATTAATACGTGTTCTGCGGTGTCTGGTAGCGCCTGTAAGCCTTTATAAACCGATTCTTGGCGGGTGGAGCCACCTGCAATAAATTCCACTGGTTTAGTCACATTTAAATCAGCAATAATTGTTTTGAATTCAGGCCAATCATAAGGTTGAGATATAATCCCGATCCACTTGATTTTACTGGCTGCTGCCGCCGCTTTGAGAGTCCAAGCAATAATTGCTTGCGATCGCACTTCCAGAAGGAGTTTGTTACGATTTCCTCCCATTCTTTTGCCGATACCCGCCGATGGAATGAGTAAATACACAGAAAACCTCAAGATATTAACGACTAATAACCAATAATCAATCACCAATAACCAATAACCAATGACTAATGACTAATTTCTAATACCTATATTCACCTAAAATAAGGAGCGAGTACGAGTCAATAAATATTATGCGAGTAGTAGCCCTTGTTCCTGGTGGAATTGGCGACCAAATTCTTTTCTTCCCGACACTAGATGATTTGAAGCGTAATTACCCTAACGCTCAGTTAGATGTCGTTGTCGAACCCCGGTCAAAGGCTGCCTACCGGGTGAGCAAGTCAGTTAATGATGTCCTGACCTTCGATTATAAAGACCGCAACAGTCTGGCGGATTGGAGCAACCTAGTAGGCACGATTCGCGATCGCGAGTATGATGCCGTCATCACTGTGGGACAAAGCTGGTTAATGGGTCTTTTACTCTGGTTAACGGGAATTCCTACCCGCGTTGGCTATAAAGGCAAAGGCGCAGGTTTTCTCACTGACTCTGTTCCATTCCAACCAAACAAGTATGTGGCGGCAGTATATCACGATTTGCTGCAACCGTTTGGGATTAAAACCCCTTGCCCAGAATTAGCAGTTAATGTACCGAAACCAGATATTGACTGGTCACAAAATGAACAAAAACGCTTGGGGGTAAATGAAACAGGCTACATATTGATTAATGCTGGTTCTAGCGAAGTATCTCTAACAGCTTTGGATAAACTCTACCCAGTGGAAAATTGGCAGAAAATTATTCAAGAATGTCAACAAAAGCAGCCAGATTTGCCTGTGGTGGTGATTCAAGGATCTGAAAATGAGCAAATTAAGCGATCATCGCTCTTGGAAAGAACTCCCGGTATCAAGGTGACTTATCCTAATAATATTGGCAAATTAGCTGCCATGATTGGCGGCGCAAGTTTGATGTTATCAACCGATGATCCACTCCTTCACCTAAGTGTGGCAGTGCAAACTTATACTATTGCTTTATTTGGCTCCACAGATCCAGCGCAGTTGTTGCCAAAAAGTGATAAATTTCTGGCGATTAAATCACCAACAGACCAAATGGCAGATATTTCACCCCAAACCGTTTTGGATAAAATTTGGGCTGGTTAAACCAGTGCTGAGTGCTGAGTAAAGATAACATCCACAGTGCTTAGGGACTTCCAAATAAAAAAACACTCAACCACTTAACGAAAAAAACCTCACTTCGACAAGCTCAGTGACCACTTAAATCCTCTTAACTCTGTGTCCTCTGTGCCTCTGTGGTAGCCTTCGGCAAGCTACGCTAACGTTTATTTGGATAATTTATTTATTAGAAGTCCCTGAGAAAAACCTTCCACTCAGCATTAAGCATTACTAAGACTATTCACATCATTTCTAACTAGATGACCATCTTCCATGTAGATAATCCGGTCAGCGATATCTAAAATACGGTTGTCGTGGGTGACGAGCAAAATTGTACAGCCTTGCTCTTTAGCTAATTTTTGCATGATTTCCACAACATCGCGCCCCGATTGTTTATCGAGTGCAGCAGTGGGTTCATCTGCTAAGACAATTTTAGGCTGATTTACTAACGCTCGTGCGATCGCTACCCGTTGTTTTTGTCCACCAGACAAATTATCGGGATAGTAATTCAGTCGTTCTCCCAAACCCACTGCTTCTAGCATTTCTTGTGATTGCTTGAGCATTTCCTGGGGCGAAATTTGCGGTTGCACTTCTAAACCCATCCGCACATTCTGAAGTGCTGTCAAACTACCATGCAAATTATGAGCTTGAAAGATATAACCATTACTTCGCCGCGCCTGTGTTAACTGTTTAGGACTAGCACCACACAGTTCTCTGTCTAAGACTCGCATACTACCAGATTGGACAGAACGCAAGCCTCCCACTAAAGTTAGCAATGTCGTTTTACCAGAACCAGAAGGCCCAGTCATAATCACAATCTCACCGGCATTAATTGTGAGGTTGATATTGAATAAAACCTGCTTACTCAGTTGACCACTACCAAAGTAATGATCCAGATTTTCAATAGAGATAACATTATTCATTAGTTATTAGTCATTGCTCATTGGAAAATTACTGTCTTATCCCCCCTGCTCCCTGCCCCCTTGCCTCTTCCCCCCCCATTCCCTAAAACATATCGGCGGGGTCGGCAGATTGTAATTTCTGAGTGGCGATAATTCCCGAAATAGCACACATAATGATTGTTAGCAATAACACAACTACTGCCCTGAATAAAGTCATATATATCGGTAAATTTGTCGCATTGCGAGCCAAGTGGTAAAGTCCTAAAGGCACGACAAATCCAGGAATAAAACCCAGGAAAGCTAAAATAATCGCTTCTTCAAAAATCACCCCTAATAAGTATGAATTGGGATAACCTATTGCTTTGAAGGTGGCGTATTCTTTCAAATGGGCATTCACATCAGTCGAAAGAACTTGATAGACAATAATCACACCTACCAGAAATCCCATAGATACGCCTAAACTGAAGATAAAACCAATGGGGCTTTCACTTTTCCAAAAGGCTTCTTCCAATTTGATAAATTCCTCCCGTGTTAGCACTTTGACATCTTCATTATTTTGGAGGTGCAATTTTAAGGCTGCTGCTACCTGCTGTGAGTCATAGCCTGGTTGAATATCTATCAAACCCAAGCTGATACTCCCTGCTTGTCGTCGAGGAAATAGCCGTAAAAAATTTTCATCGCTGGAAATCAATGTGCCGTCAGCGCCAAAGGATGCGCCTAATTTAAATGCGCCAGTGATGTTAATGGTACGTTTATCTATTTCTGTAGATACAGTTTTACCTGCGTCAATTTGGCGAAATACCTCTTGGTAGTCACCTCTGGCTCCACGGTCAAAAATAAAGGAATCAGGTAGTTTAATCTTGTCTAATTGAGCATTTAGTTCTGGTAAGTCTAAAACAGGCTGTTCAGGAGTGATGCCAATGGCTTGGACTGGGGTTTTGCGGCGTGTTTGAGGATGCTTCCAAGTCACTAAACCGATATACATGGCTGTAGCTGATTGTACACCGGGAACATCGGCAGCCTGCAATAATCGCCGCCGTGAAAAGGTAGACATATTTTGCATATTGCGGCTTTGAGGACTGATTAAAATGATGTCTGCCAGCACAGCCCGATTTATGGTGGTGTTGCTGTCGTATAAAGCATTCTGAAAGCCAAGCTGCATAAACATCAGGACATCTGCAAAGGCAATACCTGCTAAGGCGACAACCAAACGACTTTTATGATGGCTGAGTTGTAGCCATCCCAGAGGTGTTCGCCGTTGTAGTTCTTTGATTAAGTTGTTCACAATTCAATTACCGCCTTAACTTGTAAATTGGTAAATTTAGCGGCTTTTTGGCTGGATGCTGCATCAAGTTTTACATGAGCTTCCACAACTCTGGAATCAATATTTTCCGTGGGGTCACTGTTGATAATATTTTGCCGTTCCACTTTCCAGCCTACCCAATCTACTGTTCCAACTAATTCACCTGGTAGAGAGTTACTAGATATTCGCACTCGTTGTTGAGGTTGGACTTTGCTCACGTCGCTTTGATAAATTTCAACAACTGCATACATCTGGTTGGTTTGCCCAATCTCGATAATGCCCTCATTAGATACCATTTCACCTGATCGGGCATGAATATCAAATATTACACCATCTTGGGGTGATTTTACATAAGCCTGATCTAAGTTAGCCTTTGCCTGTTGTGCGACGGCCAAAGCTCGTTGAACTTCTGCTTTTGCTCCGGCAACATCTACCGGACGAACTTCGGCGATTTTGTCTAAGGTAGCAGATGCGGCATTGGCTTGTTGGTTGCCGGTGGCTTGAAGTCGAGCTAAAACTGTCTGAGCTTCGGTAATTTGCTGGCGACCAGTGCCATCAATACGGTTGAGAATGGCTCTAGCTTCACTTAACTGCTGGGTGATGATATCTACATTCAAGCGCTTAGTGTCAAATAAGGACTGGGAAATTGCGCCTTCAGAGTACAGCTGCTGATAGCGTTGAAATTCTACTTGGGCGTTTTTGAGTTCGGCTTCTAGCTTGTGAATTGTGGCTTGTTGTGCTGTTTTCTCTCCTTGCCACTGTACTTTTAATCGGGTGACTGTCTCTGTTTGCTGCCGTTCATCTCCTAGAGTCTGTGCTTGAATCCGCCCCATCTCGGCTTTTTGTGCCGCTATTTCGCCTACTTTTGCACCTTCCTGGATTTTTGCTAAATTTATCTGTGCTATTTTCACAGATGCTTCGGCTTCTTGTAATGCGGCTTGTAAGCGATCGCGGTTATCTAAAATAGCGATCGCCTGTCCAGCTTTCACCTGATCTCCTTCTTTGACTAATAGCTGTTCTACCCGGCTACCTTGACTCGATGCCGGTGCGGAAAGTTTAATCACTTTGCCTTTGGGTTCTAGTCTTCCCAGGGCAGTCACCGTTTTAATTTGCGGTATGCTCACCTCGTTGCTATGAGTTCTTTCCCATGACTGTAATTGCCAAAATTTGTAACCTGTTGTACCAGCGATCGCCAAACTTGTAGCCACTGCCAACAGGATCAGTTGGCGAGAGCTAGGCTTAAAGAATGCGGAACCTTTAGCTGTGCTATCAGGTAGCATAAGCCCCCTCTTTTACGTGTGAGTAAACTAATTAGTTCAATTGCCATGTAACTAAACTAAACTGTACATTCTAATAATGTCAAGAGTTCAAAAAAATAAAATGAAAAAGAGACAGACAGAAAGTAATCAGGTAGAGCGTTTGCTGTCACCAGAAAAAGTTGAAGCAATTCTCGCTGGTGCTATGCAAGAATTTTTAGCCAATGGCTATGCAGCCACCACAATGGATAAGGTGACAGCAGCAGCAGGAGTATCAAAAACAACGGTTTACAGCTACTTTCAGGATAAGGAGAGATTATTTATTGCCCTGATTGAACAACTAGCACAGGAAAATTTTCCAGCAGTATTTAGTCCCCAAGACCCGCAGTTCCTGGAAGGAGAACCTCCAATTGTTTTGCGCCGTTTAGCAACCAACATTTTGGTGCGGATGACCGGACAACAGGAAGTATTGAATTTAGTCAGAGTGATTATCGGTGAGTCTGGACGTTTCCCGTTGCTGGCGCAAGAGTTTGTGCGGAATATAGACAAACCTGCTTTGGAAATGCTAACGCAATATTTTACAGACCATCCAGAACTACAACTACCTGACCCATCAGTAGCAGCGCGGATTTTTATGGGGACATTAGTACATTTCAGCATTATTCAGAATATGCTACATAGCCACCATTTGTTACCAATGGAGTGCGATCGCCTCATTACTCAACTGATTAACTTACTCACAAGTCATCAGACTCCCAAACCGCCAACCGTCAATCAGTATTCTGGCACTGTTCAGAAATCGCCCAGGCGCAAGCGTACTGCGTCGGGTAAATTTAAAATGGATTATGGTCATGAACCAAAACATCTCAGGTCTATGCGACTCACAGATACAGCTTGGGAAAAATTGGCAGAATTAGCAAATGAAAATAATTTAACCAGAAGTGAGGCTATTGAAATTTTTGCTCGTCACGGTACTTTAGATAATCACACCTCCTAAAAATAGACATCTAGGATCAAAAAATTTCTGTAGAGACATTCCATGAAACGTCTCTACATTCTTTCTCGGAAACCCTCAATTATGTATATACATGGACATGGATTAAATAAACCGAGTTTTCACTCCTGACAGCACCCTGCACCCCTAGATTCTTATGAAAAAATCTCAAAAAAGGCATCATCTAAATCATAACCGAGCATTTGCGCCATAGATTTTAACCGCGATTGGCTGGGGATACCTTGTTGCTTGAGCCAATCACCCAAGATAAAAATCTTGTGCATGAGAAATATTTCTAAAGCTTCAGGGTTATATTGAATACCTTCTGTCTTACTGAATTGGTGTGGTACAAGCATAGCCGTATAACGAGCAAATTCGCCAGATTTCCAATCTAGTAAAAATGGCAACCAGGGGTATCTGGCATCTAAGCGCACAAACCACAGCCTCAACTCTGGAATTTCGGAAAGTTCGCGGGGGTCTCCAGGTTCTAAAGCATATTTTATCTCAAACTTCAGCTGCTGTTCGTGAGATGCGATCGTTGCGTTTTCCTCCAACAGTGGCGAAATCACCTTTAAGGCAGGTGTGATATCTAGATTGTTAACGCAGTCAGTATCAAGTGTAATTGTAATTGTCATCGATTCAGTAGGTACTTTATTTATGCTCAACAGTAGGATTGAGAATACACACTACCAGCTTTTGTGGGTTTGATGGGACATTTGCACCCATTTAACTCCCTAATATATCTGTATCCACCGAAATTTTGCAGACATAACACCCGCCTAAAGATGGACATTTACCCCAATTTTAAGTTAAAGTTGTAATGAGTTTGTTTAAGAGGGTAATGTCATCAAGCAAACACCCACAAACAACAAACAATGATCACCTAAAACTGTAAATTATGCAGTTACACAGGCAGAGGCAAAATCACTCATGTAATATCCTTGCATTTGAACCTCACATGACTAGAAATCACAAGTGTGCGGCTTTTGAAAAGCAAAACAACCAATAAACATTGAAACGGGAAAATCTCCTTAATAGTTAACAAATTTAACTATGCAAAATCAATCCATATCGACAAAACCCATTCGTTCTCTAGAAGATGCCCTAGAAAGGTGTCAACTATTGGGTATGCGCGTCAGTCGCCAGCGTCGCTTTATTTTAGAACTGCTGTGGCAAGCTAATGAACATCTTTCTGCTAGGGAAATTTATGATCGCCTCAGTCAACAAGGTAAAAATATTGGTCACACTTCTGTTTATCAAAACTTAGAAGCCTTATCAACTCAGGGCATCATTGAGTGTATTGAACGCTGTGACGGGCGTTTATATGGCAACAACAGTGATTCCCATAGTCATGTCAACTGTATTGATACTCATCAACTTCTTGATGTTCACATAGAATTACCAGCAGAATTGCTCCGTCAGGTGGAACAAACAACAGGAGTGCGGATTACTGAATATAGTATTAATTTTTATGGTTATCGCAATTCCCCAGAAAAACCATAAGTTTAAAAGTTTGTCGTGGGGACTTTAGTCCTCATAATTCATTTTCATATTTGTGGTGGGTTACACTGTCGCTCTAGGGTAGCCATGTTCTCAGGGCTATACCCACCCTAATGATTTTATTTTTGAATATAGAAATTTTGTAATTGACAAAAACAAGTGACAATGAGAGGGACTAAGTTTAGCATCAAAAATGTTTGTGTCAGTGAACAAACAAGCGTAGTGTATTTTTTGATACTATGAGCAAAAAACCCCTCAAATTATTGTTAATTGACCAAGACCCCATATTTAGGCTAGGACTACGGGTGGCATTGTCAGCATTACCTGACATCGAAGTGGTATCAGAAGCAGAAACAGATACAACAGCCTTGCAGATATTAGCAGAACTTGCTCAACAAGATCCCAATCAAGTAAATTTGGTGGTTTTAGAATTAGGCAATGGGCGTTCTATTTCCAGCCAACAGCAAGGGTTACAACTCTGTCAACAACTAAAAATTCAATACCCTAAATTACCAGTTTTGCTACTTAGTTCTGTGCAAGAACCAGGATTACTGTTAGCGGTTCAGGCTGCTGGTGTTAATGGCTACTGTCCTAAAGGTACTCCTATTCCTGAATTAGTCGCTGCGATGACAGAAGTAGTGGATGGTGGTTTCTATTGGTTTCCCGAACAGCGAAGCGTAGAAACAACTTCCCATCCCATCACCCCGTCACCTCGTCTTCCCCTGGCTAGGGTGCGGAAGAATTGGTATTTATCAGGAATTGGCTACATTGAGGCAAGTTTAGCCGCAGTTACGGCGCAATTACAAACCCCAGGATTACCGTTAATAGATCGAGCTGTTTTCGCTGGACAACGAAGAGAACTGTTAGCATCTCGTTGGTTACTAACTCGGTTATTAGTTTCACCACAGGAAAGACAAGAGGAAGAAACAATTTCTGCCACTCAGAAACAGCCGGAAATTCCCGTATTAAGTATTGCTACTGAACCATTATTGTTGCAGCAACAACCAACTTTAGCGCCTTTACTTAGCCCGCGATCGCTGCAATCTGATTTATTCTCATTATGTGTCACCAAGTTACAATCATCTTTACAAAATGTCACAGATGTAGCTTTAGAAATTGATATTTTTCGTGAAGATAAAAAACGGGAATTACTTTATTTAACGCTGCAAAAACTAGCTCAAAAACTTGATGAACTGCGTGTCCCTCAAGTAACTATTGATCAACTAGAAACCTTAAAAGACAGCATATTATATGATTTATGGCAAGCTGTAATTACAGATTTCTTTGGTAAATTTTATCGGGTGCAAGTCAGTAACCAAAAGATAGAAGTCGTTAATTTACTACTGCAAAATTATCGAGTTGTCCAAACAGAGATTTTCAATAAAATTCCCTTAGTTGTAGAATTATTTTCTTATTTGGTATTTCAGGCAGATTTGCACATTGATAATACTTGTTATTCAGCCGGTAGTTCGGAAGCTAAATCTCAAGCATTAATAATTTTAGAAAATCTATTAATTCAGGTAGCCAATGGTGTAGTGCAACCGTTGCTTAACTCTTTAGCAGATGTGGAAGAAATTAAACAAAATTATTATGACCGGAGGTTAATTTCCACAAGAGAAATAGAACGCTTTCGCAACGAACTATCATGGAAATACCGTTTAAACAAGTATATCAATGAGCCAAAAGCCATATTTGAAAGCAGCTATGAACTATTTGTATTAGCACCGCGAGGAATTGCCAAAACTTCACTGTATGCTCCTCGTAGTCAGGAATTAGCCCAGCTTTCTGGTATTCCCCTATTAGTCACATTAACATTAGAATTTCGAGATGCGATCGCGCCTCGTTTAAAATCTTTATTATCTATTGTCGGTAGTGGTATTGTTTTCCTGTTGACAAAAATAGTTGGTCGAGGTTTAGGTTTAATTGGTCGTGGTATTCTGCAAGGAATTGGCAGCGTATCGTTAACAGAAAAGAATTTTAAGCGCAATAGTGAGCGACCTAAGTGATGGAGATTAAACAATTCAAAATTCAAAATTCAAAATTCAAAATTGAAGATTGTCTCACCCGGAGATTTCAACCCCTAAATCCAAATTTAAAAATATTATGAATGGGCGCATCCTTTTTGCTTTATTTACTAAGATTTGGGTTTCCCAATCATTCATTCGTGTAAGCATTATAGTTGCTTTAACTGTATGGACAACCTGGTTAATCATTGTTGGCCCTAGTTCAGCGCTATCTAATATGATTCGTTACTGGCAAGTTGCTGTAACTATGGTTTTTGGTTCAATGATTGCTGGCGGGACAAGTATGGGTGGAGGCGCAGTAGCTTTTCCAGTTCTGACTAAGGTGTTGCAAGTTCCTGCACATGAGGCTAGAGTTTTTTCTCTTGCTATTCAAACTGTTGGTATGGGAGCCGCATCCTTAACTATTGTGGCTATGGGTACTCCATTGGAGTGGCGGTTTATTCGTTGGGTAAGTCTGGGAGGTGTTCCAGGAATTATTATTAGCTCAGTTTTTTTAGCTCCTATCATACCCGCAAATGCAATCAAGATTGGTTTTACAATCATGATTAGCAGTTTTGCGATTATTTTGTTTTTTCTAAATCGTCATATAAATCAGCCAAATTTAGTTATACAATCGTGGGGTAAATGGGAAAGAAATGTATCTTTTCTTGTAGGAATCATAGGAGGAATGATTAGTGGTTTAGTTGGGAGTGGAATGGATATTTTTGCTTTTTCAGTGATGGTATTATTGTTTGGTGTTTGTGAAAAAGTAAGTACTCCTAACTCCGTAATTTTAATGTCCATTAACACTGCTGTAGGTTTTTTTCTGCATAAATTTATGCTGGGAAACTTTATTGAGCCAGTTAGTAATTATTGGTTGGCAGCAGTCCCAGTAGTTGTAGTTGGTGCGCCATTAGGTGCAATATTATGCAATTTATTAAATCGGACAACAGTGATTAGGGTACTCATCAGTTTAATCTTTGTGGAGTTGGTTAGTTCACTTTTATTAATTCCTCTCACTTTGCCTGTAATTTATATGGCTATATTTGCATTGATTCTATTTTTATCGTTATTTTTTTGGATGTACAAAATAGGAATTCAGTAAACAATTTTAACACTTTTTGATTACAAGTTCCAATCACGGCGAAAATGAAACAAGCCTTCGAGAAAGTCTTGTAAAGCAGAATTACTACTTAACTTTTGCTGACTCCATTCTCTAGCTGTGTTTGCGATAATCTCTGAAAAACTGGGATAAACAGCAGATAAATTTGCTAACTGTTTAACTGGAATTTTTTGAGCCATAGCTAAGGCAATTAAATTAATTAACTCTGATGCTTCTGCCCCCAGTATTGAACTGCCCAAAATTTCCCCATTGCGGTGTACAATTAATTTACAGATACCTGTCGTTTCGTCTTGTAGTTGGGCTGCTGTGACTGATTTATAATATTGTCTTAATACTAAAACTTCATTTGGTTTAAATTGGCGTTTTGCCTGTGCCTCTGTTAAACCCACCTCCGCCAACCTGGGATGAGAATTTAGTCCCCAAGGAATGCAGCGATAATTGACTGGTAATCGGGGAAAAAACAGGGCATTTTTGACAGCAATTCTAGCTTCATAATTAGCAACATTATGAAAATCATAACCACCAATGACATCACCACAGGCATAAATGCGGTGGTTTGTGGTTTGTAATTTGTCATTCACAACCAAGCGATGCTGCCGCCATTTCACGCCGACATCTGCCAAATTGAGAAACTCAACATTGGGGTGTTGTCCAGTTGCTACTACAATTTC